>DATLIG010000136.1:0-17515 GCA_035539555.1 Nocardioides sp. | reverse complement strand
GATGTACGCCGTCGACCTCACCGACACGGCGAAGCCGAAGCGGCGCGGCAAGCTGAAGGTGCCCGGCTTCTCGACGTACCTCCACCCGCTCGGCAGCTGGCGGATGATCGGCCTCGGCGAGGGCCCCGACGGCAAGGGCGGCTGGGGGGCGCAGATCGGCCTCTTCGACGTCCGCGACGTGAGCAGGGTGAAGCGCCTCGACGTGCACGACTACGGGCGGTCCTACCGGGCGCTGGCCGGCGCCGACCCGCGCGCGTTCACCTGGCTGCCGGACGAGCGGACCGTCATCACGGTGCTCGAGAAGTCCGCCCGCACCCGGGTCGGCTTCGTCTCCGTCGTCCACCTCACCGACGGCAGGCTCCAGCAGCGCCTGGTCCAGGTCGAGTACGGCGACGACGTGGACGACGTGCGCGCCGTCCCCCTCCCCGACGGGCGCGTCGTGCTCGTCACCGGCGACAAGGCGCAGTTCTTCGAGCTGTCCTGACGGGCAGCCGGGGCAGGGTAGCCTCCCGGGCGACATCGATCCCGGGAGGCACCTCATGTCGACGCACGACTCCGTCGAGCAGGTCCGCAAGGCACTCACCTCGGTCCTCGCGACCGCGACCCTGCTGCTGCTCGCGCTCGGCCTGGTGCTCCCCCTGGTCACCATCGAGTCCGATCCCGACCGCCGCACCCACGAGGGCGTCGGCACCCTCTGGCAGGAGGGCATCGACCACGGCTTCACCGACGGCGGCGGCGCCGACACCGTGCTGCAGGCCCTGCTCCTCCTCGTCGTGACGATCGCCGCGCTCGTGGCCGCGTGGTCGGCGGCCCTGATGTTCGGCGGCGGCATCGGCCGCACCGGCACGGCCGTGGCCCGCATCTCCGCGCTGGTGCTGCTGCTCGGGGCGACCGTGATGGCCTTCAACGCCCACCGGCTCACGGAGCTGGCCACCGAGTGGAACGAGTACGACGACCCCACCGTGATCGGCGGCGCAGGGGGGTGGTGGCTCCTGGGCGGGGCGGTCGTGTTCGCCACCGCGACGCTCCCCGGCTCGGTCCGGGCCCTGTGGAGCTCTGTCGAGGTCGCTCGGGCCGACTGACGGGCCCTCGCCTCCGGCGTACCGTGGAGGCATGTGCCGCAACATCCGTCCGCTCAACAACTTCGAGCCGCCGGCGACCACCGACGAGGTGACCGCAGCCGCACTGCAGTTCGTGCGCAAGGTGAGCGGGACGACCAAGCCGAGCCAGGCCAACCAGGCCGCGTTCGACGCGGCGGTCCACGAGATCGCCCACATCACCCAGCACCTCCTCGACGAGCTGGTGACGACGGCGCCGCCGAAGAACCGGGAGGTCGAGGCCGAGAAGGCCCGCGAGCGTGCGCGGCTCCGCTACGGCTGATCCCCGAGGCCCCCGCGATCCCCGCGTCGCCGCCGCGTTCGCGGCGGTCCCCCGTGCGCCCTTCCTGCCGCCGGACCAGCAGCGGTTCGCCGGCGTCGACCGCGCCCTGCCGATCGGGTACGACGTCACGAACTCCCAGCCGTCGACGGTGCGCGCCATGCTCGAGCTCCTCGCGGTCCGCCCCGGCGACCGGGTGCTCGACGTGGGCTGCGGGTCCGGCTGGACCACCGCCCTGCTCGCCCACCTCACCGGATCCGACGGCCACGTCACCGGCGTCGAGATCATCCCCGAGGTGCTGGCCGCCTGCCGCCGCGCCCTCGCGGCGGTCCCGGGTGCGCCGCACATCGAGCTCCGCCAAGCCCTCCCGGGCACCCTCGGCTGGCCCGACGCGGCGCCGTACGACCGCATCCTGGTGTCCGCGGACGCCGAGCACGTCCCGGTGCCGCTGGTCGAGCAGCTCACCCCCGACGGGACCCTCGTGGGCCCGGTCCGCGGCCGGATGCTGCGCATCCACCGGCGCCCCGGCTCCACCCCGGAGGTCGAGGAGCACGGCCGCTACATCTTCGTCCCGCTCGTATCCTGAAGGGGTGACACTCGTCGGCCAGTGGGTCGGGCACCGCGACGCCGCCCTCGCACGGTGCGCGGCCGGGCCCCTGGTCGTGCTGACCGGCGCCGGCCTGTCGACCGACTCGGGCATCCCCGACTACCGCGGCCCGGGCGCGCCGGCGCGGATGCCGATGACCTACCAGGAGTTCGTGTCGGGACCCGCCGCGCAGCAGCGGTACTGGGCGCGCAGCCACCTCGGTTGGTCCCGGATGAGGAAGGCCGAGCCCAACGCCGGGCACCGTGCCGTCGCCGCCCTCGGCGCCGGGCTGGTGATCACGCAGAACGTCGACGGGCTCCACGAGGCGGCCGGGACTCCCCGCACGGTCGCCCTGCACGGCCGGATCGCCGACGTCATCTGCCTCGCCTGCCGTCGTACGACGCCGCGCGCTGCGCTGCAGCAACGACTCGAGGACGCCAACCCCGGCTGGGCCGCGGCGCACGCGGACGTCACCGTCCGGCCCGACGGCGACGTCGACCTCGAGGACACGGCCGGCTTCGTCGTCCCGCCGTGCGCGGACTGCGGCGGCGTCCTCAAGCCCGACGTGGTGTTCTTCGGCGAGAACGTCCCGAAGCCACGGGTCGAGCGCTGCTACGCCGCCGTCGAGGAGCTGGCCACCACCGGCGGCTGCCTGCTCGTCGCCGGCTCGAGCCTCACCGTGATGAGCGGGCTGCGCTTCGTGCGCCGGGCCGCCCAGCAGGGCACGCCGGTGGTCATCGTCAACCGGGGCGTGACCCGCGGCGACGACCTCGCGTCGTACAAGGTCGAGGCGGGGACCAGCGAGTGGCTGGCGGCCCTGGCGGCGGCACGCGCCTAGCCGGCGAGCGCGGGACGGCTCCGGCCCGGAGCCGGAGGGAGGCGCCGTCGCGCGTGCCGTCGGCCTGACCGAGTGCCAGCGGTGTCCAGGGCGCGGGCTGGCAAGGCGGAGGAGGGAGGCGGCCTCCCAGCGAAGCGGGCCGTCGACCGACGACAACGCAGCCAGGACGTGCCCTGGGCGCCGCTGGCGCCGGTCAGAGGCGCTTGACGAAGATGTGGTCGGCGGCCTCGGGGAAGATCTCCGCGGTCTCGCCGCCGGAGCCCACGAGCACGCCGTCGGCGGTCGCCTGGATGGTGATGGTCTTGTCGGGCAGCGCACCCACGCGACGCATCGCGCTCATCAGCGCCTCGTCCTTCTGCATCTCCTCGGAGATGCGGCGGACCAGGGCGCGCGAGGTCTCCTTCGACGCCGCCTTCGACAGGGGCTCGACGTCGTCCATGAAGTCCTGGACCGGCTTGGCCTCGCCCAGCTCGTCGAGGCCCGGGATCGGGTTGCCGTAGGGCGACTCCGTCGGGTGGTCGAGCAGCTCGAGCAGGCGGCGCTCGACGGTCTCCGACATGACGTGCTCCCAGCGGCACGCCTCCTCGTGGACCTGCTCCCAGTCGAGGCCGATGACGTCGACGAGCAGGCGCTCCGCGAGGCGGTGCTTGCGCATGACGCGCGTCGCCAGCCGGCGACCGTCGTCGGTGAGCTCGAGGTGGCGGTCGCCCTCGACGGTCAGCAGGCCGTCGCGCTCCATCCGGGCCACCGTCTGCGACACCGTCGGACCGCTCTGGTGCAGGCGCTCGGCGATCCGGGCCCGCAGCGGGACGATGCCCTCCTCGATCAGCTCGTAGATCGTGCGGAGGTACATCTCGGTGGTGTCGATCAGGTCGCTCACTCGCCCATTCTTACCTATGCGGCTGGCAGTCTTGGGATCGTGACCACGCTCCTCGTTCCCCACCGGTTCAACGGCCCGCCACGTTCCGGCAACGGCGGCTGGGTCGCGGGCGCCCTCGCCGCGCAGCTGCCCGGGCAGGCGCTGGGCCGCGCGGTCACCGTCACCCTGCGCCAGCCGCCGCCGCTGGAGACGCCGCTGCCGCTGGCCGCGACCGCCAACGGCGCGACGATCAGCCACGACGGGAGCCTCGTCGCCGAGGCGGCGTACGCGGAGGAACCGCCGGTGCCGGTGGCGCCCACGCCGGCCCGGGAGGCCGCCCAGGCGGAGGCGTCGTTCGCCGGGCACCGCAGCCACCCCTTCCCGGGCTGCTTCGTGTGCGGGCCCGCCCGGCGTCCGGGCGACGGCCTGCGGATCTTCCCGGGAGCCGTGGGTACGGACCGGGTGGCAGCCACCTGGACGCCGTACGAGAGCACCGTCCCGGTCACCTGGGCCGCCCTCGACTGCACCGGCGGCTGGTCGAGCGACCTGGAGGGCAGACCGTCGGTGCTCGGCCGGATCACGGTCGAGGTGCACCGGCTGCCCCGCACCTCGGAGCGCTACGTCGTCGTCGGCGAGCAGCGGCGCCTCGACGGCCGCAAGACCTTCACCGCCGCCACCCTCTACGGCCCCGGCGACGACGTCGTCGCCACCGCCGAGCACGTCTGGATCGCCATCGACCCGGAGGACTTCCGATGACCAACAGCCATCCCTGGTGGTACGACGCCGTCGTCTACCAGGTCTACGTCCGCAGCTTCGCCGACGGGATGCCCGACGCCGACCAGGGCGGGGGTGACGGCGTCGGCGACCTGCCCGGCATCACGTCCCGACTCCCCCACCTGCGCGACCTCGGTGTCGACGCCCTGTGGATCACGCCGTTCTACCGCTCCCCCCAGAAGGACCACGGGTACGACGTCGCGGACTACTCCGACGTCGATCCCCTGTTCGGCGACCTCGCCGACTTCGACACCCTGCTCGCCACGGCACACGATCTCGGGCTGCGCGTGATCGTCGACCTGGTCCCCAACCACACCTCCGACCAGCACGTGTGGTTCCAGGCCGCCCTCGCCGCCGGGCCGGGCTCGCCCGAGCGCGCCCGCTACCTCTTCCGCGAGGGCAAGGGGGCCGACGGCAGCGAGCCGCCGAACAACTGGAGCTCGATCTTCGGGGGCTCGGCGTGGACGCGGGTCACGGAGGCCGACGGCAGCCCGGGCCCGGGCGGCAGCGCGGCGGGAGCCGATCGCCAGCAGCTTGCTGCCGACGCATCGGCGGAGACGCGCTCGCCCCAGAAGGCGCAGTGGTACCTGCACCTCTTCGACTCGACCCAGCCCGACCTCGACTGGCGCAACCCCGAGGTCGGGGACATGTTCGAGGGCGTGCTGCGCTTCTGGCTGGACCGCGGGGTCGACGGCTTCCGCGTCGACGTCGCGCACGGGCTCTACAAGGAGGCCTCGCTGCGCGACCAGGTCCTGCCGAAGAAGACGAAGGGCAAGAAGAAGAGCGAGCCCGAGTCGATGGTCGAGCGGGTCGTGCGGGACGAGCCGATGTGGGAGCAGCCCGAGGTCCACGACGTCTACCGCCGCTGGCGCAGGGTGCTCGAGGAGTACCCCGGCGACCGGATGGCCGTCGCCGAGGCGTGGACCCAGACCGCCGAGTCGATGGCGGAGTTCATCCGTCCCGACGAGCTCCACCAGGCCTTCAACTTCGGCTGGCTCGGCACCCCGTGGTCGGCGAAGGACTTCGCCGAGGTGATCACCTCCTCGATCGCGGCGGTGGCCACCGCGGAGGCCGCACCGACCTGGGTGCTGTCCAACCACGACGTCATCCGCCACCCCACCCGGTACGGCGGCGGGCCGGCCGGCATCGCCCGCGGCCGCGCCGCCACGCTGGCCATGCTGGCGCTCCCCGGCTCGGCCTACCTCTACCAGGGCGAGGAGCTCGGCCTGGAGCAGGTGGACGTGCCGCCCGAGGCGCGGCAGGACCCGTCCTGGTTCCGCACCGGCCAGCCGGGGCGCGACGGGTGCCGGGTGCCGCTGCCGTGGTCGGGCTCGGCTCCGCCGTACGGCTTCGGGGGTCCCGACGGCACCCAGCCGTGGATCCCGCAGCCCGATGACTGGGCAGACCTGACCGTCGAGGCGCAGGCGGCCGACCCGGGTTCGACGCTGGCCTTCTACCGCCGGGCGCTGACCGCACGCCGCGCGGTCTTCAAGGGGGTCGGCGATGCGACCACGGCCGTGGCGGAGGACGACGTCCTCGTCGTCCGCCGCGGCGACATCACCGTCGTGGTCAACACGGGCGACCGCCCCGCCGCGCTGCCCGACGGGGAGGTCCTGATCAGCAGCGGACCGCTCCCCGGCGGCGTCCTGCCGCCCGACACCGCCGCCTGGCTCCGCTGACCGGCCCGGTCAGCGGTCGCCGGGCTCGTTGAGCGCGTCGTTGTAGCGGCGCAGGGAGGCCGTGAAGGCGGCCATCTCCTCGGCCGACCAGTCGCCGAGCCGGTCGGCGAGGTACTCGCGCCGGTCGTCGGCGACCTGCTCGAGCCGACGCACGGCGTCCTCGCTCGCGGTCAGCAGGGTGGCCCGGCCGTCGTCCGGGTCCGGCGACCGGTCGAGCAGGCCGAGGTCGATCAGGTGCTGGACCTGCCGGCTGATCGCGCCCTTGTCGATGTCGAAGACCTGGCCGATGGCCGAGGCCCGCACCGGCCCGTTGTCGCGGACGTAGCCGAGCATGAGGTACGACGCCGGCAGCAGCTCCGGGTGCACGGCCCGGGCCCGCTCACCGATGACCCTGCGGATCCGGCGGATCAGCACGCCGACCTCACCCTCGAGCTCACGCAGCGCGTCGGTCCGGGAGGCCGCGACCTTCATCGCCGGTCCCCCACGCGGGCCTCGTCGACCTCGACGGTTCCCTCGACGTCGAACGCCGGGTAGTCGACGGCCTCGCCGCTGGCGACCACGCCCGCCTCGATCTCGGACTCGGCGACCGAGGGACCGTTCGAGGTCCGCAGCGGGACCTCCTTGATGAACAGGATGCAGACGAAGGCGACGACCGCGAACGGCACCGCGACCATGAACAGGTGGCCGACGGACTCGCCGAAGGACGCCTCGTAGAGCGCACGGATCGGCGCCGGGAGGCTCGCCAGGTCGGGGATGTCTCCGGTCGAGTGCTGCATCTGCGCGAGCTGCTCCTGGGTGACCTGGCCGCTGGCGACGAGCGTCGCGAGCCCGTTCTTCACGCCGTCGGTGACCTGGTGGGCGAGCACCGCGCCGAGCGCGGCGACACCGGCGGAGCCACCGATGGAGCGGAACATCGCGACGACGGAGCTGGCGGCGCCGAGGTCCTTCGGAGCGGTGTTGTTCTGCACGGAGAGGACCAGGTTCTGCATGGTCGCGCCGAGCCCGATGCCGGTGAGCGCCATGTAGGCGCCGACCACGGCGAGCGGGGTCTCGGCGTCGATGGTGCCGAGCAGGGCGATGCCGGCGATGACGAACACCATGCCGCCGACGAGCCAGCGCTTCCACAGGCCGGTGCGGGTGATGATCCGGCCGCTGATGATGCTCGAGACGAGCAGGCCGCCGACCATCGCGATCGACATCAGCCCGGCCTCGGTCGGGCTCATGCCGCGAGCGAGCTGGAAGTACTGGCTCAGGTAGACCGTCGCGCCGAACATCGCGACACCGATCATCACCGAGGCGGCGGTGGCCAGGGCGGTGGTGCGGTCGCGGAAGAGGCGCAGCGGGATGACCGGCTCGGTGGCGACCCGGGCCTCCACCCACAGGGCCGCCGCGATGAGGGCGACGCTCGCGACGACGAGTGCGGCCGACGTACCGGAGATCCAGTCGAAGTTGTTGCCCGCCAGGCTGACCCACACGAGGATGAGGCTGATGCCGCCCATGATCAGGGTGGCGCCGAGGTAGTCGATCTTCACGTCGCGCTTGATGGTCGGCAGGTGCAGCGTCTTCTGGAGCACGACGAACGCGATCGCCGCGACCGGGATGCCGATGATGAAGCAGCCGCGCCAGCCCAGCGGGCTGTCGACGACGAGGCCGCCGAGGAGCGGGCCGCTCACGGTCGCGGTGGCGAAGACGGCACCGATGTAGCCGCTGTAGCGGCCGCGCTCGCGCGGGGAGACCATCGAGGCGATGACGACCTGGACCAGTGCGGTCAGGCCGCCGACGCCGAGGCCCTGGAAGGCGCGGGCGCCGATGAGCACGCCCATGGTCGGCGCCATCGCAGCGACGACGGAGCCGATGGAGAAGATGACCAGCGCGGCCTGGACCAGCAGCTTCTTGCTGAAGAGGTCCGCCAGCTTGCCCCAGATCGGGGTGGTCGCGGTCATCGTGAGGAGGGTGGCGACGACGACCCACGTGTAGCCGGTCTGGCTGCCGTGCAGGTCGGTCACGATGGCGGGCAGCGCGTTGCTGACCACGGTGCTGGAGAGCATGGCCACGAACATCGCCAGGAGGAGCCCGGTCAGGGCCTCCATGATCTCGCGGTGGGTCATCTGACCCGGTTCGGCGGTGGCCGATGAAGTAGTTGACATGGATCAACCATATGACTTTTGGTTGACGACGGCAACTTTCTGTGACCGGGCAGACACTTGGCTCGACGCTGGTCGAGTAGCACGCGAGCGCCAGCGAGCGGCGTATCGAGACCACCACACCGGGTCTCGATACGGCCATCGCGGCTTCGTCCCTCAGCCGCGGGCCTACTCGACCTCCCCGGCTGATCCGCGGCGCTGCTCGTCCCTCGCAGTGTCGCGGGCCGGTGAAAACGCAGCGACCCGCAGGTGTGGCTCGGACGAGCCCCGTCCGGTGGATGATCCGGACTCACCTGCGGGTCGGGTGGCTGCTGTTGGATTCGCGTCGCAGCCGAAGGAGTACGAACTGCACGGCTGCTAGCGAGCAGCCACCTCACGCATCCGATGAGAAATCATTCTTCGGACCACCTCCTTTCCCGTGTGCGACAACGGTAGGTCGCACTTCCCCGCCGCACAATGGATTAACGCCGGCGTGCTGGCCGGCGCCCGGGCCGCGGCCCGGTGGAGTCGCGCACCTTGAGCTGCGTCGGTACGACGACCGTCGCCGCCGTACCCGGTCGCAGCAGGAGGTCGATGGCACAGGCCCCGGCGTCCTCGGTGCGCTCGGCGAGGGTGGTCAGTGCCGGCTGGCAGAAGTCGGCGCCGAACATGTCGTCGAAGCCGACGACACTGACGTCGTCGGGCACCCGGACGCCGCGACCGGCGAGCCGGCGGAGGACCCCGATCGCCAGCATGTCGTTGTGGCACACGATCGCGGTCGCCTTCGCGGCGAGGGCCGCATCGGCCGCGGCCGGCCCGCCCTGGAGCGTCGGCTGGTACGGGCCGAGCCGCCGGGCCTCGATCCCCGACGCGTCGGCCGCGGCCTGCAGCCCCGCCCAGCGCCGCGCGCCGGACCAGGACTCGTGCGGACCGGCGAGGAAGACCAGTGACTCGTGGCCGAGCGAGACCAGGTGGTCGACGATCTGCCGCGTGCCGGAGTCGTAGTCGGCCACCACGCTCGGCACGCCCGGGACGCCCGGGACGCCCGGGAGGGTCCGGTTGACCAGCGCGAGCCGGTGCCGGCCGGCGGCGGCCGCGAGGTCCTCGTCGGTGCCGCGCGCCGCCGCGATGACCAGGCCGTCGACGGCCGGGCCGAGTCGCTGGACCAGCTCCCGCTCGACCGACGGGCTCTCCTGGGTGTCGCCGAGGACCAGCGTCTTGCCGGCCGCGGCGGCGGCCCGCTCGGCACCCTTGATGGCACCCGCGAAGTAGGGGTTGGTGATGTCGGGGACCAGCAGCGCATAGGTGTGCGTGCGTCCCGAGCTCATCGCCCGGGCGTTCGGGTTCGGCACGTAGCCGAGCCGCCCGGCGACCTCGAGGATGTGCTCCCGCGTCGCCGCGTTCACCCGCCCCGGCGTGCTCAGCGCGCGGGACACGGTGGAGGCCGCGACCCCGGCCGCCTCGGCCACGTCGGTGATGGTGACCCGCTTCGGGAGCGTCATGAGAGCAGTGTATGGCAAGAAATGGCAAACGATTGCCGTGTGACCGGCGCCACTCGTAGCGTCCTGCGCAGATCGCCGCCACAGTGGAGGCGACGGAGAAAGGCAGTTCCGATGTCCCAGGACCACACCGCGGACCTCACCCCGGCCCGCACTCCGCGGAAGGCCGCCCTCGCCGCGTGGTGCGGCAGCGCGCTGGAGTACTACGACTTCGCCATCTACGGCACCGCCGCGGCGCTGGTGTTCCCCAAGATCTTCTTCCCCGAGGGCAACGCGACCGCGGCGAGCATCGCCTCCTTCGCGACCTTCGGAGTCGCGTACGTCGCCCGCCCGATCGGCTCCTTCTTCATGGGCCACATCGGCGACCGGCTCGGCCGCAAGCGCATCCTCATCGGCACCCTGCTGCTCATGGGCGTCTCGACCTTCCTCGTGGGCTGCCTGCCGACGTACGACCAGGTCGGGATCCTCGCGCCGGCCCTGCTGGTCACGCTGCGGCTGCTCCAGGGCCTCTCGGCCGCGGGCGAGCAGGCGGGCGCCAACTCGATGTCCTTCGAGCACGCGCCGGACGACCGGCGCGGCTTCTTCACCAGCTTCACCCTCAGCGGCACCCAGGGCGGCCAGATCCTCGCCCCGGCGGTGTTCCTGCCGCTCGCGGCCGTGCTGCCCGAGGACGCGCTGCTGAGCTGGGGGTGGCGGGTGCCGTTCTGGCTCAGCGCCGCCGTGGTGCTGATCGGCTTCCTGATCCGGCGCACCCTGGAGGAGACGCCGGAGTTCCACCGCGAGGCCGTGCAGCAGGACAGGCAGGACAAGTCCGCCGCCCCGCTGGGCGTGCTCTTCCGCCACCACTGGGCCGGCGTGCTCCGCGTCTTCTTCGCCGCCTTCGTCGCGGTCGTCAACACGATGTTCGCCGTCTTCGCACTCAACCTCGCGACGTCGGAGGACTACGGCATCGAGATCAGCAAGACCACCATGCTGTGGCTCGCGATCATCGCCAACATCGTGGCCGTCGGCACGATCCCGCTGTGGGCCACCCTGTCCGACCGGGTCGGCCGCAAGCCGGTCTTCGTCACCGGCCTGGTCGGCAGCGCCGCCCTGGTGACGCTCTTCCTCTGGTCGATCACCGAGCACAACGTGCCGCTCGTGCTGGTCAGCGGCATCGCCCTCGCCGGCGTCGTCTACAGCATGCCGAACGCCGTCTGGCCCGCGACCTACGCGGAGTACTTCCCCACCTCGGTCCGCCTCTCCGGCATGGCGATCGGCACGCAGTTCGGGTTCGCGCTCGCCGGCTTCACGCCGACCATCGCGGGCTGGCTGCTCGACGGTGACGCCGGCAACTGGTACCGGGTCGCGGCCTTCGTCGTCGCCGCCTGCGGGATCTCGGCGATCGCCGTCCTCAGCGGCCCGTCGGGCACCCACCAGGTCCCGACCGCCGAGGTCGGCCGCACCCGCGACCGGGCCACCTCCCTGCGCGTGCCGGAGCTGGCCCGATGACCCAGGCCGTACGACGCCCGGTGATCGCCGTGCTCAACGGGCCCAACCTCAACCTGCTCGGCGAGCGGGACCCGAAGGCCTACGGCACGGTCACCCTCGCCGAGATCGAGAAGGACTGCCTCGAGGCCGCCGACCGTCTCGGGTTCGACGTCGACTTCCGCCAGACCAACCACGAGGGCGTCCTCATCGACGCGGTCCACGAGCTGCGGCACAGCGCGGCCGGGGTCGTGATCAACCCGGCCGCGCTGACCCACACGTCGGTCGGGGTGCGGGACGCGCTGGCTGTCGTCGCGGGGCCGGTGATCGAGGTGCACCTGAGCAACGTCCACCGCCGCGAGGCCTTCCGGCACCACTCGTTCGTCAACGAGGTCGCGGACGGGATCATCACCGGCTGCGGGGAGCGCGGCTACGTGATGGCGATCGAGCACGTGGCCCACCTGGTGAGCGAGGACGCGGACCGATGACCGGCACGTCGTTCGCGCTCGGCCTCGTCGGCGCCGGGATCGGCCGCTCGCTGACGCCGGCGATGCAGGAGGCGGAGGGGCGCGCCCACGGGCTCAACCTGACCTACCGGCGCATCGACGCCGAGGTCCGCGGCCTGACGGTGGACGATCTCCCGTCGGTCGTGCACTGGGCGCAGGCCCTCGGCTTCGACGGCCTCAACATCACCCACCCGTTCAAGCAGGCGGTGCTGCCGCTGCTCGACGAGGTGTCCCGCGCCGCCGACGACCTCGGCGCCGTGAACACGGTGGTGATGCGGGACGGCCGGCTGGTCGGCCACAACACCGACTGGTCCGGCTGGGGGCGCGCGTTCCGCTCCGCCCTGCCCGACGCGGTCACCGACCGCGCCGTCGTGGTCGGCGCCGGTGGCGCCGGGCTGGCCGTGGCCTATGCACTGCTCGACCAGGGAGCGGAGCACGTCGCGATCCACGACACCGACCTCGACCGGGCCGAGACCGCCGCGATCCGGCTCGGCAAGAGGTTCGCCGCCGAGCGGATCGCCGCCGTCACCGACGTCGCCGCCGCGATCGCCGACGCCGACGGGCTCGTCAACGCGACGCCCATCGGGATGCACGGCCACGCCGGCCTCCCCGTGCCCGCCGCACTCGTCGAGCAGCGGCTGTGGGTCGCCGACGTCGTCTACTTCCCGCTCGAGACCGAGCTCGTCGGCCTCGCCCGCGGCCGCGGCTGCCGGGTGCTGCCCGGCGGCGGGATGGCCGTCGGGCAGGCGGTCGACGCCTTCGAGCTGTTCACGGGTCGCCGCGCGGATGCCGACCGGATCGCCCGCCACTTCGCCGAGCTGACGTCATGAGGCCGCGCCGCAGCATCGCCACCGTCTCGCTCTCCGGCCTGCTCGCCGACAAGCTGGAGGCCGCGGCGGCCGCCGGCTTCGACGGCATCGAGGTGTTCGACAACGACCTGGTCGCGTCCCCGCTCAGCCCGCTCGAGGTGGCCGGCCGGTGCGCGGACCTGGGCCTGCGCATCGAGCTGTTCCAGCCGGTGCGGGACGTCGAGGGCGTCGCGCCGTCGGCGTTCCCTGCCGTCGTACGACGGGTGGCGCGCAAGCTCGACGTGGCGGCTGCCCTCGGGGCTCCGGCGGTGCTGCTCTGCTCCAACGTGCAGCCCGACGCGATCGACGACCCCGACCTGTCCGCCGCGCAGCTGGCGACCCTCGGCGACCTGGCGCACGAGCGCGGACTGGTGCTCGCCTTCGAGGCGCTGGCCTGGGGCCACCACGTCCACCGGGTCGCACAGGCCTGGGACGTCGTCCAGCGCGCCGGCCACCCCGCGGTGACGCTCGCCGTCGACACCTTCCACATGCTCTCCCGCGGCGACGGCGCGGAGGCACTCGACGGCATCCCGGGCGACCGGATCGGCGTCCTGCAGGTCGCCGACGCGCCGCTGCTCGACATGGACGTGCTCGAGTGGAGCCGGCACCACCGCTGCTTCCCGGGCCAGGGGACCATGGACGTGGCCGGCGTCGTCGACGCCACCCTCCGGGCCGGGTACGCCGGCCCGCTGTCCCTCGAGGTCTTCAGCGATGTCGTGCGGGAGGCTCCGGCGGCCGCGACCGCACGCGACGCGCTCCGCTCGCTGGTGTTCCTGGAGGACGAGCTGGCGAGGCTCCGCCCGGGCGGCACCCCGCTCGCCCCCGCGGCGCCCGAGCGCGCCGACGCCGCCTTCCTCGAGCTCCCGGCCGGTCCGGCGACCGACGACCTGCTCGCCCGGCTCGGCTTCACCCTGGCCGGATGGCACCGCCACAAGCCGGTCGCGTGGTGGCGCAACGGCGGCGCCGACGTGCTGGTCAACGCCACCGCCGCCGGGCCCGCGCTCGGCGTCGTCGCGTCCCCCGTCGCCCAGGTCGCCGAGCGCGCCGAGGCCCTGCTCTGGCCGGGCGTCGCCGTCTCGCGGACACCGGGCGACAGCCTGCTGCCCGGGATCACCTCCCCTGCCGGCGTCCCCGTGTTCGTGAGTGCGCCCGCCGGCGAGGACGACGACTGGCAGCGCGACTTCGCCGCCACGCCGGGCCGTGCGGCCGACGGGTGGGTGGGGCTCGACCACGTCGGCGTCGCCGTACCCGCCGGCCGGCTCAACGAGGAGGTCGCCTTCCTCCGCACGCTGCTCGGCCTGGAGCCCGCGCCGCTGGAGGAGTTCATCGACCCGCACGGCCGGGTCCGCAGCCGCGCCTTCCGGCCCGCCAAGGGCGACCTGCGGGTGGTGGTCAACGTCGCCGACGTCGCCGACGCGCCGCGCCCGACCGGGGTCGTGCAGGTGGCGTTCGGCTGCTCCGACCTGCTCGCCGAGGTGCGCCGGCTGCGGGAGGCGGGCGTACCCCTGATGGCCGTGCCGGACAACTACTACGTCGACCTCGAGGCGCGCTTCGACCTCGACGCCGACGTCGTGGCGACCCTGCGCGCGCACGGTGCGCTCTACGACCGCGGCCCGCAGGGCGAGCTGCTGCACGCCTACACGCCGGTGCTCCCCCAGGGCTTCTGCATCGAGCTGCTCGAGCGACGTGGCGGGTACGACGGCTACGGCGCGGCGAACACGCACGTGCGACTGGCAGCGCAGTCCCGCTGACGCTGACGTCGGCGCCGCCGCCGCCGACGACGTGGCGGGAGTGTGACCCAGCCGACGTCGCCCCCGGGAATGTCGAGCAGTTTGGTGGCATTAAGTCAGGCATGTCCGACGAGATCCCCCTGATCGAAGCCCCCAAGTCCCGTCTGCCGTTGCTCGCGGGAGTCGTGGTCGTCGTACTCGCGATCATCGGCGCGGTCGCGTTCCTCGCCACCCGCGGCGACGACACCCCGCGCGCGACGGGCGAGAACTCGTCGGCCGAGCTGTCGAAGGACGACCCGGTGAAGGTCGTGCTCGGCGCCGTCGGTGCGAGCGACCCGTACTGGGAGACCCTCGTCGATGCCGCGAAGGAGGCCGGGATCGACCTCGAGGTGCGCGACTTCGCCGACTACACGCAGCCGAACCCCGCTCTCAAGGAGGGCGAGCTGGACGCCAACCAGTTCCAGCACATCGTCTACCTCGCCGAGTACAACGTCGCCAACGACGACGACCTGGTGCCGCTCGGCGCGACCGCGATCTACCCGCTCGGCCTCTACTCGCAGAAGTACGACGACGTGGCCGACATCCCCGACGGCGCGACCGTGATCGTCCCCGACGACGACTCCAACCAGGCGCGCGGCCTGCTGGTGCTGCAGTCGGCCGGCCTGATCGAGCTCAAGGACGGCGGCACGATCTTCTCGACGGTCGCCGACGTCGACACCTCCGCGTCGCGGGTGAAGGTCAAGGCGCTCCAGGCCGACCTCACCCCCACCTCGCTGCCCGACGTGGCCGCCGCGATCATCAACAACGACTTCGTCGAGGACGCCGGACTGGAGTTCGACGACGCGATCGCCGTCGACGACCCCAGCGACCCGAAGGCGCTGCCCTACGTCAACATCTTCGCCGTTCGCGCTGAGGACAAGGACAACGCCGTGCTCAAGAAGCTCGTCGAGGTCTACCAGCAGACTCAAGGAGTGCTCGACGGCGTCGACGAGGCGTCCGGCGGCACCGCGCAGTTCGTCACGACCAGCCAGGCCGACCTCGAGGCCAGCCTGCGCGACGTCGAGGCGCAGATCCGCGACCAGAAGTGACCCTTGCCGTGAGTGGGAGCAGCGCTCTCGTCGAGCTGCGCGGCGTCGTCAAGGAGTTCCCGGGCGCGCGCCGCGGCGACCCCGTCCACCGCGCGGTGGACGGGGTCGACCTCACGGTCGAGCACGGCGAGATCTTCGCGATCATCGGCTACTCCGGCGCCGGCAAGTCGACGCTGGTCCGGCTGGTCAACGCGCTCGAGCCGGTCACCTCGGGCAGCGTGGTCGTCGACGGCACGGATGTCACCGCCCTGTCCGAGCGCGCGCTGCGCGAGCTGCGCCAGGGCATCGGGATGGTCTTCCAGCAGTTCAACCTGATGGAGTCGCGCACCGTCTGGGGCAACCTCGCCTTCCCGCTGACCGTCGCCGGGATGTCCCGCCCGGACCAGCAGAGGCGGATCTCCGAGCTGCTGCACTTCGTCGGCCTCGCCGACAAGGCGCACGCGCACGTCGCCGACCTGTCCGGCGGCCAGAAGCAGCGCGTCGGCATCGCCCGCGCGCTCGCCACCAACCCGCGGCTGTTGCTCGCCGACGAGGCCACCAGCGCCCTCGACCCGGAGACCACCCGCGACGTGCTCGACCTGCTCGCGAAGGTCAACCGCGAGCTCGGTACGACGATCCTGCTGATCACCCACGAGATGGACGCCGTACGACGGATCGCCCACCGGGTCGCGGTGATGGAGAAGGGCCGGGTCGTGGAGACCGGGCCGGTCCTCGACGTCTTCGCGGACCCGCAGCACCCCGTGACCCGCCGCTTCGTCGGGACGGTCGTCGACGACCTCCCGCCGGACGAGGTGGTCGCCGCACTGCGCGCGACCCATCAGGGTCGCTTCGTGCGGCTCGCCTTCCGCGACCCCGCCGTACGCCAGTCCGACGCGTTCGCCGCGCTGCTGCGCCACGACGTCTCGTTCGAGCTCGTCTACGGCGGGATCGAGGAGATCCAGGGCAGCAGCTTCGGCAACCTGACCCTCGCCCTCACCGGCGACGACGCCGCGATCGACGCGGCGCTGGCCGAGATCGCTGCCAGCGTGCCGTGGACGGAGGTGGACTGATGGGTGCCCCTGGCCTCGACGCGCTGGCGATCGACACGCGGCTCGGCGAGCTGCAGCCGGAGTTCTGGTCGGCCGCCGGCGAGACCGTCATCATGGCGTCATCGGCGCTGCTCATCGGCGGCGCGCTCGGCCTCGCGCTCGGGCTCGGCCTCTACCTGACCCGCGCCGGCGCCCTGTTCGCCAACCGGCCGCTGTTCGTCGTCCTCAACGTGGTCGTGAACTTCTTCCGGCCGATCCCGTTCATCATCTTCATCGCCGCCCTCCAACCGCTCGCCCGGCACGTCGTCGGGACGGGCATCGGGATCCGCGCCGCGACCTTCGGCATCACCGTCGCCGCCGTCTTCGGGATCAGCCGGATCGTGGAGCAGAACCTCGTGACGGTCAGCCCCGGCGTCATCGAGGCCGCCCGCGCCATGGGCGCCAGCCGTACCCGGATCACGCTGACGGTGCTGGTCCCCGAGGCGCTCGGCCCGCTCGTGCTCGGCTACACCTTCGCGTTCGTCGCCATCGTCGACATGACCGCGATCGCCGGTGTCATCGCCGGCGGCGGCCTGGGCTCGTTCGCGCAGCGCTTCGGGTTCCGCCAGTTCGACCAGGTGGTGATGTGGGCGGCGATCCTCGTGCTGGTCGCGATGGTGATGCTGATCCAGCTCGGCGGCAACGTGCTCGCACGGCGGATCCTGCGCCGCTGACGGGGCCGCTCTCGCGCAGATCGGGCGATCCTCGTGCGGGTCTCCCGCTGATCTCCTGCTGATCTCCTGCTGATCTCCTGCTGATCTCCTGCTGGTCTCCTGCTGATCTCCTGCTGATCTCCTGCTGGTCTCCTGCTGATCTCCTGCTGCCGGGTGGGACGTCATCCGAAGTGAGCCCCCGAGCGACCGGTTCGCATGACGCTCCCACCCGGCACACGCCACCGGCCACCGGCGAGCAGACGGGCCACCACCGAGCAGACCGGCCACAACCAAACCACTCACCCGTGCATCACACCCGGCAGACGCTCGCCACCGCGGCGAGCCCCTGCCTCGGGAGAGCCCATGTTCCGCCGCACCCCTGCCGCCTTCGCCCTGCTCCTCGCCCTCGGCGCCGCGTCGC
>DATLIG010000135.1:0-4889 GCA_035539555.1 Nocardioides sp. | reverse complement strand
GGTGCTGATGCTGGCCACGTCGGAGCCGGTGCCCGGCTCGGTGACCGCCATCGAGCCGATCAGGTCGCCACTGAGCGTCGGGCGGACCCAGGCGTCGATCAGCTCCGGCGAGCCGTTCTGGATGATGTGCGGGATCGCGATGCCGTGGGTGAACGCGCTCGCCATCGCACCGCCCGACCAGCCGGCCGCCATGAAGCCCTCCTGGGCCGCGCAGATGTCGAGGAGGGTGCCGCCGTCGCCGCCGACCTCCTCCGGCACTCCGACGCCGAGCAGGCCCGCGTGGGCGAGCTTCTTCTGCAGCTCGCGGGGCAGCTCGCCGTCCTTCTCCCACTGGTCGAGGTGCGGCGTCACCTCCCGCTTGGTGAACTCGATCGCGCTCTGCTTGAGGGCCAGCTGCTCCGGCGTCCAGCCGTGGTTGAAGGTGCTCATACGAGGTCCTCCTGGATGTGCACGATGCGACTGCGGACCCACTCGCCCAGGCCCTTGGCCTGCGGGTCGAAGCGCGTGGACGCGGCGACGCCGTCACCGAGCAGGCCGTGGATCACGATGTTCACGGCGCCGAGGTTGGGCAGCACGTAGACGTCGACGTCGAGGTCCTTCGCCTCGGGGACGAGCTCGCGGACCTTGCGGTCCTTGACGATCTTCGCGAGCCACTGCACGCGCGCCTCGTACTTCGGCGAGCCGTCGTTCTTCACCCACAGGCCGAGGTTGGCGTTGCCGCCCTTGTCGCCGGAGCGGGCGTGCACGAAGCTGCCCAGCGGCATGCGGCGGGTGATGGTGTCCGCCGGCGCAGGGTACGGCGAGGGCCGCTTCCCCAGCTCGACGTCGAGCTCGGCCGGGTCGGCGAACGCCGTCGGGTCGGCGACCACCTCGCGGGTGCCGTCGTGGTGGACCACCGTGTGCTCGACGGCCGACCGGTCGACGTACGCAGGGGTGTAGATGCCGAACGGGCTGGGCTTCTGCGGCGGCGTGGTCATCGTGAAGCCGGGGTAGCTGGCGAGCGCGAGCTCGACGGCCGGGCCGGTGAAGGGCTTGCCGAGCGGGCCGGCCTCGGGGTCCTTGCCGATGCAGCGCAGGATGACCGACGCGCCCTCCTCGGTGTCCGCGTCGCCGCCGCGGGCGGGCGTCTGGGTCCAGGTGACGTCGGCGGCGGTGAGCTGCGGGTCGAGCTGGCTGCGCAGCCACTCGGCCTTGGCGTCGATGTCGAGGCCGGTCAGCACGAACTCGACCTGGTTGCGGTAGCCGCCGAGCGTGTTGACGGCGACCTTGAGCTGCTCGGGCGGCGCGCTGCCGGTGACGCCGGCGATCTCGACCCGGTCGGGCGCCTCCTGGCGCAGCCGGATCGAGTCGAGGTGGGTGGTCACGTCGGGGTTGAGGTAGCGCGTCGTCTGGATCTCGTAGAGCAGCTGTGCGGTGACCGTGTCGACCGTGACCGCACCGCCGGTGCCGTCGTGCTTGGTGATGATGCTGCTGCCGTCGGCGGCGATCTCGGCGATGGGGAAGCCGAGCGGCTTCGTCATCGGCGCGCCGGACCGGAACAGGTCGGTGAAGCCGGAGAAGTTGCCGCCGGTCGCCTGGGTCCCGCACTCGATGACGTGGCCGGCGACGACGGCGCCGGCCAGGGCGTCGTACGACTCGGGGGTCCAGCCGTGGTGGGCGATCGCGGGACCGACGACGACGCTGGCGTCGGTCACGCGCCCGGTGACGACGATGTCGGCGCCACGGGTCAGGGCGGAGGCGATGCCGAACGCGCCGAGGTAGGCGTTGGCGGTCAGCGCTCCTTCGAACAGGTTCGCCGGGCGCAGGTCGTCGCCCTCGACGTGGGCGACCTTGGCGTCGACGCCGAGCTCGGCGGCGAGCTTGCGGACCTGCGTCGCGAGGCCGGCCGGGTTGAGGCCGCCGGCGTTCGTGACGATCTTGACGCCCTTGTCGAGCGCGAGGCCGAGGGTGCCCTCGAGCTGCTTGAGGAAGGTCCGCGCGTAGCCGAGGTCGGCATCGCGGAGCGTGTCCATGCCGAGGATCAGCATGGTCAGCTCGGCGAGGTAGTCGCCGGTGATGACGTCGACGTCACCGCCCTCCAGCTGCTCCTTCAGCGCCGAGAGCCGGTCGCCGTAGAAGCCGCTGCAGTTGGCGACCTTCAGGGGGCTGGTCATTGCTTCTCCCTTCCGCCGCCGGCGGGGCCGGCGAACGCCTGCGCGATGGTGAGCCACTTCTCGGCGTCCTCGCCGACGGCGACGAGGTCCGTGTCGTCACGGTGCACCCGCTGGGTGACGAGCTGGCAGAAGTCGTACGCCGACCCGGTGACCTCCTGGGAAGCGTCCTGCGGTCCCCAGGTCCAGGTCTCGCCGCTCGGCGCGGTCAGCTCGACGCGGAACTCCTCGCCCGGAGCCTCGAGGCCGTTGTTGGCGTAGGAGAAGTTCCGGGTGCGCACGCCGATGTGGGCGACGTGCCGGATCCGGTCGGTCACCTCGGGGCGGGTGCCGAGGGCGTCGTACACGTCGAGGGAGTGGGCCCAGGTCTCCATGAACCGCGCGGTCGCCATCGACGTCGGCGACATCGGCGGACCGAACCACGGCATCTTGAGGCCCTCGGGGTAGGCCTTCAACGCCTCGACCAGCGACGGACGGGCGGCGTCCCAGCGGGCCAGCAGCTCGTCGGCCGGGAGCTCGCCGATGCGCAGCGCCTCCTTGTCGACGAAGCCGGTGGGGTCCTCGATGGCCAGCAGGACGACGGCGTCCCACGCCTGCTTGCCCTCGTCGGTCAGCGATCCGGCGGCCAGCACCGCGACCTCGTCGGTCCACAGCAGGTGGGCGATCGTGGTGGCCACGTCCCAGCCCTCGGCGGGGGTCAGCGAGCGCCAGCCTTCGGCGTCGAGGCCGGCCACCGCCGCGCGGAGCTGGTCGCCCTCGGCGGCCAGGTCGGCGAGCACGTCGTCGAGGACACTCATGGCGTCTCCTTCTGTTCCTGGGCCCGTTCGTGGGCGAGGGCCGACTCGAGCGAGCGCGACCACTCCTTGAGGATCCTGCGGCGCCGACGCGCGTCGTCGCCGAGCGTGTTGGCGAGGCCGAGGCCGCGCACCAGGTCGAGGGTCGCCTGGACGAGCTCACGGACACCGGGCTGCGACTCGTCGGCGCCCAGCAGCTCGACGGTGAGCCGGTGGGTCTCGCGGCCGACCCGCTGCTCGAGCGGCGCGACCGCCTCGTGCAGCGTCGCGTCGGTGCGGGCCGCGACCCACAGCTCGAGCGCGGCGGTGAAGACGGGGGAGGCGAAGTGGTCGCCGAGCATCTGGACGACCGCCTCGATCCGCCCGCTGCCCTCGGGCAGCCGGGCGACGGCCGCCTCCAGGTCGGAGCCGCGGATCTCCGTCAGGTGCGCGACCGCCGCGACGACGAGGTCGTTCTTGGTGGGGAAGTGGTGCAGCTGCGCCCCGCGGCTGACCCCGGCGCGCTCCGAGACCAGCGTGGTCGTCGTACCGCTGAAGCCCTTCTCGACCAGCAGGTCGACGGTCGCCTCCATCAGCCGCTGCCGCATGGCGCGGGTCCGCTCCTCCTGCGGGACGCGGGTGGTGGCGGACATGGGCCCAGCATGGTGCGTCAGTAACAAACAGTCAAGACTGACTTTAAGTGAGTCTTTGCACCATCGCCCCGTACGATCGGCGCATGAGCGGCAACGACCACCGGCCCACCGAGCGCGCGTCCGCGCTCGTGACCGGCCTGGTGGTCGCGCTCGTCACGGCACTCTCGTCGTCGCTGCTCGCGCTGGGCACCGACGCGCCGCTCGCGGCCGGCATCGCCATGCTCGCGGTCGCCGTCGCCGCCCTCGTCGGTACGACGGCCGGCGGGATCCTGGCCGTCCGGCCGGCCACCTGGCCCGGCAGCCGCCAGCCCGTGCCGGCGCTCGCCTCCCTGGTGACCGACCCGGTCCGCCACCCCGTGCGCCCGCGCGCTCCCGGGACGGTCTGAGCCTTCGCGCTCAGGCTCGCGTCGCGCGAGCCACGACCTCGTCCGTCCCCTCCCAGGAGTCCCGTCATGTCCGTGCTCGACCCGTTGTCCCATGCCCTCGCGACCGTCGTCGCCACCGCCCACTCCGCCGTCACCGCACTCGGCACCGACCCCGACGGCGCCGCCACCTGGCTGCTGAGCATCGCCGGCGTCGTCGTCCTCGTCCGCCTCGCCCTGCTCCCGTTGGTGGTCCGCGGCGTCCGCCAGGCCCACGCGGCGGCGCGCGCCCGGCCGCACCTGCAACGGCTGAGCGAGGAGTACCGCGAGAAGATCGCCGGCCGCGACCCCGACACCCTGCGCGCCTTCATGGAGGAGCGCCGGCGCCTCGGCGAGGAGCACGGCGTCTCCCGCCTCGGCTGCCTGCCGACCCTGCTGCAGATCCCGGTCTGGATGGCGCTGTACCACCTGCTCGCGCACGTCGCCGGCGGGACAGCCGTCGGCGCCCTCACCCCCGCCCTGGTCGCCTCCTTCGGCGCCGCGACCATCCTCGGCGTCCCCCTCGCGGCCCACGGGTACGCCGGCGGGGGCGCCCACCTCGCCGTGGTCGCCGGCCTGGCCGGGACCGCCGCGCTGGTCAGCTTCCTCACCCAGCGTCACCTCGTCGCCCCCAACACGGTCACCGAGGGCATGCCGGAGGCGATGGTCAGCGCCCAGCAGCTCGCGCCGCTGCTCTCCGCGGGCGGGATGCTGCTCGCGGGCGGCGTCGTACCGGTCGCGCTGCTGGCGTACTGGGTGATGAGCGGGCTGTGGACCTGCGGGCAGGCAGCGGTGATCCGGACGTGGTTCCCGACGCCGGGGTCGCCGGCGGCACTGCGGGCCTGACGCACCGCACGCCTGGTCGTGTCGTGTGCCTGTGGCAGCCGGTATCGGCGGTCCCTGGCACACGAC
>DATLIG010000134.1:0-8572 GCA_035539555.1 Nocardioides sp. | reverse complement strand
GCCCGGCCGCGCCTTCAAGGCGCTCATCGTGCGCCAGCTGCCTCCGGTGGCCACCGAGAAGGAGCGGCAGGAGCTGGAGGACATGACCCTGGGCCTCCCGCTGGAGACGCTGGTCGAGCTGTCCGAGGGCAAGCTGACCTGGGGGATCGCCGACTCCGTCATCGATCTGGCGAACCGCAAGCCGCACCGCCTGATCCCTCGCGGCGTGGGTGCGGGTGCCGGAGCGGTGAAGAAGGCCGCGCGCGCGGTGCGACGCTGACGGTCGCAGGAGTCAGACAGTCGGCGTCCGGTAGCCGTGGAAGACCACCTCGCGTCGTACGACGAACCCCAGTCGCTCGTAGAGCCGGATCGCGCCCGTGTTGCTCGCGGCGACGTGGAGGAACGGCTGGTCGCCGCGTTCGATGATCCGGGCGGCGACATCGCGCACGAGCAGCTCGGCCAGTCCGCGTCCGCGCGCCTCGGGCGCGGTGCAGACCGCGCTCACCTCGGTCCAACCCGGCAGGCGCAGGCGCTCGCCGGTCATCGCGACCAGCCGGCCCGCGTCGTCGCGGATGCCGACGTAGCGGCCCATCTCGACGGTGCGGTCCCAGAACGGGCCGGGGCGGGTCTGCTCGACGAGCGCCAGCATCGCGGGCACGTCGTCGGTGGCCAGCTCCTCGACCGCCGGATCTCGGACGGACGACGCCAGAGCGACCGCGTCACCGACCATCTGGAAGCCCTCGAGGCTGAACGCCGGCTCCCAGTCCGCCGGGGGAGTGACGGGCAGGCTGAACAGGTCGGCGAACCTTCCCGGCCCGAGCAGCACCGCGAGGTCGTCCCAGTCCTCCTGCGCCGGGTCAAGCGGCACCGACGAGAAGGTCGCCACCGCGCGGTCGTACGACGCCGCCCGGCCGACCCGGCGAGCGAGGTGGGCGTGCGGACCTCGCAGCGCAGCGGCGACCGGTGCGTCCAGGGGAGCCAGTGCGTCGATCACCGTCAGTCTGCCGGCTGGACCTGGAACACGAGCTCGCTCGGCCCGCCCTCGTCGTCGCCCCACGTCGTGACGGCCACGTGGCCGGGCTCGACGCCGACGCTGAGGAACTCGCGGGTGTAGCCATCACGGACCGAGAGCAGCCCCTCCGTCTCGATGACGTGGCGGCCGAGGTCGTGCAGGCGCCGGCCCGGCGCCTGGGCGCTGAAGGAGATCGTGGTCGGGCCGTCGGCGACGACGCCGGTCGCGATGCAGTCGGCCGTCGCCACGCAGATCCGGTCGCCGAACGAGCGCGGCGGGTCGTAGTCCTCGCGGCCGACCAGGAAGAGAACGGCGTTGGACGGTTCGACGACGGTGGAGGTCACGCCGTCATCCTGCCCGACAGGTCCGACCCTGCTCCTGCCGACTAGGTTGGTCCGGTGCCCAGGTCCTACATCGCCGACCCCCACTCCCGTTCGCGTCCCAACGAGGTCGTGGTCCGCCACATCTCGCTCGACCTCGACGTCGACTTCACGACCCACCGGGTGAGCGGTACCGCCGCGTTCGACCTCGAGCACCGCTCGGCCGACGCGACGCAGCTGGTGCTGGACACCTGGCAGCTCGACGTCTCCGCGGTCCGGGGAGCGGACGGTGCGGACCTGCCGTTCGAGCTGGGGGAGGACGACCCCGTGCTCGGCAGCGCCCTCACGATCGACATCGGCGCCGCCGACCGCGTCGTGGTGCACTACGCGACCAGCCCGGAGGCGCGGGCGATGCAGTGGCTCGAGCCGCAGCAGACCGCGTCGGCCAAGCCGTTCCTCTTCACGCAGGCCCAGCCGATCCTCGCGCGCACCTGGATCCCCTGCCAGGACAGCCCGGCCGTGCGGGTGACCTACGACGCCACCGTCCGGGTGCCGTCGGACCTGCTGGCCCTGATGAGCGCGGAGAACCCGGTCGAGAGGGCCGCCGACGGGACCTACCGCTTCTCGATGCCGCAGCCCGTGCCGTCGTACCTCATCGCGCTGGCGGTCGGCGACCTCGAGTTCCGCGAGCTGGGCGGCCGCAGCGGCGTGTACGCCGAGCCGTCGGTCGTCGACGGAGCCGCCTGGGAGTTCGCCGACACCGAGCGGATGATCGAGGCAGCGGAGCGGCTGTACGGCCCCTACCGCTGGGGCCGCTACGACATCCTCGTGCTGCCGCCGAGCTTCCCCTACGGAGGCATGGAGAACCCTCGCCTCACCTTCGCGACGCCGACGATCCTCGCCGGGGACCGCTCGCTGGTGACCCTGATCGCGCACGAGCTCGCGCACTCGTGGTCGGGCAACCTCGTCACGAACTCGACGTGGAACGACATCTGGCTCAACGAGGGGTTCACGGTCTACTTCGAGACCCGCATCGACGAGGAGCTGTACGGCGGCCCGTACACCGACATGCTCCTGCGACTCGGGCGCCAGGACCTCGCGCGGGCGGTCGCCGACGAGCAGCCGCGCGACACGTGGCTGGAGCTCGACATGGCCGGGCGCGACCCGGACGAGGGCCCGACGAAGATCCCCTACGAGAAGGGATCGCTCTTCCTGCGGCTGATCGAGGCGAAGGTCGGTCGCGAGCGCTTCGACACCTTCCTGCGCTCGTACTTCGACACCTTCGCCTTCGAGTCGATGGACACCGCGACCTTCCTCGCGCACCTGCGCGCCGAGCTGCTGGAGCCCGCCGGCATCAGCGACGAGGACCTGCAGCTGGAGGCGTGGGTGCACGGTCCCGGGGTCCCGTCCAACGCGCCGGAGTTCGCCTCCGACGCCTTCGACCGGGTCGACGCGCAGGTGGCCGCACTGGTGGGCGGCACGGACGTGGCCGCGCTCGACACCGACGGCTGGGTCAGCCAGCAGTGGGTGCACTTCGTGCGCGCACTGCCGGTGGACAGCCCGGCCGCGCTGCTGGCCGCCGTCGACGAGGCGTTCGGGTTCAGCGGCAGCGGCAACATCGAGATCGCGACCGCCTGGCTCGAGCTCGCTGCGGAGTCGGGCTACGTGTTCGAGGCCCCGGCCGTCGACCACGCCCTCGCCGACTTCCTGACCCGGCACGGCCGCGCGCTCTACATCCGGCGCGTGTACGAGAAGCTCGCCGGCAGCGAGCCGGGCCTCGCCAGGGCGCGCGAGATCTACACGACCGCCCGGCCGTCGTACCACTCCGTCTCGCAGGCGGTCATCGACAGGATCGTCGGCAAGCCCTGAGGCTCAGTGCTCGAGTGAGGGGTCCCAGCGGTTGGCGATCAGCTTGAAGCTGGGGGTGTCGTCGAGCGACGTCATGGCCTCGAAGATGCGCTCGTACTCGGTCGACGCGATCCGCCAGGCGCCGTCGGCGTCGCGGCGGTAGGTGTCGCGGTAGTAGCCGGCTCCGCGGATCTGGACCTTGAAGTCGGGGACGATCACGGTGTCCTCGAACGCCCAGGAACCCGACGCGGTGTCGCCGTCGACCTCGATCTCGGGGTGGTTGGCGATGTGGACGGTGATCGTCCCGCCGCTGAGGTTCTTCTCCATGAAGGCCACGACGTCGGCGCGGTTGTCGTAGTGCAGCGGCTCGCCCATCGCCTGGGTGCCGTAGCGGGCGGTGACGTCCGCGGCGAGGCAGTCGCCGAACTCGTCCCACTGCTTGAGGTCGAGCGTGCGGAAGTAGCGGTGCTTGAGGCGCTTGATCTCCTCGATCGCGGCAAGGTCCATGGACGCAGCCTAGAACGCGTTCTAGTTCTGGTCGAGGGGATGTCCCGGTCGGCTGCTTCCGGGGCGTATGGGGCGCCCGGGATTGCGTACGGAAGGTAAAGAAGCGAACTCGCACGACGACATCTCGGGAGTCATGCATGCTCGACACGCCCGGCCGACCCGGTTTCGGCGCACTGGCACTGCTGATCGCACTCGTCGCGGGGCTGGGCCATCTGGCGTCGCCACCGGCCGAGGCCGCCGAGCAGCGGGTGAGGATCACCTCGACGACGTACCTCTCGCAGGGGAAGGTGCGAGTGGCGGGGGTGACCTCGACGAACGTCAAGACGGTGTGGGTGCAGGTCTTCCGCAACAGCCGGTGGACCTCCCTCGCCAAGGCAGGGGTCACGCGGAACAGGTTCAGCGTCGTCCTGCGACAGACGTCAGCTCCCCAGAAGGTCCGCGTCGTCTCCACCCGGGCCCGCAGCACCGTCACGACGCTGCGGGCCCTGGCGTCGGATGCCTGCGGCGTGCGGCCCTTCAAGCGCGACGGGACGACGTGGAGGTGCACCCTGGCCGACGACTTCACGGGTGAGGCGCTCGACCGCTCGTTGTGGACGGTGCAGACGAACTTCGCCACGGGTGACGCCTTCCGCGCGGCGTGTCACATCGACAACGCCGACGTCGTGTCGGTCTCTGGCGGGCGGCTCCGGCTGAGCGTGCGGGAGGCCGAGGGCCTCGGCCTGCAGCTGTGCACCGCACTGCTGCCGTCGCCCATCACCCGCTACGTCGCCGGGATGGTCTCGACGTACCGCGCGTTCAGCCAGCAGTACGGACGGTTCGAGGCCCGGATGAAGTCACCGGCTGCCACCGGCCCCGGCCTGCAGGAGGCGTTCTGGCTCTGGCCGGACGACAGGGTGCCGTCGGTGGTGAAGTGGCCGGCGGCCGGCGAGATCGACATCGCCGAGACCTACTCGGCGCACCCGGACCTGGCGATCCCGTTCCTGCACTACACGGCGAACGACAACGGAGGGCCGGTGCCGGGCCTGAACACGGCCTACTGCCAGGCCTCCCGCGGGACGTTCCACACCTACACGCTGGTCTGGGAGCCGACGTCGATCGAGATC
The DNA here is from genome assembly GCA_035539555.1 of Nocardioides sp. Classification (GTDB taxonomy): domain Bacteria; phylum Actinomycetota; class Actinomycetes; order Propionibacteriales; family Nocardioidaceae; genus Nocardioides. The sequence continues at coordinate 3,803 of DATLIG010000134.1, read as the reverse complement.
CTCGTCGACGGGAAGTCCTGCCTGCGCAACACCAGCGGCGACGACACCTTCCGCAAGCCCTACATCGTGCTCTTCACGCAGGGCCTCGGTCAGGGCCTCAACGCCTACCGGGGAGGCACGGAGGTGCCGGCCACGCTGGAGGTCGACTACGTGCGGGTTTGGCAGTGAGGGACTGTCCACGCCGGCAGGCAGTATGACGGGATGGACCGCGTGCGGGAGCTGTTGGAGACCGAGCGCGAGGAGGCCGTACGACGCCTCGCCGGCCTGACCGGCCAGTTCGACGAGGTCGTCGCGGCCTCCCGCGACACCAACGCCGACGACGAGCACGACCCCGAAGGAGCGACGATCGCCTTCGAGCGCTCGCAGGTCGCCGCGCTCGTCCACCAGGTGAGGGACCGCCTGGACGAGATCGACGCCGCGCTCGACCGGCTGGCCGCCGGGACCTACGGGACCTGTGAGGTCTGCGGACAGCCGATCGCGGAGGGGCGGCTGGAGGTCCGGCCCACGGCGCGCACGTGCGTCGGCTGCCGCACACGCTGAGTGTGGCTCCGGGTCAGAGTGCCTTCTCGAGGAGCGTGAACTCGAGGTCGTCGCGACGGGGGACCCCGAACCGCTCGTCGCCGTAGGGGAAGGGGGAGCGGCGGCCGGTGTCGGCGTAGCCGCGCCGCTCGTAGAACGCGATCAGGTCGGTGCGCTGGCGGATCACGGTCATCTCCATGACGCGGCATCCCCAGCGGGTGCGGGCCAGCTCCTCGGCGTACGTCATGACGTGGCCGCCGATCCCGCCGCCCTGGCGGGCCGGATCGACGGCGAACATCCCGAAGTAGCAGCGCGGTCCGCGGCGCTGCACGTGGCAGCAGGCCGCCAGCGCGCCGTCGCGCTCCGCGAGGACCACCACACTGTCGGGGTCCGCGATGGAGCCCTGGACGGCGTCCGGGTCGGTCCGCTGGCCGTCGAGGAGGTCGGCCTCGGTCGTCCAGCCCGCACGGCTGGCATCACCCCGGTAGGCGGACTCGACCAGCGCCACGACCGCGTCGACGTCGTCGGTGGTGGCGGCGCGGAACGTGGCGAGCCCGGTCATGAGGGGATCCTAGGGATACTCCGGGAGCTCGGGCCCGTTGACCGCGCGCCCGATCAGGTCCGTCATCGCCTCCATGTCAGGCTCGCCGGCGTCGGCTGAGGCGCCCGTCAGCATCTCCACGTGCATCCGGCCGATCTCCTGGTTGGCGTCGACGTAGTCCTGCATGCGTGCCTGGTAGCCCGCGAAGCCGGCCGCCGGGTCCCAGTCGGCCGCGGCCAGCTCGCCGGCGAGCAGGTAGGCGCCGACGAGCGCGAGACCGGTACCGCCGCCGGACATGGGCGACGCGCTGAACGCGGCGTCGCCGAGGAGCCCGACGCGTCCCCGCGACCAGCGGTCCAGGACCACCTGGGCGACCTGGTCGAGGTAGAAGTCCGGGCTCTCGTCGAGGTGGGCAAGGATGTCGGCCGTCCGCCAGCCGAACCCGGCCATCTGCTCGCGCAGCAGCTCCTTCTGTGCCGCGACGTCGCGGTGGTCGATCCGGAAGGCCGGCGCCGGGAAGGACAACATGGCGATCGCCTTGGTCGGGTCGGGGACGGGACGCAGCCCGGCCCAGCGGCCGCCCTCCTGGTGGTCGTACATCCAGCCGTCGAGGCCGAACTCGTTGGGCACGGTGAAGAACGCGAGGACCAGGCCGAGGTGGCGCACGAGCTCCACGCGGGGGCCGAACACCGTCTCGCGCATCGCCGAGTGCAGGCCGTCGGCGCCGATCACCAGGTCGAAGCGCCGCCGTACGCCGCTGGCGAGGACGACGTCGACACCGTCGCCGTCGTCGGCCAGCTCGGTGATCCGGTCGCCGAAGAGGTACTCGACATGCGGGCTCGTGTCGTCGTACAGGATCTGGGCGAGGTCGCCGCGCAGGATCTCGATCTCGGAGACGTAGCCGTCACCGTCGTGGTCCTCGGCGCGGTACGTCTCGAGGACGTTGCCCTCGGCGTCGACGGAGTACGCGCCGGCCGTGTTCGTGCAGGCCGCCCGCACGGCCTCGTCGAGGCCCATCCGGCGGATGACCTCCTTCGCGACGCCACGCGCGTCCACTGCCTGACCACCCGGCCGCAGACCCGGGGCCTGCTCCACCACGGTCACACTCGCACCCCGCCGGTGGAGCCAGTGGGCCAATGCCGGTCCGGCGATGCTCGCGCCGGACACCAGCACGTTGATCTCAGTCATGCGGGATACGACACCCGGGCGGGCGCATTCTCATCGCTGCTCGGCCTGGCTGATCCGCTCGGCCAGCGCGACGACGATCCCGTCCGGGCCGCGCACGTACGCCATCAGCCAGGCGCCCTCGAGCTCGCCGATGCCGCCGACGAGCCCGTACCCGTCCGCTGCCAGCCGGTCGACGAGCTCGCGAAGCCCGGTGACCTCGAAGCACACGTTGCGCAGGCCGAGCTCGTTGGCCATCGCGGTGGGGGAGCCCGGCGTGTGCTCGGGCCGGATGTACGCCGCCAGCTCGATGGCCGTGCCGCCGCCGGCCGGCCTCAGCATCACCACCTCGACGCGTGAGTCCGGGATGCCGCTGACGGTGTCGAGGAACTCGCCCTCGACGAACGTGCGGCCCTCGACCTCGAGGCCGAGTCCGGTGAAGAAGGTCGTCGCGGCGTCGAGGTCGCTGACCGTGATGCCGACGTGGTCGAACTGCTGGAGGGGGGACATGGGGCCATCCTCCGCCAACCAGCCCTTCCGGGCATTGTCATGGCTGCCGCGCGGGCGCAGCATGGATCGTCAGACTCTTTCTCGGGCCGTCCGAGGAGGCGTCGTGTCCGAGAACGCAGCCAGCATGACCCTGCATCCGGGTGACCCCGGGTACGACGACGCCCGACGCGTCTTCAACGGACTGATCGACCGGTCGCCGGCCCGCATCGTGAAGTGCGCGACCGCGATGGACGTCGCCACCACGATCAAGCAGGCGGTCGCGGACGGGCTCGGCATCTCCGTCTACGGCGGTGGCCACGGTGTCACCGGCGCCGCCGTCATCGACGGCGGCGTCTGCGTCGACCTGAGGCCGCTCGCGCAGATCGTCGTCGACCCGGATGCGCGGACCGTGCGCGTCGGCGGCGGCGCCACGTGGGGGATGGTCGATGCCGCGACGCAGGAGCACGGACTGGCCGTGACCGGTGGCCGGGTCTCCACCACCGGCGTCGGTGGGCTGTCGCTCGGCAGCGGCAGTGGATGGCTCGAGCGCAAGCTCGGGTTCACCTGCGACAACCTGCTCACGGCCCAGGTGGTCACCGCTGCCGGCGACATCGTCACCGCGTCCGACGGCGAGAACCCCGACCTGTTCTGGGCGATCCGCGGTGGGGGCGGCAATTTCGGCGTCGTCACGGAGTTCACCTTCCGTGTGCACGAGGTCGGGCCGATCGTGTACGGCGGCATGCTGCTCTACCCGGGCTTCCAGGCGCGGGACGTGCTGACCCACTGGCGCGACTTCATGCTCACCGCGCCCGACGAGGTGGGCTCCGCCGTCGCACTGATCACCGCCCCGCCCGAGGAGTTCGTGCCGGAGCCCGCCCGCGGACAACCCGCGGTCGGCGTCCTGCTCCTCTACGCCGGCGACGTCGACGACGGGCGCGAGGTGCTCGCCCCACTCACGGAGTTCGGTCCGCCGGCGGCGAACCTGGTGCAGCCGATGCCGTACGTCGCCGTACAGCAGCTGCTCGACCCGCCTGCCATGAAGGGCATGCACAACTACTGGAGCGGCGACTTCCTGGCGTCGTTCCCGGAC
>DATLIG010000133.1:0-18043 GCA_035539555.1 Nocardioides sp. | reverse complement strand
TCGATCGCCGACCCGTTCCTGCCGAACAAGATCCGCGACGGCCGGCTCAACCTGATCCGCGAGTGCATCGGCTGCAACATCTGCGTCTCCGGCGACCTCACCATGTCGCCGATCCGCTGCACCCAGAACCCCAGCATGGGGGAGGAGTGGCGCCGCGGCTGGCACCCCGAGCGGATCCGCGCGAAGGAGAGCGACAGCCAGGTGCTCGTCGTCGGCGCCGGTCCGGCCGGCCTCGAGGCCGCGCGCGCCCTCGGGGTCCGTGGGTACGACGTCGCGCTGGTCGAGGCCCGCCGCGAGCTCGGCGGCCGGGTGGCCCAGGAGTCGGCCCTGCCCGGGCTGTCGGCCTGGGGCCGGGTCAAGGAGTACCGCGAGGCCGCCCTCGCCGAGCTCCCCAACGTGGAGATCTACCGCGAGAGCCCGATGAGCGCCGACGACATCGCGGAGTTCGGGTTCCAGCACGTGCTGGTCGCCACCGGCTCCACGTGGCGCACCGACGGGGTCGCCCGCTTCCACACCACGCCGTTGCCGATCGCGGAGGGCGCGCAGGTCCTCGGCCCGGACGACCTGTTCGCAGGTCGCCTGCCCACCGGCAGGAAGGTCGTCGTGTACGACGACGACCACTACTACATGGGCGGTGTCGTGGCCGAGCTGCTCGCGCAGAAGGGCCACGAGGTCTCGATCGTCACCACCGCCTCGCAGGTCTCGGCGTGGACCAACAACACCTTCGAGGTCAACCGGATCCAGCGCCGCCTCATCGAGAACGGCGTCGACCGGGTGACCGACCACGCGGTGGTCGCCGTCGGTGCCGGCGGCGTGCGGCTGCGGGACGTGTACGCCGGCCGGGAGCGCGAGCTCGCGTGCGACGCCGTCGTCATGGTGACCGCCCGGCTGCCGAAGGAGGAGCTCTACCTGGAGCTGGTGGGCCGTCGTGACGCCGGCGAGCTGCTGTCCGTGCGCGGCATCGGCGACGCCTGGGCGCCCAGCACCATCGCCGCGGCGGTCTGGTCGGGGCGTCGCGCCGCCGAGGAGTTCGACGCGGAGCTGCCTCCCAACGACGTCGTACCCTTCCGGCGAGAGGTCACCCAGCTGGCGTGAGGCGCAACCGTGCCAGCTGGGGCACAGAGCCGCACCCCGGTCTCCCTCGTGGAGACCGGGGTGCGGTGCGTCCGGAACATTTTCCGCCGGACCTGTCACGTTCCGCCCGCCTGTCCTGTCCCCTCTTCGAACCCACCCCGATGAACGAAGGGCACAACGACATGGACCGCAACAGCTCCACCCACGAGATCGTCGTCCTGGGCGGCGGGTACGCGGGGATGATGGCCGCCGCTCGCCTGGCCCGCCGGTGCCGCCGCATGCCGGTGCGCATCACCCTGGTGAACCCGTCCGAGTGGTTCACCGAGCGGCTGCGGACGCACCAGCTCGCCGCGGGCGAGGCGCTGCGCGCGCACGGCATCGCCGACGTCTTCGCCGGCACGGCGGTGACCTTCCGCCGCGCGGCCGCGACGTCGATCGACCCGGACGGCCGGGTCGTCACCCTCGATGACGGCTCCACCTTGGCCTACGACACGTTGGTCTATGCGCTGGGCAGCCGGACGGACACCGCCTCGGTGCCCGGCGTGGCGGACCACGCCCTCACCCTCGACGCGCCCGATCGCGTCCGGGAGCGGCTGGCCGAGCTGTCCGCTGACGGCGCCGGCACCGTGACGGTCGTCGGCGCCGGCCTGACCGGGATCGAGGCCGCGACCGAGATCGCCGAGAGCCACCCGGCGCTGACGGTCACCCTGCTCGGTGCCGAGGAGCCCGGCACGATGATGGGCACCCGCGCCCGCGCCCATCTCGGGCGCGCCCTCGACAGGCTCGGCATCGAGAGGCGCACCGGCGTACGGGTCGAGAAGGTCCTGCCCGGCGGCGTCGACCTGACGTCGGGGGAGCACCTGCCGTCCGACCTGACCCTGTGGACGGCAGGTGTGCGGGTGTCGCCCCTCGCTGCGTCGTCCGGCATCGCGACCGACGACGCCGGACTCGTGCTCACCGACGCGACGCTGCGGTCGGTGAGCCACCCGGAGATCTACGCCGTCGGCGACGCCGCCTCCATCCGCCAGGCCTGGGGCCAGGTCCACGGCACCTGCCAGAGCGGCATCCCGACGGGCGCGTACGTCGGCGACACGATCGCACGACGGCTGCGCGGACGGCGTGTCCGGCCCTTCCGGTTCGGCTACTTCCACCAGCCTGTCAGCCTCGGCCGCGCGGACGCCGTCGTGCAGTTCACCCGCGCCGACGACAGCCCGACGCGGTGGTGCCTGACGGGCGGCGCCGCCGTGCGCTACAAGGAGAGCGTCAGCGGCAGCCCGCTGTGGAGCTTCCGGATGAGTCGGCGGTTCAATGTGCCGGTGACGATCTCCAAGGGCGGCCGCGCCACCCGCGCGGCGGCGACCGACTGATGCCCGACGTCTTCCTCGAGCATCGGCGGCTGCTGTTCAGCACGGCCTACCAGCTGCTGGGCAGCGTCGCCGACGCCGAGGACGTCGTCCAGGACGCCTGGCTGAAGTGGAGCGCGGTCGATCGCGCCGCGGTCGAGCACCCGAAGGCCTACCTGGTCCGGACGGTCACCAACCTGTCGCTCAACCGGCTGACCTCGGCGCGCGCCGTACGCGAGACGTACGTCGGGCCCTGGCTCCCGGAGCCCCTGCTGACCGCGGCGGACGCCGCCGAGGAGGCGGAGACGGCCGACACCGTGTCGACCGCCATGCTGGTCGTCCTGGAGACGCTCGGCCCCGTCGAGCGAGCGGTGTTCGTGCTGCGCGAGGTGTTCGGCTACTCGCACGCCGAGATCGGGGCGATCCTCGAACGGCCGGAGGCGACCGTGCGCCAGATCGCGCACCGCAGCCGCAACCACGTCCGGTCCCGCCGGCCCCGGTATGACGCCGACGACGCCACCCGACGCGACGTCACGGATCGCTTCCTGAGCGCCGCCCGCGGCGGTGACGTCAACGCCCTGATGGAGGTCCTCGCCGAGGGCGTCACGCTGTGGAACGACGGCGGTGGCAAGGTCACGGCCGCCCGTCGTCCGCTGCACGGCCGCGACCACGTCGCCCGGTGGCTGCTCGGTGCGATGGCCAAGCCGGGGTCGGCAGCCGCACGCCTCGAACCGGCGGAGATCAACGGCGAGCTGGCCCTGCTGGTCCTGGTCGGGGACCAGCCGATCGGCGCGCTGACCTACGGCATCGTCGGCGAACGGCTGGCGGACATCCGCTTCCAGGTCAACCCGGACAAGCTCGCCGGGCTGCGGCCGCTGCGGCTGCAGCCCGGCGAGCCGGGTCAGGCGTCGTAGGTGAGGTAGCTGCGCTGGGTGGCGATGTGGCCGGCGACGTGCTTCGCGTCGTGCCACACGCCCCAGATGAAGCTGGACCCGCGGCGCGAGAGCCAGGGCAGGCCGAGGAAGTAGATGCCCGGCTCGGCGGAGACTCCGCGACGGTGCGCGGGCCTGCCGGCCTCGTCGAAGGCGTCGACCTTCAGCCAGCCGTAGTCGAGCGCGAAGCCGGTGGCCCACACGATCGAGGTGATGCCGGCCGCGGCGAGGTCGACGGAGAGCAGCGGGTCCAGGGCGGCGTCGGGGTCGGGGCCGAGGATGTGGGCCTGCGGCTCCTCCGGCAGGTCGAGGCCGTTGCGCTCGACGTACGCGTCGGCGGCCTGGAGCAGGGCCAGGTAGTTGGCGTCGCCGTTGGTGATGTTCTCGGCGAGGTCCGCGCGGAAGGTGAGCACGCCGTCGTCGTAGGCATCGGTGAGGCCGACCAGCTGGATGCCGATCCCGGCGAGGGCGCGGAAGTCGACCGTGTGACCGCCGCGGGCGCCGCTGACCGCGATGGTCACGTGCTCGGCGCCGGCCGGCGGGGTCTCGAGGTCCCAGAGGTTGAGGACGCCGAGCCACCAGCAGAAGTCACGGCCGCGGTAGCTCCGCGGCGGTCGGTCGTGCGGACCGACGGACAGGTGGACCTGGCGGCCCGCGCGCTGCAGCTCGTCGGCGATCTGCACGCCGGAGGAGCCGGCCCCGACGACGAGGACGTTGCCCTCGGGCAGCTGTGCGGGGTTGCGGTAGTCGCTGGAGTGGATCTGCACGACGTCGGCGGACTCCGGGACGATCGGCGGGATGACGGGGCGCTGGAAGGGGCCGGTGGCCGCGACGACGTACCGGGCGTCGATGACGCCGTCGGAGGTCTCGACGCGGAAGCCGGGGCGGCCCGCGTGCCGGGTGACGGAGGTGACCTCGACGCCGGTCCGGATCGGGGCGTTGATCTTCTCGGCGTACGCCTCGAAGTAGCCGGCCACCTGGTCCTTGGTCGCGAACGCGTCGCCGGCGACGTCCTGGAACTCCATGCCGGGGAAGCGGTCGTGCCAGGCGGGACCGTTGGCGACGAGGGAGTCCCAGCGCATGGTGCGCCAGCGCTCGGCGATCCGGTCGCGCTCGAGCACGAGGTGCGGTACGCCGTTGTCGCTCAGGTGCTCGCTCATCGCCACGCCGGCCAGGCCGGCGCCGACGACGAGGACCTCGATCTGTTCGTTGGTCATGCCGAAATCCTGAGCCGCCAACTTTCCCGTGTCCAACAGATGTTGTTGGCCTTATCCATCGGATCAACAGATGCAGGTGCGGTCCTGCTGTTGCATCGATCCTGATGATGAAGGTTGTCGGAAACATCTGTTGGACACATGGCCGCTCGAGGCAGTGGACTGGGTCCCGTGGAGACCAACAAGAGCATCGTCGTCGGCGGGCACACCCGCATCCGCCCGTTCAACACGAGCGTGACCTACCCCGAGCAGAACCTGGACAACGACCTGTGCCAGGCCGTCCGTGCGGGCAACACCGTCTACGTGCGTGGGCAGATCGGCCAGGACCTCGACACCAGCGCGTCGGTCGGCATCGGCGACGTCGAGGCGCAGACCGAGCAGGCGATGGCCAACATCAAGATGCTGCTCGAGGAGGCCGGCGCCGAGATGGAGCACCTGGTCAAGCTCACCATCTACATCGTCGACCCGCGCTACCGCGAGGCCGTCTACCGCACGATCGGCCGCTGGACGAAGGGCGTGCACCCCATCTCGACCGGCCTCGTCATCTCCGCCCTCGCCCGGCCCGAGTGGCTGGTCGAGGTCGACGCCATCGCCGTCATCCCCGAGGTGGCCCGGTGACCTTCTCCGTCCTCGGCACCGACGGCAAGGGCGCCGTCGGCATCGCCGTGACCTCCTCCAGCCCCGCCGTCGCCGCGCGCTGCATCCACCTGCGCCCCGGCGTCGGCGGCGCGTCCTCGCAGAACATCACCGACCCGCGTCTGGGCACCGAGCTGCTCGACGCGCTCGCGACCGGACTCGACGCCCGGGCCGCCCTCGCCGCGGTCACCCAGGACCGCGAGCACGTCGAGCACCGTCAGCTGACGGTGCTCGGACTCGACGGAGCGGGCGCCGCCTTCAGCGGCAGCGGCTCGCTCGGTGTCCACCACCACGTCGTTGCGCCCGACGTGGTGGCGGCCGGCAACCTGCTGGCCGGCACCGCGGTCGTGGACGCCGTCGCCGCGGCGTTCACGACCGCGACCGGCGAGCTCGAGGAGCGCCTGCTGGCCGCCCTCGAGGCCGGCCTGGCCGCCGGTGGCGAGGCGGGTCCGGTCCGCTCGGCCGGGCTGTCCGTCGTCCGCGACGTCGCCTGGCGAGTGACCGACCTGCGCGTCGACTGGAGCGACCGGCCGATCGAGGACCTGCGGGACCTGGTGAAGGTCTGGCTGCCGCAGCGCGACGACTACGTCACCCGCGGACTCGACCCCACCTCCGCGCCGTCCTACGGCGTCCCCGGGGACGAGTGAGGCAGGTGGCCACCACCCCGACCACCGACAAGCAGCGCGCCGCGACCACCGTCAGCGGCGACGCCGAGCGGCTGATCCGGCTCTCCGAGCAGCTGCACGCCCACCCCGAGACCGGCTGGCAGGAGCACAACGCCTCCCGGTGGGTCGCGGAGTCCCTCGAGGAGGCCGGGTTCACCGTCACCCCGGCCCACCTCGGGCTGGAGACGGCCTTCCTGGCGACCTTCGGCAGCGGACCGTTCCGCCTCGGCCTCTGTGCCGAGTACGACGCCCTGCCGGGCCTGGGCCACGCCTGCGGCCACAACCTGATCTCCGCGATCACCGTCGGCGCCGCGCGCGCCCTGGCCCCCCTGGCCGACGTCGCGGGCCTGACCATCGAGGTCTACGGCACCCCCGCCGAGGAGGGCGGCGGCGGCAAGATCGAGCTGCTCGAGCGCGGCGCCTTCGTCGGCCTCGACCTCGCGATGATGGCCCATCCCGCACCCGTCGACGTCGCCGAGGCCGAGCCGTTCGCGGTGTCGCACTCGCACGTGGAGTTCCGCGGCAGGGCCGCCCACGCCGCGGCCTACCCCGAGCAGGGCGTCAACGCGGCCGACGCGTTCACCATCGCGCAGGTCGCGATCGGCCTGCTCCGCCAGCAGCTGCCGCCGACCGTGCGGGTCCACGGCGTGATGACCAACGGGGGAGAGGCTCCCAACGCGATCCCCGCGCTGACCGAGGGCCGCTGGTACGTCCGTGCCGAGAGCCTGGCCCAGCTCGCCGAGACCGAGGAGAAGGTCTGGCGCTGCTTCGAGGCGGGCGCGCTCGCGACCGGCGCCACCCTCACGGTCGAGCCGGAGAGCAAGCCGTACGCCGAGTTCCGCACCTTCACGCCCGCGCTGGCGTCGTACCGGCGCAACGCCGAGGAGCTCGGTCGCGTCTTCGACGACCACTCCCCGGCGCGCCGGATGAACCGCGCGTCCACCGACATGGGCAACGTGTCCCAGGTCGTGAACGCGATCCACCCCTACATCGGCATCAACTCCGGTTCAGCCCTCAACCACCAGCCCGAGTTCGCCGCGCACTGCGTCGGCGGGGACGCCGAGAAGGCGATCCTCGACGCCGCCACCGCACTGGCCTGGACCGCGCTCGACGTCGCCGGGGAGGCGACCGCACGATGACCGCACTCGACACCCCACTGACCCGGACCGAGCAGGACTCGCTCGGCCCCTTCGACGTCCCCGCAACGGCCTACTGGGGCGTCCACACCGCGCGTGCCGTGCGGAACTTCCCGATCAGCGGCACGCCCGTCGGCGCGCACCGCGGCCTCGTCGCCGCCCTCGGCGCGGTCAAGCTCGCCGCCGCCCGCGCCAACCACGGGCTGGGCCTGCTCGACGACCGCCGGTACGACGCCATCGCGGCCGCCGCGCAGGAGGTCCGTGACGGGGCGCTCGACGACCAGTTCGTCGTCGACGTGATCCAGGGCGGCGCCGGCACGTCGACCAACATGAACGCGAACGAGGTCGTCGCCAACCGCGCGCTGGAGATCCTGGGCCTGCCGTTCGGCAGCTACGACGAGATCCACCCGCTGGACCACGTGAACCGCTGCCAGTCGACCAACGACGTCTACCCGACCGCCGTCCGGATCGCGCTCGTGACGGCCATCGACGGGCTGGCGGTGGCGACGGAGGCGCTGGCGGACGCCTTCGCGCGCAAGGCGGCCGAGTTCCGCGGGGTCCCCAAGATCGGCCGCACCCAGCTCCAGGACGCCGTTCCGATGACCGTCGGCCAGGAGCTCGGCGCGTTCGCCACGACGCTGCGCGAGGAGCTCGCCCGGCTGGCCGACTCGCGAGCACTGCTCTGCGAGATCAACCTCGGCGCGACCGCGATCGGCACCGGCATCACCGCCCACCCCGACTACCGCCGCCGCGCGGTCCGGCACCTCGCCGAGATCACCGGCCTGCCGTTGGTCGGCGCGGGCGACCTCGTCGAGGCGACCAGCGACACCGGCGCGTTCGTGCAGGTGTCGAGCGTGCTGAAGCGGATCGCCGTCAAGGCCTCGAAGATCTGCAACGACCTGCGCCTCCTGGGCTCCGGTCCTCAGGCCGGCCTCGCCGAGCTGCAGCTCCCGGCCCGCCAGGCCGGGTCGAGCATCATGCCCGGCAAGGTCAACCCGGTCATCCCCGAGATGGTCAACCAGGTCGCCTTCTGGGTGATCGGCAACGACGTCACGGTCACCATGGCGGCCGAGGCCGGCCAGCTCCAGCTCAACGCGTTCGAGCCGGTCATGGGGCACGGGCTGCTCCAGGGCTTCACGTGGACCGCCGCCGCCTTCGACTCGCTGCGCGAGCTCTGCGTCGACGGCATCACCGTCGACCCGGCCAAGCTGGCCGCCGCGGCCGCGGCGAACGCCGGCCTCGCGACCGCGCTCACCCCGCTGCTCGGCTACGCCCGCTCGGCGGAGATCGCCAAGGCGGCGCTCAGCGGTGCCGGCGCCGTCCGGGACCTCGCGCTCGCCACGGGCGGCCTCGACCCGGCCGTGCTCGACGCGCTGCTGCGGCCCGAGGCGCTGGCGAACCTCGACGCGCCGGGCATCGGCGAGGGCTGACTTCCGGCAGGATGGCCGTCATGGCGGACCCGTCCTTCACCCTCACGCAACTGCGGTACTTCGCCGCGGCCGCCGAGCTGGGGTCCATGACCGCTGCCTCGAAGCAGCTCATGGTGTCGCAGTCCGCCGTCTCGACGGCGGTCGCGCAGCTGGAGAAGGAGCTCGGCGTCCAGCTGCTGCTGCGCCACCACGCGCGGGGGCTGACGCTGACCGCCGCCGGTGAGGAGTTCCACCGCGAGCTGCGCAGCTACCTCGTGCACACCAGCGAGCTGGTGGAGGTCGCCCGCTCCGCGGGCCAGGCGCTCGTCGGCGACCTCACGGTCGGCTGCTTCACGACGCTCGGGCCGTTCGAGCTCCCGCGCCTGCTGGCAGCCTGCGAGGCGGACCACCCGGGCATCCACGTCTCCGTCATCGAGGACGAGCACGCGGCGCTCAAGCACGCCCTGCGCTCGGGCCGCTGCGAGCTCGCGTTGATGTACGGCTACGACCTCGACGACGACATCGACCACGTGCGGGTGGGCCTCGCGGCGCCGTACGTCCTCGTGGGCAAGGGCCACCGGCTGGCCCGCCGCAAGAAGGTCGCGCTGGCCGAGCTGGAGGGGGAGCCGATGGTGCTCCTCGACCTGCCGCACAGCGGCCAGTACCTCGAGCGGCTCGTCGAGTCCGCGGGCTTCCGCCCGGCGATCCGGCATCGCACCGCCGGCTTCGAGACGGTCCGCGCGATGGTCGCCAACGGCCAGGGCTGGTCGGTCCTCAACCAGCGCCCGGCCAGCCACACGACGTACGACGGTGCGGAGGTCGTCACCCTCGAGATCACCGATCCCGTGGAGCCCCTGGAGATCGTGCTGTCGTCGATGAGGGGCGTGCGCCTGACCGCCCGTGCGCAGGCGTTCGTCCGCTCCTCGGTGCGGGAAGCACGACGGCGGGCAGGTCGCTGACGCGACCTGCCCGCCGGGCAGTACGGGCGGTCGAGGCCCTCAGGCGTGCGCCGCCACCGGCGCCACCTCGCTGGGCGCGAGCTTCCGCCCGCGGGCCAGCAGGTAGTAGACGGGCGCCGTCGCGACCAGGCCGATGATCCAGCTCAGGTCGGCGCCGTCGAGGCTCTCGGCGATCGGGCCGGTGTAGAGCGGCGTGGCCATGAACGGGATCTGGACCAGGATGCCGATGACGTAGGCGAGGATCGCCTGGCCGTTGAACCGGCCGTAGATGCCTCCGTCGGCTGCGAAGATCGAGTCCATGTCGTAGCTGCCGCGGTGGATCAGGTAGAAGTCGATCAGGTTGATCGCGGTCCACGGCACCAGCACGACGAGCAGCGCGAGCACGATGTCGACGAAGTGCCCGATGAAGTCGCCGGAGACGCCGATCGCGAAGTAGGTCGACGCGGCCATCACGACCACCGAGAGCGTGGCGCGGCTCCGGGCGGTGGGGATCCAGCGGGCGACGAAGGTCTGCACGCAGGTGATGATCGAGAGCACGGTGCCGTAGAGGTTGAGGGCGTTGTGGCTGATCACCGACAGCAGGAACAGGACGAGCAGCGGGGTGCCGAAGGCACCGGTGGTGTCGCGGACGCCGGTCATCACCTCGACGCCGGGCTTCATCGCCAGCGCCACGATCGCGCCGAAGGCGAAGGGCAGGATCGAGCCGAGGGTGCAGCCGAGGTAGGTGGCGTTGAAGGTCGCCCGGACGCCGACGTCGGCCGGCAGGTAGCGCGAGTAGTCGGAGACGTAGGGCGCGAAGGCGATCTGCCACAGGGCGCCGAGCGAGACGGTCGCCAGGAAGCCGGCGGTGCTGTAGCCGCCCTGCGTCCAGAAGCCCGCGGGCACGCCGGCGACGAAGATCGCCACGGTGCCGAGCACGATGCCGATGCCGAGGACCCAGGTCGCGACCTTGTTGAGCGCGTGGATGACCTTGTAGCCGATGACGGCGATCAGGCCGGAGCCGAGCGCGCCGAGGACGATGCCGGCCTCGACGGGGATCGGGTCGGCGATCCCGTGCAGGGACTGGCCCGCGAGCACGATGTTGGACGCGAAGAACGCGAGGTACATCACCGCGGCGATGACGACGACGATCAGGGCGCCGTACGAGCCGAACTGGCCGCGGCTCTGGATCATCTGCGGGATGCCCATCTGCGGGCCCTGAGCCGAGTGCAGGGCCATGAAGACGCCGCCGACGAGGTGGCCGACGACGATGGCGACCAGGCACCAGAAGAGGTCGAGGCCGAAGACGGTGACACCGGCGGCGCCGGTGACGACGGGCAGGGGAGCGATGTTCGTCCCGAACCACAGGGTGAAGAGGTCGCGCACCTTGCCGTGGCGGTCCTCCGGTGGGACATAGCCGATGGTGTGCTTCTCGACGACGGACTGGTCGGTCATGGTTGATTCTCCCAAGGGTTGTGAGGCGCACCACCATGGTCGTGACGGTCCCAGTCCTCTGGCAAACGAATCCTTTTGGCACTAGTCATCGGTTCTTGCGATAACTACTAGGGTCGCAGCATGAGCACTGACTGGCGCAACGACGTGGTCGAGCGGGTGCGCTCCCTCATCGAGACGGCCGAGCCCGCCGTCGTCGAGGAGGCCAAGTGGAAGAAGGCGTCCAACCCCGACGGGGTGCCCACCTTCTCCGCCGACGGCCTGATCTGCACCGTCGAGACCTACAAGGACAAGGTCAAGCTGACCTTCGCCAAGGGCGCCTCCCTCGCCGACCCGACCGGCCTGTTCAACGCCAGCCTCGATGCGGGCACCCGCCGTGCGATCGATGTCCTCGAGGGCGAGGAGCTGGACGGCGACGCGCTGGTCGCGCTGGTGCGGGAAGCGGTCGCGCTCAACCGCGCCTGAGATGGCCATGCACTACGTCGGGATCGACCTCGCCTGGGGGGAGCGCAGGCCGACCGGGCTCGCGGTCCTCGACGCGGACGGGACCCTGCTGGCGGTCTGCGCCGTGCGGACCGACGAGGAGATCGAGGCCGCCCTGGCGTCGTACGTCGACGGCGAGTGCCTCGTCGCCATCGACGCCCCGCTGATCGTGAAGAACGCGACCGGCAACCGGCCGGCGGAGAAGGCCCTCAACAAGGACTTCGCGCGCTTCGACGCGGGGGCGCACCCGTCCAACACGGCCAAGCGGGAGTTCGCGACGCAGCCGCGCGGGGCCCGGGTGGCGTCGCTGCTCGGGCTCGACATCAACCCGTGGTCGCGGCGCCCCCGCCGTGGCATCGAGGTGTACCCGCACCCGGCGACGGTCGCGTTATTCCGGCTCGGCCGGACGCTGAAGTACAAGGACAAGCCCGGCCGCGACCTCGAGCACCTGCGGGCGGAGCTGCTCGTGCTGATGCGCCTGGTCGAGGGCCTGGCGAGCGCCGACGTGCCGCTGCGCGTCGACGGCCCGGCCTGGCGGTTGCTCCGCGAGGCGGTGACGGGTGCCGGCCGCAAGAGCGAGCTGCGGGTCGTCGAGGACCAGGTCGACGCGGTGGTGTGCGCCTACATCGCGCTGTTCGCGGACCTGCGCCGCGACGACACGGTCGTCTACGGCGACCTCGAGACCGGCTACATCGTGACGCCGGCGCTTCCCGAGGACCTGGTCCCGACGCCCCGCCAGAAGCACGCGACGCCGGTCGCGACGGCGCCGGGCGCGCCCGACATCGGCGCCGCCGTCCGTGAGTACGCCGAGGGCTGGCCGGCCGTCCGCGACGCGACCGACCGCTTCCTCCAGCTCGTCACGACGGTCCTCGACGAGGCGGGCATCAACTACCTGACCGTCGCCGGTCGGGCGAAGTCGGTCACCTCGTTCGCCGCGAAGGCGGCCCGGACCTCCGGTGGGCACCCGGTCTACGCCGACCCGCTGCGCGAGATCACCGACCAGGTCGGCGTCCGCGTCATCACCTACGTGCACAGCGACGTGCAGGCCGTCGCCGAGCTGCTGGCCGACCAGGTCACCGTGCTCGACGACCGCGACATGGGCCGTGAGACCGCGAGCGAGGGCCGGTTCGGGTACGCCAGCCGCCACCTGCTGGTGAAGGTCGACGACATGGCCGGCACGACCGGCGTCGCCCAGGTGCAGATCCGCACGGTGCTCCAGCACGCGTGGGCGGAGTTCGAGCACGACATCCGCTACAAGGGCACCATCCCGGACGAGCACGTCCCCGACTTCGACCGCCGCTTCACCCTGGCCGCCGGCCTGCTCGAGCTCGCCGACCGCGAGTTCTCGATCATCCGCGAGCGGATCCAGCCCGGCCTCGCCGCCGACGAGGGGCCGGAGCGCGGCGTCGACGACGATCCGCGGATCCCGCCGCGCGAGCTCGCCGCCTTCCTCGCCGGCCAGTACGCCGACGCCGGCTGGTCGCGGACCGACCACTACGTCTGGATGGCCACCATCGTGCTCGAGCTGGGCATCACCTCGCTCTCGGCCCTCGGCGAGGTGCTGCGCCAGGTCGACGCCGACCTGCTGCGCGAGCGGATGGGCTATCGCTACCCGCCCGGCGCCGTACGACGGCTCGACGACGCGCTGCTGTGGACCCACGGCGAGGAGTACGTCGCGCTGCGTGCCAACGCCGACCGGGTGGCCGCGTTGCGGACCCGTCTGGCGAAGATGCGCGGCGAGGCCTGACCTCCCGCGCCTCACGGTCGGACCGGCCGGCTGGCCGCCGCTGTGCGGATCAGCCGGGGAGCTGCAGGTAGCGGCGCACCTGCGACCACACGTGCTCGGGGCTGATCCCGTCCTCGCCGATCAGCAGGGCGATGCTCAGCCCGTCCAGCAGCGCCAGCAGTCCGCGGGTCAGGTGCGGGACGTCCTCGAACCCGAGCGCCTCCAGCAGCGAGGAGACGTCGGCGGCCCAGGCGCCGTCGTACTCGGCCTGCGCGGCCTTGAGCGCCGGCTCACGCCCGGCGCGGGGCCACAGCTCGGCCCAGACCAGCCAGCGCGGGTCACCGGTGTGGCGGGGGAGGTAGACCGCGCACATCTCCCGCAGCTTGTCGAGCATCGGGAGGTCGGTGGCGAGGATCTCGGCGCGCTTGTCGGCCTCCGCGCCCTCGCACCAGCGCAGCAGCTCCAGCAGGAGCCCGTCCTTGTTGCCGAAGTAGTACGACAGGTGGCCGGCGCTGGTGTCGAGCCGGCGGCCCAGCTCCGAGAGGGAGAGATCGGCCAGCCCGCGCTCGGAGAGCAGCGCCTGGGCCTCGGTGAGGATCCGCTCCCGCGCATCGCCGAGGCGTCGGTTCCTGCGGAACTCGGTCGTGCTCACCCCTTGACCCTAGCGGCCGCGCCCTCCATAGTGATCCAGCACACGTTTGAAAGCCTTTCAAATTCGAGGAGTGACCATGGCTGTGTCCCAAGAGCCCGCGGAGCTGGCGTCGCCTGCACAGACGGTGCGGCACCTGACGCCGGTGCTGGGCCTGGCGGGTGCCGTGCTGATGACGGTCTCGTGCATCACCCCGACCTCGAGCCTGTTCATCATCGTCCCGGAGGTCCTGGCCAGCCAGGGGAGCGGCGCGGTGATCGCGCTGCTCGTCGGCGTGGTGGTCTCGGTGGCGGTCGGCGCGTGCTACGCCGAGCTGGGGACGCGCACCCCGTCGTCGGGCGGCGAGTACGCGATGATCACGCACGCGCTGGGGCGCACGCTGGGGTGGCTCACCTTCACCCTCACCGCGGCGCTGCTCGTCGTCATCCCGCCGATCATCGCCCTCGGCACCGCCGACTACCTCTCCTCGATCGTCACGGTCGACCGCGCGGCGGCCGGTGCCGCCGTGATGGTGCTCGCCACCTTCACCGCGATCCTCGACATGCGCTCCAACGCGTTCGTCACCGGCGTCTTCCTGGCCATCGAGACGGTCGCCGCGACGGTCGTGGCCTACCTCGGCTTCACCCACGCCGAGCGGGGCGTCGGCTCGCTGTTCGAGCCGCACGCCCTCGACGAGAGCGGTGCGCTCAGCCCCTACACGCTCGGCGTACTCATGGCCGGCCTCGCTGTCGCGATGTTCGTGGTCAACGGCTTCGGCACGGCGTCGTACCTCGCCGAGGAGATCATCGAGCCGCGCAAGAACGTCGCGCGGGCGGTGTTCCTCTCCCTCTTCATCTCCGCGGTGATCATCGTCGTGCCGACCGCCGCCGTGATCATGGGCGCCGGCTCGCTGACGGACCTCGGCCAGCTGGGCTTCCCCGACTTCGTCGAGGGCTGGGCCGGGCCGGACGTCGCCGCCGCGGTGAGCGTCGGCATCGCGATCGCGATCTTCAACGCCGTGATCGTGATGATGGTCCAGAACGGGCGGGTCATCTACGCCACCGGCCGCGACCGCACCTGGCCCGAGCCGGTCAACCGCGCCCTGACCCGCATGCACCCGCGCTTCAACACGCCGTACGTCGCCACGCTGGTCGTCGGTGGCGCCGGGGCCCTGCTGGCGTACCTCGTCGACATCGAGGCGCTGCTCGGCGTCACCTCCGTCATCGTCTCCGTCGTCTTCATCCTCCTCGCGGTCGGTGCCCTGACCATCCGCCGCACCCCGCACGCGGGCTGGCACATGCCACTGTGGCCGCTGGCCCCGGTCGTCGTGATCGGCGCGCTCGGCTACGCCCTGCTCGGCTCGGCCGCGGTGGACCTGGTCATCACCGGCGTCATCGTCGCCGTCGCGCTGGCCTACGAGTTCCTCTACCTGCGCCCGCGCCGCGACGAGCGCTTCCTGGTCGACGCGCTGGAGGAGCGGTGAGCGCCGTGCACGCCGACCTGCTGCTGACCGGCGGGGTGGTCCACACCCTCGATCCCGACCTGGGTGTGGCCGACGCGCTCGCCGTACGGGAGGGCCGCATCGCGTGGGTCGGCCGTGCTTCCGAGGCGCCGGAGTGGGCGCTCGGCGCGACCGAGGTCCGCGACCTCGACGGCCGGGCCGTGCTGCCCGGCTTCGTCGACGCCCACAACCACGTGCGGCTCGGGTCCGACGACGCCTGCGTGCAGCTCGCCGGCGCGGACACCCTCGACGAGGTCGGCGCGCGGCTGCGTGCCTTCGCCGACGCGCACCCCGGAACCGGCTGGGTGGAGGCCGAGGGCTACGCCTACGCCGGCCTGAGCGACGGTGCCCACCCGACCCGGCAGATGCTCGACGAGCTCGTGCCGGACCGGCCCGCTGCCGTGCTCAGCTACGACGTCCACACGCTCTGGCTCAACACGCCGGGCCTCGCCGCGCTCGGTGTCGATGGTCCCGACCAGCCCTTCGGCACGGCCGAGCTCGACGCGGACGGCCGTCCGTCCGGCTTCGTCGTCGACTTCGCCGTGAAGGGGCTCTCGCGGGCCGGGCTCGCCGCGCTCCTCGAGCGCGGACTGCCGTGGGCGTCGCCGGAGCGTCAGTACCAACGCCTCCTGGGCAGCCTCGACCACGCGGTTCGCTGCGGCATCACCACGGTGGTCGAGCCGCAGAACTCCCCGGACGACATCGCCCTGTTCGAGCGGGCCCGCCGGGAGGGCCGCCTCGCCTCCCGGGTGGTGCTCGCGATGTTCCACCCGATGGGCGCCACCGCCCAGGAGCGCCAGGAGTTCGCGAGCCTCGCGACGGCGTACGACGACGACCGGCTCCGCGTCGGGCCGCTCAAGCTCTACATCGACGACGTCGTCGAGCCGCACACCGCAGCCCTGCACGAGCCGTACGCCGGCGAGTCCGAGCACCGGGGCGAGACCTACTACGACCCGTCGGCCTTCGCCGACCTGGTGGCCCGGCTCGACGCCGAGGGCTTCCAGCTGTTCGTGCACGCCACCGGCGACCGCGGCATCACCACCGTGCTCGACGCGGTGGAGCACGCCCGCGCCGTCAACGGCCCCCGTGACGCCCGGCACCAGGTGGTCCACGTCGAGTGCCTGCGGCGCGCCGACCTGCCCCGGTTCGCCGAGCTCGGTGTCGTCGCCTGCATGCAGCCGCGCCACGCCAGCCCCGAGATCGCCGGTCCGGGACACGCCTGGGCGCAGGCCGTGGGGGAGCAGCGGTGGCACCAGGCCTGGCCGTTGCGCTCGCTGCGCGACCACGGCGCGGTGCTGGCGTTCTCCAGCGACTGGAACGTGGCCGAGATGGAGCCGATGGTCGGCATCCAGTGCGCGGTCACGCGAGCGCCGCTGTCCGGTGGCGAGCCCTGGCAGCCCGAGGAGGCGGTCACGCTCCACGACGCCCTGCTGGGCTACACGATCGGCAGCGCCCGCGCGAACTTCTGCGAGGACGACCGGGGCTCCCTGACCGTCGGCAAGCATGCGGACCTCGTGGTCCTCGACACCGACCCGTACGACGTGGACCCGACCAAGCTCGCCGACGTCTCCGTGCTGGAGACGTGGGTCGGCGGTCGCCTCGTCCACTCCACCCACCACCAGCACCTGGAGGAATCACCGTGAGCACCGGCTGGAGGATGCCCGCCGAGACCGATCCCCACGACGCGACCTGGATGGCCTGGCCGGCCGGCTCGTACACGTTGGGCGACTCGCCGGCGGTGGCCGACGAGGCCCGTCGTACCTGGGCAGCGGTCGCCAACGCCATCGCCGAGCACGAGCCCGTGCACGTGCTGGTCCCGCCGGCCGAGCGCGCCGAGGCCACGCGGCTCCTGGCCGGTGACGTCGTGCGCCACGAGGCACCGCTGGATGACGCCTGGTACCGCGACATCGGCCCGACCTTCGTGCTCGGCCGCGGTGCCGACGGCGCTGCGCTCGGCGCGGTCAACTGGGTCTTCAACGGGTGGGGCCAGCAGGACTGGGCGACGTGGGAGCTCGACGCCGTGGCCAGCGAGGTCGCGACCGAGGCGTCCGGCGCGTTCCGGATCGACTCGTCGATGGTCAACGAGGGAGGCGGCATCCACACCGACGGCCGCGGCACCTTCCTGGTGACCGAGACCGTGCAGCTCGACCCGTTCCGCAACCCCGGCTGGACGAAGGCAGACGTCGAGGCCGAGCTGGCCAGGACCCTCGGGGCGCGTGCGGTGATCTGGCTGCCCTGCGGCCTGACCCGCGACAACGAGCGCTACGGCACCCGCGGTCATGTCGACATCGTCGCCACGTTCACCGCGCCGGGGCGGGTGCTGCTCCACGAGCAGCGCGACCCCGCCCACCCCGACCACGCCATCAGTCGCCGCCTCGCCGCCGTGCTCGAAGGCGCGCGCGACGCCGACGACAAGCCGATCGAGGTCACGTCGATCCCCGCCCCGAGCGGGCTCCGCGACGTCGAGGGCTGGGTCGACCACAGCTACGTCAATCACTACGTCGCCAACGGCGCCGTGATCGCGTGCGCCTTCGACGACGAGGTCGACGCCGAGGCCCGGTCGATCCTCGCCGACGCCTACCCGGGCCGTCAGGTCGTCCAGGTCGACGCCCGCCCGCTCTTCGCGCGCGGAGGCGGCATCCACTGCATCACCCAGCAACAGCCCGCAGTCCCGAAGGAAGAATCATGAAGCTCATCACCGCGCCCGCGCTGCCCTCCCTCGCCCGCGTCGGCTCCGACCGCGCGGGACGCACCCTCACCGTCGGTGTCGTCCAGATGCACTGGCAGTCCGACCCGGACGCCCACACGGCAGCGCTCGCGGACGGCGTCCGCCAGGCCGCCGAGGCCGGAGCCCAGGTCGTGTTCCTGCCCGAGCTGACGCTGTCGCGCTACCCGGCCGACCACCG
>DATLIG010000132.1:0-5411 GCA_035539555.1 Nocardioides sp. | reverse complement strand
CTCCATCACGTTGAGCATCGCGACCTGGATCCGCTCGGCGAGGTCGGGGAGCTCGTTGATCGCCACGATCCCCCGGTGGGAGCGGGGAATCAGGCCGAAGTGGATGGTCTCCGGGTCACCGAGCGAGCGGCCCTCGGCGACGTCGACCCGATGAAGGTCGCCGATCAGGTCCGCCACGCTGGTGTCGGGGGTCGCGAGCTTCTCGGCGTACCGCTCGCTGCGGTGGCGCCAGGAGATCCGCAGGTCGTCGCCGTACGACGCCAGGGCGGCCTTCGACGAGACCGTGATCGGGTCGTAGGGATGCTCGCCGAGCTCGGACCCGGAGATCACCGGGGTCCACTCGTCCATCAGTCCGACGAGGGTGCGCAGGAGGCGGGTCTTGCCCTGCCCACGCTCGCCGAGGAGCACGACGTCGTGGCCGGCGATGATCGCCCGTTCCAGCTGCGGGATCACCGTGTCCTCCAGGCCGTGCAGGCCGGGCCACGGGTCCTCGCCGCGCGCGAGCTTGTCGAGGAGGTTGGCGCGGAGCTCGGCCCGCAGCGACTGGAGCTGGTGGCCGGAGGCGCGCAGCGCGCCGAGGGTCGAGATCTCGGGAGCCGAAGTGGTCACCATCTCACGCTACTGCGGACACACAACGGCTGTCGTCGCTCTACCCTTCGAACGTGGCCATCGTCCTGGGCGTCGTGTGCGTGTTGCTGGTCGTGGTGATCATCGGGTTCGCACGGGACCGGGGGCGCCTCCAGCGCCAGCTGGCCGACGCCCAGCACCACATCTCGCAGCTGGAGTCCGACCTCGACGCAGCCCTGCGCCCGCCGCCGCCCTCCACGTCGGCCGACCGGGCCGTACGACGCGTGATCCGGGCCGCCACCCGGGTCCGTGAGCGCGGCATCACCGGTCTGATCCAGAGCACGGTCGAGGACCTGCAGAGCTGGGCGAGCGACGACGAGCGCGCCGACATCCTCAACATGGCGGCCTCCGACGGCACGGTCACGCTGTTCTTCTCCGACATCGAGAACTCGACGCCGCTCAACGACCGGCTCGGCGACAGCACCTGGGTGAAGGTGCTCGCCGCTCACGACCGGGTGCTCCGTACGCAGATCGAGCGGTACCGCGGGCAGGTCGTCAAGACCGCCGGCGACGGCTTCATGGTCGCGTTCCGCGACGCGGAGGCCGCCTGCCGGGCCGCCCTCGGCATCCAGCGCGACCTGCCCCGCGACGCGACCCTGCGCCGCTACGGGCCGATCCTGGTCCGCATCGGCATCCACACCGGCCAGGTCGTCGCCCGCGACGGCGACTACTTCGGGCGCAACGTCGCCATGGCCGCGCGGGTCGCGGACCTCGCCCACGGTGGGGAGGTGCTCGCCAGCGACGCGCTGCGCGAGGCGCTCGACGACGACGCTGCCGTCGTACTCGTGGAGCGCGACGCGGTGGAGCTCAAGGGCCTCGCCGGCGAGCACGTGGTCTGGGAGATCCTCCCACCCGCCACCTGAGTGCGATCCTCCGCCCGAGGGGCCGGGTGACCCGGCTCAGGACCTCGACGACCGCGAAGGCCGCCACGACGCAGGCGCCGCCGGCGAGGACGTCGACGACGAAGTGGTTGGCCGTGGTCAGCACCGCGAACACCTGGAGCGTCGGGTAGGCGATCGCCACCGCCCGCCACCGGGCGCCGCCGAAGCCCCACAGCTGCACGGCGCACCACAGCGACCACCCGAAGTGCAACGAGGGCAGCGCGGCGTACTGGTTCGTCGCATCGCCGAGGCCGCGGGGCGCCGAGGCCGCGGAGCCCCACCAGCCGTAGTCGGAGAAGTGGGCCATCACGTCGATCGTGCCGAGCTCCGGCATGAGCCGGGGTGGCGCGGTCGGGAGCAGGGCGTAGCCGACCAGGGCGATGGCCGATGCCAGCACCAGCGCCCAGTAGCCGCGCCAGTACTGGCGACCGCCGCGCCGGCGGGAGAGCAGCAGCACCGCCGGCGTCATGGCGTAGTGCATCAGCGCGTAGAAGTAGCAGGTCACGACCGCGAGGACCGGAAGGCCGACGATCCACTCGTTGAGCCGCAGCTCCACCGACGGGAAGGCCCCGCCCTCCCACCGCGCGATGTCGCGGGCACGTGCCATCGCGGCGGCCGGGTCGTCGCCCCAGCTGGCACGGATCAGGTTGTAGGCCGCGAACAACCCGATCAGCACGCCCATCTCGACGAGCAGCGTCACGACCGGGTGGCGCAGCACCCTGGCCCGGGGCGTGGGCGCCGGCGGGGATTGCTCCGGCTGGGCGTGCTCCGGCTGGGCCTGCTCCTCAGCGGAGCGGACCAGCTCGACCGGGGATGCGGAGTCCACGGCATTCCCCTCTCCCCGCGCGGCGCGACGAGCCGGCACCCGCCAGCCTGATGTGCAGATTACATATGCAAGATACATATGTAGGATGCACAGGACAACGTGAACAGTCACGGAGACAGGACCGACGAGGGGGGAGCTCGAGGGTGACCAGGAACGACGCCCCCACGCACTGCGCCGGGGCGCGCTCGGTCGCAGCGGCGTTCGCGCAGCTGGAGACGGTACGTCGCGCGCTCGAGCAGCGCACCGACCTCGGCGTGTCCGAGATGCGGCTCCTGTGGATCCTGCAGCAGGCCGACGAGTGGACCCTGCGCGACATCTCCGAGCACCTGGGCCTCGAGCAGTCCACCGTCAACCGACAGGTCAACGCCGCGGTCACCGCCGGACTCGTCACCAAGCAGCGCGGGCACGACCAGCCGACCTACCTCTTCCGTGCGTCCGACGAGGGGACCCTCCGGTTCGAGGCCTGCGCCGGGAAGGTGCTCGAGCGCTACCAGGCGGCGCTCGACAGCCTGGGTGAGAACGCCGACCTCTTCGTCGACCTCCTCGACCGGTTCATCGACCGTCTGCTCGCCGGGCCCGCCGACTGAGCGCCCCGGGCCCGGGCCGGGCTCACACCGCCAGCAGCACCGAAGACCCGTGGCCGAAGAGGCCCTGGTTGGCGGTGATGCCGACCTTCGCGCCCTCGACCTGGCGGCCCGTGGCCTGGCCGCGCAGCTGCCAGGTGAGCTCGCAGACCTGCGCGATCGCCTGGGCCGGGACCGCCTCGCCGAAGCAGGCGAGCCCGCCGGACGGGTTGACGGGGATCCGGCCCCCGATCGTGGTGTCACCCGCGCGCAGCAGGACCTCGGCCTCGCCGCGCTTGCACAGCTGGAGGTCCTCGATCCAGTCGAGCTCGAGGGCGGTGGAGAGGTCGTAGACCTCGGCGACGTCGACGTCCTCGGGGCCGATGCCGGCCTCCTCGTACGCCGCCTGTCCGATGGCCTCCTTGAACGTCCGCTCCGGCGCGCCGACGACGGCCGAGGAGTCGGTCGAGAGCAGCGGCATGTCGATGACGGTGTTCGGGAAGGTCGGCGTGACCGTCGAGACGGCGGCCACCCGGACCGGGTTCGTGATCCCGTGCTTGCGGGCGTACTCGACGCTGCACAGGACGACGGCCGCCGCTCCGTCGGACGTCGCGCAGATGTCGAGCAGGTGGAGCGGGTCGCAGACCACCGCCGAGGTCAGCACGTCGTCGACGCCGACCTCCTTGCGGTAGCGCGCATTGGGGTTGGCCAGGCCGTGCCGGGAGTTCTTGACCTTGACCTGGGCGAAGTCCTCGCTGGTCGCGCCGTAGAGGTCCATCCGACGCCGCGCATAGAGCGCGAAGTAGGCCGGGTTGGTCATGCCGAGCAGGCGGAAGCGCAGCCAGTCGGGGTCGTCCCACCGCTCCCCCGCGTTCGGCGCGAGGAAGCCCTTGGGCGTGGTGTCCGCGCCGACCACGAGGGCGACCTCGCAGAGCCCGGCCATGATCCGGGCGCGGGCGGTGTCGATCGCCTGGGCCCCGGTCGCGCAGGCGGCGTACGACGTCGCGATCCGCGCACCGTTCCAGCCGAGCGCCTGGGCGAAGGTCGAGCCGGCGACGTAGCCGGCATACCCGTTGCGGACCGTCTCGCCGCCGACGACGAGGTCGACGTCGGTCCACGGGATGCCGGCATCCTTGAGCGCCGCGCGGGCCGCGTGGACGCCGTACTCGGTGAAGTTGCGGCCCCACTTGCCCCAGGGATGCATGCCGACCCCGGCGATGGCCACGTTCGACATCAGACCTCCTCGGCGGTCGAGGTGCGGGCGGAGCGAGCCTCGGGGACGACCGGCTTCCAGCGGTAGATGGTCCGCTCGCCCGTCTCGTCCACGTTGAGCGTCTCGACGACGAGCTCGACCTCGGCGCCGACCTTCAGGTCGGCCACGCCGAAGCCGTCGGCCACCTGGCCGAGCACGACGATCCCCTCGGGCAGCTCGACCGCGGCCAGCGCGAACGGCCGGTAGGGGTCGGTCGCGGGCACGTACGGCGCCGGCGGCTGGTACTGCGCGTCGGTGTAGGACCACACGGTGCCGCGGCGCGAGAGCTCGACCGGGGCGTGCTGGTCGCCGTCGCAGGCCGGGTTGCGGCAGTAGAACGCCGCCTCGGCAGCGTCGGAGGGCACCGGCGGGAAGACGACGTTGCTGCAGGTGGTGCAGCGCGACGCCAGGAGGCGCGGCTCCTCACCCGTGGTGAACCAGCCCTCGATGACGGGCGTGGCGGACGTGGCGGTCACGGCTTCGGACCCTCCTGAAGTAGAACGTGTTCTACATACTAGCAAGGAGGCTGGAAGGTGGGGCGCGCCGGTCCCACGTGCGTGAGGGCGTCCAGGGCCAGCCCGATCGTGGCCCGGTCGGTCGGGATCAGCAGGTGCTCGGAGAAGGAGAACGGGCACTTCGACTGGAGGGTGACGTTGGTCGTGCGGGAGCCCGCCGCGAGGTAGCCGGAGGTGTGCGGGACGACGACCTCGTCGTACCTGC
This sequence comes from Nocardioides sp., assembly GCA_035539555.1. GTDB lineage: Bacteria > Actinomycetota > Actinomycetes > Propionibacteriales > Nocardioidaceae > Nocardioides. The sequence continues at coordinate 542 of DATLIG010000132.1, read as the reverse complement.
TGGTGATCTGGGTGTAGCTCACCGCGCCCGGCGTCTCGTCGCCGGCGTTGAGGTTCCTCAGGAAGGTCGAGCCCCACGCCTGCTGGTCGCAGGAGATGCAGACCAGGCCGGGCAGGAGCGGCGCGATCGGGTTGAACGCCGGCAGCAGCTTGGTGCCGTGGTTGGACGGCGCGATGCCGACCAGGTCGTCGACGTACGCCGCCCCGCCGAGGAACTTGATGTAGTAGCGCGGCATCATCCCGCCCTGCGAGTGACCGACCATGGACACCTTCGCGGCGCCGGTCGCCGAACGCACCTTCGCCACGAACGCCTTGAGCTGCTTCGCCGACGTCACGATGTCGCCGGTGCCGCGATTGCCGTAGTCGAGCGAGTAGACGCAGAAGCCCTTCGCCTTGATCGACGTGCCGAGCCGTTCGAGCAGGTGCCGACGGTCCCCGAAGGTGCCGTGGACGAGGATCACCGGCGTGGGGCGCGCGGCCGTCGGCCGGCAGCTCCACACGTTGACGCCGGAGGGCGACATCCCCGGCGTCAACGTGTGGAGC
>DATLIG010000131.1:0-10803 GCA_035539555.1 Nocardioides sp. | reverse complement strand
CGGCCGCGACCCGTGCGACGAACTCCTCGTGCACCTCGCGCTGGACGAGCACGCGCGAGTGGGCGGAGCACACCGCGCCCTGGTTGAACCAGATGCCGAAGGCGGTCGCCTTCGCGGTGGCCGCGAGGTCGTCGGCGTCGGCGAAGACCAGGTGGGGGCTCTTGCCGCCGCACTCGAGCCACACCTGCTTGAGGTTCGACAGCCCGGCGTACTGGAGGAAGGCGCGGCCGACCTCGGTGGAGCCGGTGAAGGCGAGCACGTCGACGTCGGGGTGGAGGCCGAGCGCGCGGCCGGTGGTCTCGCCGAGGCCGGGGACCACGTTGAGGACGCCGTCGGGGATGCCGGCCTCGGCGGCGAGCTCGGCGATCCGCAGCGCCGACGACGGCGACTGCTCGGCGGGCTTGAGCACCACGCTGTTGCCGGCGGCCATCGCGGGCGCGACCTTCCACGCGAGCATGTCGACCGGGTAGTTCCACGGCACGACGGCACCGACGACACCCAGCGGGACCCGGCGGACCAGCGCCGTGGTGCCCGGCGGGGTCGGCGCGACCTCGTCGTTGACCTTGTCGATCGCCTCCGCGTAGTAGCGGAACAGGTTGACCGAGAACGGCAGGTCGAGGTCGTGCGCGTCGACGACGCGCTTGCCCATGTCGAGCGAGTCGAGGACGGCGAGCTCGGCGGCGTTCTCGGCGAGCAGGTCCGCGAAGCGCAGCATCTTCTCGCGTCGCTCGGCGACGCCGGCGCGGCTCCAGGTCCCGGCGGCGAAGGTGGCCCGCGCGGCACGCACGGCCCGGTCGACGCCCGCCTCGCCGGCGTCGGCGACGTCGGCCAGCAGCGCGCCGTTGGCGGGGTTGCGGTTCTCGAAGGTCTCCTCCCCCGCCTCGACGAAGCCGCCGCCGATGAACGGGCGGGTGTGGAGCGTGGCCTTGGCGGCCTCCGCGATCCAGTCCTGGTGAGTGCGCACGAATGATCCTTTCTTTGCGCTTGACCGCAAATATGACTCAGGCCACAGATCCTGTCAATGACGAGGCGCCGGAATTCACGCAGGCGTTACGGTGAGCCCATGGCACGACGCAAGGACCAGGCCGCCCGACGCGAGCACCTCATCTCGGCCACCCTCGAGACGATCGCCACGCACGGCCTGGCCGGGGCGACGATGAAGAACATCGCCGAGGCCGCCGGCATCTCCCCCCGCCTGGTCGCCTACTACTACCCGGAGTTCGAGGGACTCATCGAGGCCGCCCACCAGGCTGCGACCGACCGCTACTACTGGGCCCGCCAGCGCGACATCGAGGGCGAGCTCACGCCGACCGAGAAGCTCGCCCGCCTGATGTACTCCGGGCTCCCCCGCGGGAAGGACCTGCTGCTGAGCCAGGTCCTCGACGAGATCTCGGTGAGCGCGAGCCGCAGCCCGATGCACGCGACCCTGATGACCCTGCTGTTCGACCGCGAGGTCTCGCTCTACGCCGCGGTCCTCGAGGTCGGCGCGGCGCTCGGCGAGTTCACCCTGACCGACACGGCCGACCTGATCGCCCGCAACTTCGTCGCGCTCGAGGACGCCCTCGGCCTGCACCTGCTCGCCCACAACTCCTCGCTCAACCTCGAGCGCGCCGAGCAGCAGCTCGCCAGCTACGCCTTCTCCGCGACCGGGGCCCGGATCACCCCGTCGGCACCCGCCGACGCGCCGAAACCACCCAGCAGGAGCTGACTCTCATTTGCGCTCGGGCGCAATTGATGACGGTTCCCTATAGTGGCGCCGTGCCCGATCCCCCCGCCTGGCGCACCTACCCCCTCGATCCCGAGCCGGGCGGCGCCGACGAGCGCGTACGACGCCGCGCCGGCCTGCGCCTCGGCGGCGCCGTCGCCGTGCTGGCCGGGATCGGTGCCGGCGCCTGGGGACTCGTCGCCGTCGCCCCGGATCACGACGGCGACACGTCGACGACCTCGCAGCAGGTCCGCGACGTCGAGGTCAGCGGCTCGACCAGCTCGACCACGACCTCCACGACGACGGTCTCGACGGGCGTCGACCTGTTCACCACCGACGGCATGGCCGGCCTGGTCGCGGCGATCCGGGCGGAGACGGGGAGCACCGCGGTCCTCGAGCTGACCATGTTCCCGCGGTGGGCCGTCGTCACCGTCCCCCACGGCTCCGGGACCCGCACGTTCAGCTGGAACGGTGCGCTCACCGCGGAGCGTCCCGTGCCCTCGCCGCGGACGTCCTTCGACCTCCGCGTGCTCGACGGCACCGTGCTCGCCCGGCTCTGCGACGGCAACACCACGACGTGCTTCGTGGTGGCCGGACGACCGCAGGCTCCCGGCGACGCGTGGCTGACCGTCACCGACGACGACCGCCCGGCGCAACGCACCGACCTGGCCGGCAACCCGGCCTGATCCCTGCACCGCGACCGGTGCCCGGCGCCTACCGCAGCCGCACGTCCACGACCGCCTGCGGGCGGAGGGCGACCGGCCCGAGCAGGCCGGACGGTGGCGGGGTCTTGCTGCGGGTGTTGAGCAGCGTGTTCGTGACCCGGACGGCGATCTCGTTGCTGCCGGTCCGCAGCGCATCGGTCACGTCGACGACGTAGGGGCTCCACAGTGCCCGCGGCAGCACCTGGCCGTTGACGGTGACCTGGGCGAGCTCGCGCACGTCGCCGAGGTCGAGCAGCAGCCGTCGTCCGTCGCGTTCGGCAGCGGTCAGGTCGAGCGAGGTGCGGTAGGTCGCGCTCCCCGAGAACTTCGGGTCGATCGTCGTCCACGAGCCGAGCTCCGTCGGCCGGACCGACTCACCCGCGCGGTCGAGCTCGATGGTCCACGGGCCGTCGAGCGCGATCGGCTGGAGCTGGTCGCCGACCGTGGCCGAGCCCCGGAAGGTCCGGCCGTTGTCCTGGCCGGTCAGCGCGACCCGGCCCGGCTGGTCGACGAGCACGGTCGCGTCCAGCGCGCTGCCCGTCCGGGTCACGGACTCCGCCGGCACCGCTCCGGTCAGGTGCGGCTGCGCCGCGGTCCCCTTGCGGAAGACGATCGCGACCGTCTCGTACGGGTCGAGCGAGAGCGGCACGGCCGTCTCGTCGTGGCCGGCGTCGTCGTAGGTGCCGGCGACCCGCGTCTCGCCCGTGCGAAGGTCCCACAGCTCCGGGACCCCGTCGACCGGCAGCGCGGCGCTGGTCGTCACCGGCTGGCCGCTCTCGTTGTTCACGATGAAGGCGACGTCGCCGTCACGGCCGGTCCGCAGCACCCGCAGCGACGGCGCCGCCGGGGTCACCTCCGCGGCCGCCATGTCCGCCTGCTGGGCGAGCTCGGCGATGCCCGACTCGTCGCCGACGACGGCGACCTGCCCCGCCTCGTGGCGGGACCATGCGCCCCTCGCGCTGCCGAACAGCGCGTCGAGCTCGGCACGCAGCCGGGCGTCGCGGCCGCTCGCCTCGTGCTCGGGCAGCGGACCGACGACCACGACCCGGCCGCCGGAGCCGACGAAGGACGCGAGCGTCCGGACGGTCTCCAGGTCGAGCACCGGCGTGCGCGGCACGACGACCATCCGGTACGACGCCGCACCCACGTGCAGTCGACCGCCGGCGGGCCGGGCGTGGTAGCGCGTGTGCGGATCGCCCGCGAATGCCCCGTCGCTCACCATGTCGAAGTCGACCTGCCCCCGCTCGAGGGCGTACGCCGCCCCGCTGAGGTCCCCGTCGAGCTCGTGGTCGGCGTCGGTCGTGCGGGTCTGCTCGGCCGCCCGCTGCGGCTGGAGCAGGGCGGTGCGGGCGAGGGACGTGCCGCGGGCGAGCTCGCTCACCCGGCCGATCCACGCGTCCACGTCGCCCATGGCGTCCCAGTAGGTGCTGGCCGGGCCGAACGGCGGGGCGAAGTAGATCTGCTTCTCGTCGGTCCACATCGCGTGCAGGGCGTAGTCGTTGATGCCGCGCGTCGTCAGGGCACCCACGGTCTGGCGGATGAACTCGGGGTCCACGCCCCACCCCGAGTTGCCGAACACCTCCGACAGCGCCCGCTCGGCGCCGCTGGCGTGCGCCGACGCGGCAGCGTTGCGGCCCAGGGTCGTCTGCTTCCCCGGGGTGTAGTCGGCGGTGATCATGTCGGTGCCGGGCACCTGGGCGTACTGGTTGTCCTTGGCCAGGTCGCCGGTGCTGTGCATCCGGTCCTGCGGGCTCTCCTCGTCGAGCAGCGGGTTGGTGATCAGCTGGAGCCCGCGGTCCTGCATCCAGCGCGCCTGGCGCTGGAAGTAGTTCGTCGCGAAGGCGTTGTTCACGGCCCGCCAGTAGGCACCCGAGTCCTGCTCGCCGGCGCGGCCGAGCTCCTCGAAGGCGGCGGTGTAGGCGACGCCGGGCGTCGAGCCGGCCTCGGTGACCAGCTTCTCCAGGCTGGCCGACCACGGCAGCCGCTTGAACGGCCACGGCTCGGCGGAGGCGATGAACGGCTCGTCGTCCCAGAACCCGGGCACGACCGTGCCCATCGCCCAGCCGAAGCGGCGGACGTACTCCCCCTGCGCGACCTCGAACAGCCGGTCCGTGGCCTTCGGGTCCAGCAGGTCGAGGTAACCGCGGTGGTAGCCGCTCGAGTCGTCGGTCAGCACGGCCTTGCCGTAGGTGTCGACCTGCCAGCGGCCGGCCGGCACCTGCCAGGCGCCGGTCTCGAGGTCGGGGGTGAGCTCGACCAGCTCCGCGGCGTCCGTCGAACCGTCGGGGCGCGCGGCTGCGGCGACGGCTCCGTCGATCCGCACGAGCGGGCCGCCCCACGCGTCGAGATCGCTGGCGTCGTCGAAGGTCTCCGACCAGAGCTCCTGGCCGCTGGGCGCCGTGACGGCCAGGTTGTTCCAGGACACCCGCTGCAGGCCCGGGACCGCGTCCTCGATCCCCTCGCCGCCGTACTCGGCACTGACGGCGGGCGCCCCCGCCGGGTACGTCGCGTCGACGGCGGCCGGCTGCACGGTCTTGTTGATGACCGGCGCGATCCGGTCGCCCGTGACGGTCACGGTGATCGTCTGCTCGTTGCGCGGGTGGAAGCCGGGTGCGGGCACGCCCTGGGTCAGCCGGGTGCGCTCGTCGCCGTCGAGGCGCCACACGCTGGCACGGCCCTTGACGTCGACGTCGACGAGGTAGCCCCGGGTGCCGTCGGCCGACGCGCGCACGACGAGCTGTGCCCCCGACGCGGTCAGCCGGACCTTGCCGGTCACGGTGTAGTCGGTCCACGACGCGCCCGCGACGAGCGGGTGCGTGCCCTCGCGGATCGCCGCGTCCACGACGAGCCGGCCGCCGTCGACGCTGAGCCCGCTCGACTCGTTGGGATCGATCGTCGTGGGTCCCGCGACCACGCGGGTCGAGCGCTGCAGGGCCTTGAGCCGCAACTGCGGGCTCGGCTCGTAGGTCTTGTCGCCGACCTTGCCGCCGTTGTCGATGATGCCGCCGGCCTTGCCGCTCGGGAAGTTGCTGTCGTTGAACAGCCAGACCTTCATGTCGGTGCGCTGGGCCTCGCGCAGCACGTGCTCGACGATGTCGAACCAGCCCTCGGTGAAGTACGCCGGCTGCATCCCGGCGCCGCCGTACGGGAACAGCACGGCCTCGTGGATGCCCTTGGCGCGCATCTCGGCCATCTGGGCGTCGACGACGGCGGGCGTGACCGTTCCGGTCCAGTACCAGTAGATCATCGGCCGGCTGCTCGCCGGCGGGTCGGCGAAGGCGGCCGGGTCGAAGCCCCGCCCGTGCGAGGCCTCGGCGCCCGCGGGTGCCGGGTCGGCACCGGCGGGCTGCGCCGGCGTGAGCGCGACGGACAGGGCGAGCGCGGCGGCCGCCGAGGCCGCTCCGGCGACGAGGGGGATTCTCCGGGACGTGGGTCGACTCATGGTCGGGTTCCTCCGAGGGGGCGAGTTGCACAGCAGCCGCACAGGCTGTGACGCGCGACACTACGCACGAGCGCTCGGATTTGGAACGTTTCATTCACGGGTTGGCCGGATGCGGCCACGACCGGTCAGGGCCGGTCAGGGCCGGGGCCGCATCCCGGGCTCAGCCGTCCATGCAGGCGAAGAGCGCCTCGAAGTTCACGACGCCCGCGCACGGCGCGCCGTTGTCCTGCGCCTGCTGCGGGATCTCGCCGTCGGGGCCGACGATGAACGTGGCGACGTCGGCCACCTTGTCGCCGTCGAAGTCGATGCCGATGAGGCCGCTGAAGCCCTCGCCGGTCTCGAGGTCGACCAGGCCGGCGTCGATGCGCTTCTGCAGACCCGCGGAGATCCACACGGGTGCATCGTCCTCACCGAAGACGATCTGCACGCCGGCAGCCTGGTTCTGCTTCGAGATGTTGACGCACTCGTGGGCCGAGGCGACTCCCGAGGAGACGATGACGAGGCCAGCGGTCGCGCCGAGGACGGCGGCTGCTCGCGAAAGTCGGAGGACGGACATGGGGCACACTCCTGGAGGTGGGTGACGCCGCCTCTGCGACGCTCTCTCGACCGTAGGACCGCGCCGCAGCACCGCACATCCCACGGATGCGCTGCCGCTCGACCACCCGTTCGGGCCCTTGCCCCGCGGTGGATCAGGCGCCCAGGTCGGTCCGGACGGCTCGCGCCGCGCGCTCCCCCGAGACGAGGGCGCCCTGGATGGAGCTGGTGTCGCGGTGGTCGCCGCAGACGTACAGCCCGTCGACGCGCACCGCCTTGCGGAAGCGGTGGGGCGCCGGCATCGCCGGGAGGGCCCGCGGGACGTCGTACGTCGCGAGGTGCTCCCACCCGGTGGTCGAGGTGTCGTAGAGGACGCCGAGATGGGCGCGCACCGCCACCTCGTCGAAGGAGTCCCGGCCGCTGTGCACCAGCGAGGTCGCCACCAGCGCCCGCCCCTCCGGTGCGTACGACGGCGCCGCGGCCGAGACCACGACGGTGTTGTTGACCGGGCTGTTCCCCGGGTCCAGCAGCAGGGTCGGCTGGTCGAGCGGCGGCTCCGGCACCGCGTGGTAGATCGTCGTGACGCCCTTCCAGGCGGTCGGCCCCAGCGTGCCGCCGAGGAGGCGGTCGGCTGCGTCCGCGTCCGTCGCGACCACGACCGCCCGCGCCGCGACCGGTCCCGCGGCCGTCGTCACGCCGTCGGGGCGGACGGCGGTGACCTCGACGCCGAGGTGGACGCTGCCCGTCGTCAGCCGTCCGGCGAGCTGCTCGGGGACCTGCTGCATGCCTCCGGCGGGCACCGTCGAGTCACCGCGGGCGAACATCCGGAGCATCAGGTCCACGAAGCGGGAGGACGTCGTCATCTCCTCCTCGAGGAGGACGCCACTGAAGAACGGCCGCAAGATCCGGTCCACGGTGGTGCTGTCGAGTCCCATCGCCGCCCAGTGCTCGGCCGCGGTCCGGTCCTCGCGGCCCTTGAGCCGCGCCGCGGGGGCCAACGTGACGACACCGGCGTACCCGGCGAGCGCCGCCTTGGCCCGGATCCCGCCGACCGGCGCCGTCAGGGCCTTCGGCAGCGCCGTCAGCTCGCGGCGCGGGTCGCCGATGCGGTGGTTCTCCCCGTCGACGTGGACCAGTGCGGCCCGGTCGAAGCGCTGGAGGTCCAGCGCGTCGAGGTCGAGCACCCGTCGTACGGCGGGATAGGCCGTGTTGAGCACCTGGAAGCCGCGGTCGAGGAGGAACCCGTCGACCCGATCGGTGCGCATCCGGCCGCCGACGCCGTCGCTCGCCTCGAGGACGACGACGTCCAGACCTCGCCCGGCGAGCCGGACCGCCGCCGTCAGACCGGCGAGCCCGGCGCCCACCACGACGACATCCGCCTCGGAGGGGACCACGCCTCAGCCCTTCCGCTTCAGCGCGGACGGCTTGTGCACGGCCTCGCCGCCGCTCTTCTCGCTGCGGACGAGGTACTGCGGGTCGTCCCTGCTCGCCCGCACCGTCCGGCCCGCCAGCTCGGTGTCCTCGGTGATCTTGCGCAGCACCTTGCCCTCGGCGGTGCCGCCATGGCTCTGCCAGGTCACCCGGTCGCCCTTGTGGAACTCCGTGGTCATCACAGCTCCGTCCCGATTCGGTCGCGTCCCGCGGGCGGTACCCCGGACATGCCGAGTCCACCCGCCGTCACCGGTGGTTCGGCGCCGGCGGCGGACCGGATGGGTCAGGAGGCGGTGGTGGCGTCGGCTCCGGGCTCGGCGTCGGTGATCGGGGTGATCCACGCCTGGTGGGTCTGCGCGTTCTTCGTGATCGCGAGCAGCTCGTCCATGTGCGGCTCGAGGCCGGTGACCTTGTCGAGCGGCACGCCGATGATCAGCTGGAACCCGAGGCCACGCCACGCCTGCACGGCGCGGCCGGCGAACTCCGAGTCCGCCTTCACGAAGCCCTCGTCGAGGAAGACCGGGGCGAACCGTGGCCGCGACCGCATCTCGTCGCCGAGGCGGAAGCGCAGCGCGGAGCCGACGATGAACGCGACCAGCTCCTGGCTCTCGCCACCGGACTTCTCCCCCAGCGTGCGGTACGTCGCCCGCACCTCGCCGCTGAGGTAGTCGTAGCGCTCGGCGCTGATCTCGACGTGGCGTCGTACGTCGAGCAGGCGGTCGCGGTCGGTCGGGCCGTCCGTGCTGTGCTCGGAGCGACGCAGCTGGCGCATGAACCGGCTGAGCTCGGCGAACCTCTTCTCGAGGTCCTCCTCCTTCAGCTCGCCCGTGGCCCCGGACGACAGCGCCCGGAGGTCCTTCATGAAGACCTGGACGTGTGCGGGCGCGAGCCGGCGCAGGCGGATCCGCAGCCGGTCACCGGACGCGCCGAACTCCAGGCGGCGCAGGATCGCGTTGAACGGCTCGAGCCGGTCCTCGATCTCCTCGACCGAGGCCGACATCGCCTGCAGCAGCGGGACGAGGTCCTGGCCGCTCCACTCGGTGAGCCGGCGGCGCCACTCGGCGTGGCGGTCGGCGAGGCCCTTGCCCCGGATGTCGTCGAGGATCCGCGCGTAGTCGACGTAGGAGTCGGCGGTCGCGCCGAGGTTGGGCGAGTCCCAGGTGAACTTGTAGCTGCGGAAGATGTGCGCGAGGTCCTCGTCGCAGCGCCGGATCTCCGCGTCGGCGTCGGCGAGTGCGGTGCGCAGCCTCTCGCCGAGGCGCTGGGAGTTCTCCAGGAACCGGTCGAGGTCCTCGGGGTCCGCGGGCGCGGCCGCAGCCGCGAAGTCGGCGGTGAGCGCGGCGTCCTGCTCGTCGCTGAGGACGACGACGCCCGCATCCTCGACGGCCCAGACCCGGTCCTTGACGATGTCCTCGGCGTCGGCCAGCTCGCCGTGGTCGGCGTTGAGCTGGTCACGGCGCTGCTCGAGGGAGAAGCGCGTGTTGCGCGCCTGGCCGAGCTCGGCCTGGAGGTCGTCGATCTGTGCCTGCAGCACCTGGAGGCGGTCGTCGGAGGCGAGGATGGCCGACCGGCGGTCCTCGAGGTCGCCGATCCGACGGTCGCTGCCGGCGACGTCGATGTCGTCGAAGCGGACCATCACGATGGCCTCGTAGGCCTTGCGCTGCAGCTCGATCAGGCCGCTGCGTCGCTTGAGCTCCTCCAGCCGCCCGTCGATCTCGCCGAGCCGGCGCTCGACGTCGGCGAGCTGGGCGTCGATCTCGGCGATCGCGTCCTCGCTGGAGAAGCCGATGATGTTGCGCTGGTCGCTGCGCCCGTGGGCGCCGCGACGGCCGTTGCGGGTCTGGCCGGCGACGGTCACCCGGAAGCCGGGGCCGTCGAGGTCGGCGGCACTGTCGACGCAGAGCGCGTTGCGCGCGGGCTCCTCGACGTGCTGCTGCACCCAGCCGGCGAACGGCGAGTCCTTGAACAGCAGCTTGCCGGCGATCCGCTCGGGGTCGGACGGCCCGGTCTCCGGCAGGTCGAGCTCCACGCCCTGGAAGGTCAGGCGGCCGGGCAGTCGCAGCTCGTCGATCGCGGCGGAGAAGTCGTGGAGCCGGTCGAGCGGGACCAGCATCATCCGCGCGCTGCCCCCGAGGACGGTCTCGATGGCGGTGCGCCAGCGGGCCTCCTCGGGCGCGACGTCGATCAGTTCGGCGACGAACGGCAGCTCGTCGACCGACATCCCGCTCGCGCGGGCGACGGCGGTCCGCAGGTCGTGCAGGTACGACGGCACCCGGCCGGCGCGGCTCTCCAGCGAGGCCCGCTCCTGGCGCAGCACGCCCTGCTCCTGCGTGAGCGGGAACTGCTGCTCGCGCAGCACCTTCTCCCGCTCGCCGGCGATCCGGTCGCGCTCCCTCTCCCCCGTGCGCAGCCGCTCGCGCGCCTGCTCCTGCAGCACCGTGAAGGCGCCGGCATCCTCCAACGCCGACTCCAGGTCGGGCGCATCGGCGTCGGTGAGCCCGACGAGCGGGTAGACCCGCTCCTCGAGCTCGGCCAGCCGGCTGCCGCGCTCCTCGCGCAGGTTGCGCTCGGCCTCGGCCAGCGCCGCGAGCGCCTGCAGGTCACCGCCGCCGGCGGCCCGGTGGGCATCCTTCGCGGCGTCGAGGTCGCCGGCCAGCTGCAGCTCCGCGGCCTGGGCGGAGGCGAGCGCCTGCACGGTGGCCGCGCGCCCGTCACGGTTGCCCGCCACCGCCGCCTCGATCAGCCGGAGGTGGGTGCGCAGGAGCCAGTAGCGCAGCGGGGTCTCGTCGCCGGACTGCGTGATGCCGTAGGAGTCCAGCTCGTCGAGACGCTGCGCGGCCTTCGTCCGACGCTCGTGCATGTCGGTGATCGGCTCGAGCAGCTCGAGCTTCTGCTGCTCGGTGCGCATCGCGGCGTGCGCGGCGTCGAGGTCGTCGAAGTGCTCGATCGCCCGGTCGGCGGCGGCGTAGGTCGCCGGCCGCTCCAGC
>DATLIG010000130.1:0-3400 GCA_035539555.1 Nocardioides sp. | reverse complement strand
GGTCACGGGAGTTGCGGCCACCGGCAAGGCCGGTGGTGCGCTGCTGCTCGGCAAGTCCGGGCTCGCCGTCACCATCGCGGCCGGCGTCGTCGGCGCCGCCGTGGCGGTCCCGTTCCTCATCGACGTGTCCTCCGACGACCGGTCCGGTGCGACGGACCCCGGCCACCACGCGGTCGAGTCGCGGACCGACCCGTTCCCGGGGCCCCGGACCCAGGGAACCGCGCCCGGGCGTGCGTCGGCCACCGTGCAGGACGCGGCAGGAGCGGACGCGAGCGCAGGGGACCCGGCCGCGTCGGACAGCACGACCGGGGGCGAGATCGGGGGAGTGTCGTCGGACAGCCCTCCCGACACGTCGGCCGCGCCGACGGACCCCTCGACCGGCGAGCCGACCAGACCGACCACACCGACGACACCGAGCACCCCGACGACACCGACCACCCCGGGGTCGACCCTGTCGCCCGACGCCGGCATCGGGCAGCCGAGCATCGCCCAGGTCTCGTTCCTCGGCCAGGCGCTGACGTCGGTGACCTTCCCCGTCACCAACGTGCGCACCGGCAGCACCGTGACCGTCGTGGTGAGCAACCTGGTGGGCTTCCCGCTCTCCTGGGGCAACACCGGCTGGCGCTGCCCGGGTGCCATCGGCGGCCTGCCCGGCGACCTGATCCGGACCGAGACCACCATCACCTGCACGCGCACGGGCGCCGAGCAGGCGACCGGTGAGCTGGCGTTCGCCCTGCTCACGTCGGGAGCCTCCGAGATCACGGCCACCGTGGCCCAGGTCGGCGGCGTCGTCGACCCGGTGGCGGACAACGACGTCGCGACCGCCCTGATCAACCCATGACCGGCGTCGCACGGCTGGGGCGCGACCTCTGGTCGCCGATGGGGACCGTCGCGGCCGACGAGGCGGACCTCGCGGCCGGGAGCGGCCTCCTCGACCGCATCTCCGCGGCCGACGCCGCGCTCCTCGACGGACCGCACATCCTCGTGTGCACCGACACCGACACCGGCACGACGACCTACACCGGCCCCTACCCCTCCGGGTACGACGCCGTGGCCAGCCTCGCCGACCTCGAGTCCGGCCAGCAGCCGCACCCCGGCGCGCGCACCGTGAGGTGCACCCTCGCTCCGCTCCTGCCCGGCTGAACCCCGCCGCCGCGCGAAACCTCGGCGACCCGCGTAAGCGGACCACCTCTCGGTTGTCAGGTGGATGACACGACGTCGAGGAAGAGCGCGAAGCGAGGCAGTGATGTACAACGGCGGCACGACGATCACCGGGGCCACGGGTGGAGTTCTGGCGGCAACCGGATTCGAGGGTGTCGGGCTCCTGCTCCTCGGCCTCGCCGCGGCGATGGCCGGGGCCGTCCTGCTGCGCTACGCCGCCTTCGACCTCGGCCGGCGGACGCGCTGACGTGGCAGCCGGGAAGCGGGCGGGCAAGAGATCCCGCACGACCTGGCGGGTCCGGGCGCCGAGGGCGTCGGCCGCGACGACGGGCGTGGCCGGTCGCCGCCGGGCCGATCCCGGCCGCGGCCTCGCGGCTCCGCGCCGGCGCCTCGTGGCGCTGGCGCTGGTCGCGGCTGCGATCGCCCTCTTCGCCGGCGCCCGTTCGGTGCGGTTGGCGGAGGCCTGGGTGCAGACCCGTCTCCTCGAGCTCGGGGGCATCGACGCCCAGCAGATCGGCACCGCCGTGCTGGTCGACGTCCAGGGCCGGCTCGCCGGCATCAGCCTGGCAGCGGGGTGCAGCATCGGGCCGCTGCTGGCGGTCATGCTGCTGTGCTGCGCGCCGTTCGTCTGGTTCCGGTCGATGTCGGTGACCCGGGTCGCGATGTCGGTCGCCCAGCTCGCCGCCGTGCTGGTCCTCGCCAACGAGATCCGGATCGCCGCGATCATCCTGTCGATGCGCGAGTGGGGCTTCGCGCGCGGCTACGACTTCTCCCACGTCTTCCTGGGCAGCGCGATCACCACCGTCGGCTTCGTGCTGGGCGCCGTGCTGTTCGTCCGCCTGTTCGTCTCCCGGCCCGAGGCGACGCCGCGATGATCCTCGGCTCCGCGGCGGTCGACCTGGCCGCCCTCCTGCTGTGCGTGCTCTTCCTGGCCTACGTGGCGGCGATCCTCGTGCCGTTCCTGCGGCGGAAGCCCGAACCGGTCGGCGACGCCCGCGACCTGGACGTCCACCTGATCCTCCCGTGCCTCGACGAGGAGGTGGTGATCGCGCGGACCGTCGCCCGGCTGCGCGCCGACCACCCGTCGGCCCACCTGTGGTGCGTCGACGACGACTCGTCCGACGCGACCGGGGAGATCCTCGCGGGGATCGCGCTGAGCGACGACCACGTCCACCTGGTCAGCCGTCGCGCGCCGCACGCGCGGCAGGGCAAGGGTGCCGCGCTGAACGCCGCCTGGCGACTGATCAAGGCGTGGCTCGCGACCGAGCAGCCGTCGTACGACGCCGCGCGGGTCGTCGTCGGCGTGGTCGACGCGGACGGCCGACTGGCGCCGGACGCACTCGACGTCATCGCCGGCCCGGCTGGGTTCGGTGATCCCGCCATCGGTGCCGTGCAGGTCCAGGTGCGGATGATGAACCGCGGCCTGGCCGGGCGTCCCGACGCCGACGACCCCGCGGCCGGGACCCGGCTCGGGCGGGTGCTGGTGCTGCTGCAGGACCTCGAGTTCCGCACCGTCATCGCGGCGATGCAGCACCTGCGCCACCGAATCGGCTCGGCGGGCATGGGGGGCAACGGCCAGTTCACGCGGCTGGTGGTGCTCGATGCCATCGCCGCGGAGAACGAGACCCCGTGGCACGGCGCCCTGCTCGAGGACTTCGAGCTGGGCCTGCACGTGCTGCTCGCCGGCTGGGGCAACCGGTACTGCGACGACACCTGGGTCGCGCAGGAGGGCCTTCCGGGCGTCCGGCCGTTGATCCGGCAGCGGGCGCGGTGGGCGCAGGGCGGCATGCAGTGCGCGAAGTACTTCAAGCGCGTGCTGCTCAGCCGTGAGATCTCGACGCCGTCGGCCCTGGAGATCTCCTACTTCCTGATGATTCCGTGGACGCAGCTCCTCGGCACGGTCGTCTACACCGCCGCGACGGTGATCCTGGGCTACTGGGCGATGATCCACCCGACCGGGGTGACTGGATGGTTCCTCGAGGGCGCGTGGGGCCTGGTTCCCCTGGTGGCCGTGTTCGGCGTCGGCCCGTTGGTCGTCTGGGGCCTGGTCTACCGGCTGCGCTGCGAGCCGCAGCTGTCACGTCGCGCGGCCGTCGGCCTCGGCATCGCGTACTGGGGCTACACCTACCTGATGCTCGCGTCCGTGTGGACCGGCTTCTCCCGGGTGCTGCGCTCGCGTGACGGATGGGCGAAGACCAACCGCGTCCTCGTTCCCCCGGCCCTTGCCCCGGCCCTCTCC
>DATLIG010000129.1:0-15756 GCA_035539555.1 Nocardioides sp. | reverse complement strand
CGTACAGGCTGCCGACGCCACCGGCGACGAGGGCGACACCCTCGCCACGACCGGTTCCTTCACCGACGCGGACGGGAACGCCTCGCTGGCCCTCTCCGTGCCGGCGGGCACGCCGGGCACGTTCACCGACCTCGGCGACGGCACCTTCACCTGGGCGCTCGACACCGACGACGACACCTCCGGCACGGTCGAGGTGACCGCCGACGACGGCGAGCACGACCCGGCCACGCAGTCGTTCGGCTTCGAGGCCTCGAACGTCGCCCCGACCGTCGACGCCTCGAGCGTCGCGACCGGCGCCTGCACGGCGGCGCTGAGCGCCTCCTTCGCCGACCCGGGCACCGCCGACACGCACGTCGCGTCGATCGACTGGGGTGACGGCAGCGCCGCCGCGGCCGTGGACCCGGCCGCCTCGCCGGTGACCGGCACCCACACCTACGCCACGAACGGCACCTTCACCGCCACGGTGACCGTCACCGACGACGACGGGGGCGTCGGCTCGGACTCCGCCGCGGGCTTCGCGACCAAGAACACCCCGAGCGCGATCCTGCAGCCGATCAACGCGAGCGGCACCCAGAGCACCTTCAAGATCGGCTCGACGATCCCGGTCAAGATCCGGGTGACCGGCTGCGACGGCGCCCCGGTGTCGAGCCTCGCCCCGACCGTCTCGCTGGCGAAGCTGGGCACCGACACCTCGGGCGGCGTCCTCGAGGAGGCCGTGACGGCACCCGCCACCAACGGCCTCGCGATGCGCTGGTCCGCGACCGACCTGCAGTACATCTACAACCTGTCCACCAAGGCCGCGCAGACCAACCAGGGCGCTGCGCTGTCCGCCGGTGAGTACCGGGTGCGGGTGAGCGACCCGAGCTTCTACGGCAACCCGAGCGCGGACTTCCTGCTCAAGAAGTGACGCGCCGCCCCTGAGAGGGGAGGAGGGGCCCGGCTCGGCCGGGCCCCTCCTGGCATTTCCGGGGCCGTCCTCCGGAGAGGAAATATCGCATCCGAAAAGATTGTGGTCACCCGTGACGTAACTCTCGGCGTCCGGTCCGGTTTAATCATCGAACACACCTGTCCGTCCCCGCTCGGGGGAGCGGTTCCGATGCCGGTGTTCACCTATGGGGAGATGGGGCCAGATGCGTCGATTGCTCACCGCACTTGCCGTTGTCGCGGCGCTGCTCGTGCCCGGAGGCCAGGCGGTCGCCGACGACGGGGACTACCCGCCCGGGTACCCGTCGAGCTGCAACATCAACGTGCCGCACGTCGCCGTCGGCCAGCGGGTGCACCTCGTCATCGAGGTGGCCTCCAACTCGAACGTGCCCGAGGTCGGCACGGTGAAGCTGACGATCTCGACGGCCAGCGCCCGCCGAGCGGCCCGCGCAGCAGCGCGCGGCGTCGTGTGGACCAAGACGGTGCGCTACGAAGGCAGCCCGCTCGAGATCCTCGGTCCCGTGCTCCCGCGCGGTCGCTACCGCGTCGCCATGGCGTTCACCCCGGACGACGCCCAGCTCAGCGGCTGCCGCAACGCCGTGGGCTTCCGCGTCGGCGGGGGTGGCACCGGCGGTGAGGACGACGACAACGGCACGCTCCCGAACACCGGTGGTCCCCACCTGTGGATCCTGCTCGCCGGCCTCGGCCTGGTCGTCGCCGGCGGCGGGCTCGCCGGCGGCAGCCGTCGCCAGGCCGTCGCCTGACGCCTGTTCGACGCCGGCCCGACGCCGGCTCGGCGCTGGTCTCCTGACACCGTCCGTGGACGCCGGACGGCGGGCCCGTCCCGCCGTTCGGCTGTTCGCGTGACGCCTGCGCCGCCATGGCGTTGGATGGGTGGGAGCGGTCAGTGGGGCCGCTGGAGGAGGGACACCCATGGGGCAGGACGACGTACCGGAGGAGCCCGCGGAGGGTGCCGGCACGAGCGGTGAGGACACCGGGACCGTCCGGGTCCGTCGTCGCCGGAGCCGCCCCGGCAGTGGCTCGGGCAGCGGCTCGGGCAGTGGCTCGGGCAGCGGCTCGGACAGTGGTGGCGATGCGGCCGCGAAGCAGCCGTCCTCGACCGGTCGCCGGGTCTCGTTCTGGATCGGCTGCGGGCTGATCGCCGCCGGCCTCGCCGTGCTGGCGTGGGTCGCCTGGCAGTTCTGGGGCACCAACTGGGTGTCCGAACGGCGCCAGGGCGAGGTGGCCAGCTCGCTGCGCGACGGCTGGGCCGACGGGCAGGACGTCGTGCGCACCGACTTCGGCAACGCCAGCGCGATCCTGGTCATCCCGCGGTTCGGCAAGGACTACGAGGTGCCGGTCCTCGAGGGCTCGACCGACGAGGTCCTCGCCGCGGGCGTCGGGCACATGGAGGGCACCGCGGAGGCCGGGGCCGAGGGCAACTACGCCCTGGCCGGCCACCGGGTCACGCACGGTGAGCCGTTCGCCGACTTCCCCGACCTCGAGCCGGGTGACGAGGTCTTCGTGATGACGCGCGCGGCGACGTACACCTATGTCCTGGACACCGGTGGCGAGGACCTGGTCATCCCGTTCACGAAGACCTGGGTGCTCGACCCGAGGCCCGTCAACCCGGACGGCGGCACCCAGCCGCCGGACACGATCGACGGCGATCCGAACACCCACATCCTGACGCTGCTGACGTGTTCGGAGATCTTCCACACCGACAACCGCTCCGTGGTTTTCGGCCACTTGGTGGAGTCCGTTCCCACGAAAGGCCAGTGACCCACTAGGATCAGCCCCAAAGCACTTCCCGTCACAGAGACGAGCCGGGTCGTTGCATGGGGACAGGCTTGTAGGAGGAAGTTGTGCTGAGGAAGTTCGCTGCGCTGGCCGCGCTGTCGGCCGCGGTCGTCGTGACGCCCGTGGGCTCCGCCACCGCCGACGACGGGTACAGCGGGATGCAGATCCCGACGGAGACGCTCATCGTGGTCGTCGACGCCAAGGTCGGCAAGCCGGTCGAGCTGGCGGTCAGCGCGAGCGCCAACTACCCGACGCCGCCCGAGGGCGACATCGAGGTCAAGATCCTCGCCGCGTCCGGCACCGCTCGCGGCGCCCGCGCCGTCGCCTCGGCGCCGCTGTTCACCACCACGGTCCACTTCGTCGACGACGCCGTGCCGGTCACCGGCCCGTCGCTGCCGAAGGGCAAGTACATCGCGACCGCCGCGCTGACGCCCGACGACACCGACCTGTTCCTGCCGTCCGACGACACCACGGCCTTCCGCCTCGGTGCCGGCGCCGGCGGTGAGGACGACGACGACGACAACCTGCCCAACACGGGTGGCCCCAACGTGATGTGGCTGCTCCTCGGCACCGCCCTCGTCGGTGCTGGCGCCGGTGGCGTCGGCTACGGCCGTCGCCGTGAGCAGGGCGTCCCCGCCTGACGCAGCACCCCGATGCATCCCTCCGGCCGCCCACGGGCGGCCGGAGGTGTTTTTCACCGCCTGCGGCGCTGCGAGCGCATCTCGAGACCTTCGTGGAGCCCGTCACGCACGACGAGGCGCCAGGCCCTACAGTGGATCCGACACCGACCCCGGAGGTTCCCGATGCCGACCCTGCGTTGCCCCTGCGCCACCACCCTGCGGGGCGAGACCGACGACGAGCTGGTCGAGAAGGTCCAGGAGCACCTCGCGGCCGAGCATCCCGGCCGGGAGTACTCCCGCGAGGAGATCCTGTTCATGGCGATGTGAGCCTCGCGCCCACACCGCCCGTCCAGGTCGTCAGACGATGCGCGGCAGGGCCGAGGCCTTGCCGGTGAACTCCGGCGCGCGCTTCGCCAGGAACGCCGCGACGCCCTCCTTGCCGTCGCCGATCGATGTCCAGTACATCGCGAGCGAGTCGGTCAGGTGCGCCTCGAGCGGCTCGGCAGCGGCGCTGTTGCGGTAGAGCATCTGCTTGGCGAGGCCCAGCGCCACGGGGGAGCGGTCCTTGACGAACGAGCGGGCCAGCTCCTGCGCGGCCGGGAGCAGGTCGTCCGGGGCGTGCAGGCTGCGCACCAGCCGCCCGGCATGTGCCTGCTCGGCGGTCAGGATGTCGGCGGAGTAGACCCACTCCAGCGCCTGCTGGATGCCGACGATCCGCGGCAGGAACCAGCTCGAGCAGGCCTCGGGCACGATGCCGAGCCGGCCGAAGACGAAGCCGATCCGGGCCTTCTCCGAGGCGAGGCGGATGTCCATGGCGAGGGTCATCGTGGCGCCGATGCCCACGGCCGGCCCGTTGATCGCCGCGATCACGGGCTTGGGCAGCGCATGGATCGCCAGCGTGACCTTCCCGCCGGTGTCGCGCACCCCGGAGGCGAACGGCTCGACGTCGTACGACGCCCGGAACTCCTCCGGGGTGGGGGAGAGCGACTCGTCGAGCCCGAAGACGTTGCCCTCGGCGCTCAGGTCCATCCCCGCGCAGAACGCGCGGCCCGCGCCGGTGACCACGACGGCGCGGACGGCATCGTCGCGGGCGTCGGTGAGGAAGACCTGCTCCAGCTCGCGGGCCATGGTCAGGTCGAACGCGTTGAGGGCGTCCGGGCGGCTGAGGGTCAGGGTGGCCACGCCGTCGGCGTCGACCTCCCAGGTCAGGGTCTCGTACATGGCGGGGCGGGTTCCTCTTCCGGTCGGTCGGCTACTCGGCCAGGCCCGTGGCGGTGCACAGGTTGGCGGTGATGTCGTCGGTGCGGTCCTCGGCAAGGGTGTCGAAGAGCTTGCGGGCGCGCTTGGTGTCCCACGTGGCGTCGGCGCTGGCCAGGGGCACCGTGCAGGACTTCGGGGTGTCGGTCATCGCGAGCGCCCACTGCGAGGCGTCGTAGGGGCCCATGCCCTCGCCGAACCGGAAGAAGTCGGGCACGGCGGCGTTGAGCTTCCAGTAGCGGACCGGGTTGATGACCGACCACGGCGAGAGGACCTTCTTGCCGACGGCCGCGATCACCTCGCGCTGCTGCTGGACGCGGGCCAGGTCGGAGATCGGGCTGTACTTGCGGGCCCGGGCGTAGGCGAGGGCCGTCGCGCCGTCGACCTCCTGGCAGCCCTTCTTGATGTTGAGCCCCGACGGCTTGTCGCGGATGTTCTTCTTGGGGCAGACCTCGATGCCGCCCACGGCGTCGACGACGCCCACCAGTCCGCCGAACCCGATCTCGACGTAGCCGTCGATCCGGACACCGGTGGCCTTCTCGAGCGTCTGCACGAGGAGCGGGGTGCCGCCCTTGCCGAAGGCCGAGTTGATCTTCGAGACGCCGAACCCGGGGATCTCGAGCGGCGAGTCGCGCGGGATCGACACCAGCGTCGTCGGGCCCTCGCCGGTGTGCAGCAGCAGGATCGTGTCGGTCAGCTCACTGGCGGCGTTGCCGGTGTGCAGCCTGCGGCGCTCGGCCTTCGACAGGCCCGCCCGCGAGTCGCTGCCCACCAGGAGGTACGTCGTCCCGGGCTGCTCGGAGGGACGCTCGCCCGACGGCTCGTAGGCCACCTTGTCGACCTTGCTCCACGTGAAGAGCGGGACCGCGACGAGGAACACCAGCCACAGCACGAGCAGCAGGAGCACCAGCTTCACCCACGTCCCGGGCCGCTTCCAGCGGCTCCGGCGCGGTGACCACGGCGGGGCCGGCGGTCGGCCCGCGGGCTCGGGTGTGGCGCCGTACTGCTGGGCCGGCGGCAGCCGGTCGGGCATCCGCGGCGGCGAGACGCCGGGCCGCGGCTGCACGGGGATGCGGCGGGTCGGCTCGGGGTCCCCGGCCTGCTCGGGTCCCGGGACGCCCCGCTCGGGTCCCGACCCGTACATCCAGTCGAACTCCCCAGCGTCCCCGTTGTCGTTGCCGCGCCCAGCCATGGCGGTGACGCTACCGTTTGGCCGTGAGCGAGATCGTTGCGGCACGCACGCCGTCGTACTCCCGGATCGAGCTGGCGACCGTGTCGTCGCGCGCGCAGGCCAACCTGCTCGGCAACATTCACGGTGGCGAGGTGCTCAAGCTGGCCGACTCCACGGCGGGCGTCGTGGCCCAGCGGCACAGCGGTGGCCCGGCGGTCACGGCCGCCCTCGACGAGATGGCGTTCCTGGAGCCGGTCCGGGTCGGCGACATCGTGCGCACCTTCGGCCAGATCAACTGGGTCGGCAGCTCGTCGATGGAGATCGGCGTGCGCATCGAGACCCAGCCCTGGGACGCGACGACCGAGCTGCGGCACGTGGGCTCGGCGTACTTCGTCTTCGTCGCCATCGACGGGGCCGGTGCCGCCCGGCCGGTGCCGGCGTTGGAGCCGGAGACCGACGACGACCGCCGGCGGATGCGCGAGGCGGAGATCCGCCGGGCGCACCGGTTGGCCAAGCGCCAGGAGATCGAGGCGGTCCGCCTCGGCTGATCCCGGTCAGTCCCGCTGGGCGACCTCGGTGAGCGCCGCCGCCACCGCGTCGACGGCCGCGGGCCGCGGGGGAGCTCCGTAGGTCGACAGCTGGATCCGGCGGTGCGCCGTGAGCCGGCGCGTGGCGACCCCCCGGTGCTGGTGGGCACGCAGCGCGAGGCCCGGCAGGACGGTGACGCCCAGGCCGGCGGCCACGAGGGACTGCACGGCGACGTAGTCGTCGCTCGCGAAGGCGATCGCCGGCGTGAACCCGGCGTCGGCGCACAGGGCCAGCAGCTCGCGACGGCAGCGCTCGCATCCGGTGACCCAGGGCTCCTCGGCCCAGCGGGAGAGCTCGACGGTCCCGGAGCCGGGGGCGGCGTCGTCGCGGGTGACCAGGTGGAGCGGGTCGTCGAGGACGGGCATCGAGGTGATCTGGTCCGGCTCGGGCTGGTCGGGATAGGCGAAGGTGAGCGCGAGGTCCACGGTGCCCGCGCGCAGCAGCTCATGGGCCTCGGGTGGCTCGGCCTCGGTCAGCTCGAGCTCGATGCCGGGATGGCGACTGGCGAGCAGCGCGAGGGCATCGGGGACGAGCGTCGCGGCACCGGACGGAAAGGCCGCCAGCCGCACCCGCCCGGCCTGGAGGCTGGTCGCGGCGGCGAGCTCGGCCTCCGCCCGGCCGAGCAGGCCCAGCACCTCCTCGCCGCGGCGGGCGAGCAGGACGCCCTCGGGCGTGAGCCGCACGCCCCGCCCGACCCGCTGCAGCAGCACGGCGCCGGTCTCGGCCTCCAGGCGACGGAGGTGGTGGGAGATGGTCGGTTGCCCGTAGTGGAGCTCGGCGGCGGCCGCGGAGACGGAGCCGGTCCGGTGGACGGCGACGAGGGCCTCGAGCCGGCGAAGGTCGATCATGGGCCCATCATATCGATGCTGTCGATGGATGTGCGCGACAAGAACTATTGGACCGATGAATGCCCGAGCCGGGACGATGGAGCCATGGCCGACCAGCTCTCCGAGACCCTCCCGGGCGACCCGACCTTCGACGACGTGCTGCGCGCCGCCGAGGTGGTCGCCCGCGAGTTGCCGGCCACGCCGCTGCAGTCCCACCCGCTCCTCGACGCCGCCGTCGGCGCCGAGGTGCTCGTCAAGCACGAGCACGTCCTGCCGACCGGATCGTTCAAGGTCCGCGGCGGCGTCCACCTCGCCGCCACGCTGACCGACGGCGAGCGTCGGCACGGCCTGGTCACCTGCTCGACCGGCAACCACGCCCAGTCCGTCGCGTACGGCGCCCGGCTGGCCGGCGTGCGCGCGACCATCGTGATGCCCTCCTCCGCCCCGGCGGTCAAGCGCGACGCCGTGGCGGCGCTCGGGGCCGAGGTGCTGATCCTGGGGGACACGCTGGGGGAGTCCGCGGCCGCGGCCCGGGAGCTGGCCGCGACCTCGGGCCCGACGTTCATCTGCCCGACGGACCGGCGGATCGTGCTGGGGCACGCGACGGCGTACCTCGAGCTCTTCCGGCAGGCTGCCGACCTGCCGGCCGGCCTGGCCGCGGTCTACGTCCCGATCGGCAGCGGCACCGGTGCGGCCGGCGCGTGCCTCGTGCGGGACGCGCTCGCCCCCGGCACCCGGGTGGTCGGAGTCCAGTCGGAGGCGGCGCCGGCCGGCTGGCGGTCGTGGCGCAGCGGGACCATCGAGACGGCGCCGGCGACGACCCGGGCGTCCGGCCTCGCGACGACCACGGGCTACCCGCTGCCCCAGCGGGTACTGCGCGGCCGGCTCGACGACTTCGTCCTGGTGGCCGACGATGCCATCGACGACGCCGCCCGCCTGCTGGCCACGCGGGCGCACACCCTCGCCGAGGGTGCCGGAGCCGCCGCCCTGGCCGGCCTCCTCGTCCCCCGGGGTCCGGGCTGGTCGGCGTGGTCCGGGCCGGTCGCGGTCATGTGCACGGGTGCGAACGCCTCGGCCGACGAGATCGCCCGCCTCGGCGCCGCATCCCCGGCCGCCTGAGCCGACCCCGGTCCACCCGCTCGCCCTGCGCGGCGCGTCGGCACCTGTGGGACGTGTGTGACTGGTGATACTGGGCGGGTGTCTGGGGATCGGATGGTCGTCACCGAGCGGGCCGCGCGGGTGCGGTTCCGTCGCGCCCTCACCCTCATGGCGTTCACCCTCGTCGTCCCCGGCTCGGCCCAGCTCGTCGCCGGCAACCGCCAGGTCGGCCGGATCGCCGTCCGGGTGTGGCTCGTCACGCTCGGCGTCCTCGCGTTCCTCGGCATCCGCCTGCTCCTCGACCGCTCCTATGCGCTGACGCTCGCGCTCAACCCCACCTTCCTGCTGGTCCTGCGGCTCTACCTGATCGCCGGGGCCATCGCCTGGGCCGCGCTCTTCATCGACGCCTGGCGCATCGGCCAGCCGCTCAGCCTGCGGATGCAGCACCGTCGCGCGGTCGTCGGCATCAACGGCGTCCTGTGCTTCTCCGTCGCCGGGACCATGCTGTTCGGCGCCCACCTCGCCGCGGTGCAGCGTGACTGGCTCACGATGTTCGTCGACGGCGAGATCGGTGCGGCCCACGACGGCCGGTTCAACGTGCTCCTGCTCGGCGGTGACTCCGGTGCCGACCGCTGGGGCCTGCGTCCCGACTCGATGACGATCGCCTCCATCGACGCGACCTCCGGCAAGACGGTGATGATCGGCCTGCCGCGCAACATGCAGAACTTCAAGTTCCGCGAGGGCTCGGTCATGGACGACCAGTTCCCCAAGGGCTTCGACTGCGACGGCTGCTACCTCAACGGCGTCAGCACGTGGGCCGAGGACCACACCGACCTCTTCGACTCCGACACCCCGGGCATCGACGCGACCGTCATGGCCATCGAGGGCATCACCGACCTCGACATCAACTACTGGGTCATGGTCAACATGAAGGGCTTCCGCCGTCTCGTCGACGCCTTCGGCGGTGTCACCCTCAACGTCCGCGACCGGATCCCGGTCGGCGGCCTCGGCAGCGACGTGACCGGCTACATCGAGCCCGGCAAGCGCAAGCTCACCGGCTACCAGGCGCTGTGGTTCGCGCGCTCGCGCGAGGGCAGCGACGACTACTCGCGCATGGCCCGCCAGAAGTGCGTGATGACGGCACTGCTGACCCAGGTCAGCCCGAAGCAGGCGCTCACCAACTTCCAGGAGATCGCGAAGGCGTCGAGCGCGATGATCAAGACCGACGTCCCCGGCGGCGCGCTCGCCGACTTCGCCCAGCTCGCCCTGCGGGCGCGGGACGAGAAGGTCGCGACCGTCTCGCTCGTGCCGCCGCAGGTCGACACCGCGCACCCCGACCTCGACGAGGTCCACGCGATGGTCCGCGCGGCCATCGACCGCTCCGAGGGCGACGCGAAGCCCGCGACGGGAAAGAAGAAGAAGGGCAGCGGCAAGGTCACCGGAGGCTCGCTCGGCTCGCGCAACGACGGGTACGTCGCCAACGAGACCGACGACGTCGCCGCCGCCTGCTGACGGCGACCGTCACCGGAGAGCGGCGACCTCAGAGCGGCAGCGCGGCCACCGCGGCGTCGTACGTCGCCTTGTCGGGTGCGGCGACGATGCCGCCCTCGAGGTGCTGGGCGACCAGCGGGCCACCGTCGTGGCGGCCGATCGCACCGCCGGCCTCGGTGAGGATCAGGGCGCCCGGCAGGTGGTCCCACGGCATGCTGCGGCTGTAGACGAGCGCGGCGGCGTCGCCGGCGATCAGGTGCGGGTAGTCGACCCCGCAGCAGGCCCAGGTCAGCTCCAGTGTGCCGAGGTCGCCGAGGTCGCGTCCGACCCACTGCCGCCGGGCGGTGCGGAAGGGCGCGCCGGTGCCCGACGCGACAGTGAGCCGCTCGCCGTTGAGCCACGCGCCGGCGCCGCGCTCGGCGACGTACGCGTTCTCGTGCTGGGGCTGCCAGATCCACCCGCGGGTGATCTCGCCGGCGATCACCTCGGCCACCATGACGGCGTGGTCGGGCGAGCCGTGGACGAAGTTCTTGGTGCCGTCGACCCGGTCGACGGTGAAGCCGTGGTCGGCCGCGGCGAAGGCGTCGAGCAGCGACGCGTCGGCGGCCACCGCCTCCTCGCCGAGCACCACGGCCTCGGGGTAGGCCGCGTGCAGCGCGGCCGTGATCAGCGCCTCGGACTCGTGGTCGGCGATCGTGACCAGGTCGCCCGGGTTCTTCTCCGACACCTGCTCGTCGGCCAGGGCGCGGAAGCGGGGGTTGATCACCTCCGCGGCGACGTCCTGGAGGAGGGTCAGCACGGCGGCGGTGTCCACGCCTCAACGCTAGGCCATGGTCGGCGCGCCGGTTGCATCCGCGAGACTGGCCCCATGCGGTTCACCGAGCACGAGCTGACGGCGGCCCTCACCGGGACGGCGAAGCACTTCCTGGCCGCCGACCGGAAGCGGCGGCGCAAGGGCATCGACGTCGACACCGCCTGGGCGGAGATGGACCGCTACGAGCGGTTCAAGATCCTCGACGCGCTCGGCGACCAGGTCCTGCCCGTCCTGGTCGCGCTCCCCGACGTGGACGTCGAGCCCGGCACCCGCCCGTCGTACGACGACCGAGTGGTCGCCGACACCGTCGCCGGCCTCGTGGGGGACGACAAGGGGCGGATGCGCCGCGCGGTCGAGGTCAAGGCCCGCACCGCCCTCGTCCAGCTGGCGCTGGCGAGCGTGCCTCCGCGGCTGGACCCGGACGCGCTGCTGACCGAGCTGCCCGACGACGCCTGATCGCGCGGCTCGCTGAATCCGGGTCGGGCCTGCCCGGCCAGTAGGGTCTGCTCCGTGCGCGTGCAGGCAGTCGTCGTGACCTTCAACCGGCTGGCGATGCTGCAGCGACTCGTCCCGCGGCTGCTCGAGACGCCCGGGCTGGAGCGGATCCTGGTCGTCGACAACGCCTCGACGGACGGCACGGGGGAGTGGCTCGCCGGCCTCGACGAGGACCTGGTGTGGCACGAGACCCTCGCGACCAACACCGGTGGTGCGGGCGGCTTCCACCACGGCCTGGGCTGGGCGGTGCGCGAAGGTGCCGATCTGGTCTGGCTGATGGACGACGACGGACTGCCGGCCCCGGACTGCCTCGAGCTGCTCCTGGAGCGGCAGCAGCGCGACGGGCTGGAGTTCTGCGGACCCGCGGTGCTGGCCGAGCAGGACCCGTCACGGCTGTGCTTCCCGATCCGGCTGCCCGGCAGCACCCGGGTGGTGCACGAGATGGCCGCCGTCGAGGCCGCCGCGAGGGACGGGCTGATCGACGACGTCGTGATCCCGTTCAACGGCGTGCTGGTGACCCGCGACCTCGTCGAGCGGATCGGTCTTCCCCGCCAGGAGTTCTTCATCTGGGGCGACGACGTCGAGTACCTCTGGCGTGCCGAGCGGGCCGGCGCCCGCATCGCGACGGTCGTCGACGCCCACTTCCTGCACCCGGCGACCGACGACCTCGGGACGCCGATGATGTTCGGGCGGACGACGTACAACCACACGCCCAGCGACCTCAAGCACTACTGCATGGCGCGCAACAACACGCTCAACCTGCGGGCCTACCGCGGCTGGGTGCACGTGCTGCTGTTCTGGCTGAAGACCGTGTGGTTCTACCTGTTCACGAAGCCGCAGCCGGCCCGGATCCCGCTGAGCGCCCGAGCGGCGACGGCCGGCCTGCGCGGCGACTTCACCGGCCACGAGAGGTTCCTCCGATGAGTGCCGAGCAGGTCGCGGTCGTCGTCGTCACCTTCAACCGGGCCGACCTCCTGGAGCGGATGCTCGCCGGCCTCGCGGCCCTCGACCGGGCGCCCGACGCGGTGTTCGTGGTCAACAACGCGAGCACCGACCACACCCGCGAGGTGCTGGAGCGCAGCACCCTCCCGGGCCTCGTCGCGATCCACACGACGGAGAACCTCGGCGGCGCCGGCGGCTTCCACCTCGGCCTCAGGACGGCCTACGACAAGGGCTTCGACGTGATGTGGCTGATGGACGACGACGTCGTCCCGGCCCCCGACTGCCTCACCCGCCTGCTCGAGGCCGACGGTTCCTGCCTGATCGCGGTGCGCGAGGACCTGACCGGCGCACTGGTGGAGAAGTCCGCGATCCGGTTCGACCTGCGCAACCCGCTGACGATCCGGCCGAAGACGGCGAGCATCGACTCCACCTACGCCTCGCGCGCACAGATGCCGGAGACGGTCGAGGTCGAGAACGTCGCCTTCGAGGGCTTCCTCGTCCGCCGCGAGGTCGTCGAGCGGATCGGGCTGCCCGACCCGTCGTACTTCATCTTCTACGACGACGTGGACTTCGCGATCCGCGCGCGCCGTGCAGGCTTCCCGATCCGCGCGGTGCGGGACGCGGTGCTCGTGCGCCAGCTCTCCTTCGACCAGCAGCACGACCTGGCGGGCTGGAAGGGCTACTACATGTACCGGAACCTGTTCGTCGTGCACTTCCGGTACGGCGAGAACGTGCTGGTCCGGCTCAAGCCGTGGCTGATCGCGCTCGTGGTGGTCCTGCTCAGTCCGCTGCGGGGTGGTCGGGCAGAGGCGCGGAACGTGACGCGAGCGCTTCGGGATGCCCGGGGGATGCGGGCCCTCCCGCCGGCGTCGGCAGGCTGATCCGCTCCGGCACCAGGCGCGCGCGCCAGCCGATCCGGTTGCCGGTCGCGATCCCCGCGATCCACACGGCGAACGCGCCCAGCGCGGCGCCGGCGACCACGTCGACGAAGAAGTGCCAACCCAGGTAGACCGTCGCGAGCATCGTCAGCCCGAGGAAGACCCACGACGCGATCCGCACCCAGCGGTGCAGCCCGACCAGCTGCACGATCAGGCAGATGGTGACCATGATCCCGACGTGCAGCGACGCGAACGCCGCGATCGTCTGCAGGCCCGCCGTCGTCGGCTCGGCCAGGGTGGCGACGCGGTCGGACCACATGCTCTCCTGCAGGCGGCTGACGTAGGTCTCGGGGAGTGCGGAGAAGGTGCCGGGGTCGGAGTAGATCGGCCCGACGGTCGGCAGGACGACGTACAGCACGGCGCCGAGCGCCCAGTCGACGGCGACCGCGGTGACGTACCACTCGCCGGCGCGGGTGTGCCGGGTCCAGACCAGGGCGATCGCGATCGTGACGGGGACGAGGGCGATCCAGACGATGTAGACGGCCGAGAAGAAGTGGGCGGCCAGGCCCGTGCCGAACCACGCGTGCAGCGTCGCGGCCGGGTCGTGCCCGGCGAACAGGAACCGGTCGACGTCGGCCAGCGGGTCGTCGTAGTTCTCCTCGTGGACGAAGGGCGCCATGCTCTTCACGTTGCGGAAGGCGGCGTAGCAGAGGTACCAGGCGATCACGCCGTTGAGCGCGAACTTCCAGTGCGTCAGCGGCCAGCGCTCGCGCATCACCCGCCGCGCGGCGGCGCCGAGCCGTCGCAGCCAGCCGGCTCCCGGGCGTCCGGCGGCCGCGAGCATGCGGGGTACGACGTCGATCGCGATGGCGCCCAGCACGATGGCCGGGAAGCGGATGTAGCCGGGGATCAGGCTGTCGGGGTCCTGCACCGGGATGTCCTCGAGGAGCGAGAACACGACGGTCAGCACGGCGAGACCCAGTCCCGCCACCCACGCCAGCGCGAACGAGGGAGCGCCCCGGCGTCCGGTCTGGTGGTCATTCACCAGAACAGGATATTCGTCACGTTCCCGGTTGTGGTGACGCGCGCCAGATGTGTCCGGCAGGGGACTCGTCCGTAAACTCACCCTCCGTGACCCTCACCTCGTCGAACCCGGACCTCCCTGATCTGCCCGATCTGCCAGATCTGGTCGTCGTCGGTTCCGGCTTCTTCGGCCTGACCATCGCGGAGCGCTGCGCGAGCGACCTCGGACTCCGGGTGCTCGTCATCGAGCGGCGCTCCCACCTCGGCGGCAACGCCTACAGTGAGCCCGAGCCGGAGACCGGCATCGAGGTGCACAAGTACGGCGCCCACCTGTTCCACACGAGCAACGAGCGGGTCTGGGAGTACGTCAACCGGTTCACCTCGTTCACCGGCTACCAGCACCGCGTCTACTCGACGCACAACCAGCAGGTCTACCCGCTGCCGATCAACCTCGGCACGATCAACCAGTTCTTCGACGCGGCGTACTCGCCGGCCGAGGCGCGCGCGCTGATCAAGGAGCAGGCCGCCGAGCTGGGGGACAAGGAGCCGGAGAACTTCGTCGAGAAGGGCGTCTCCCTCATCGGCCGCCCGCTCTACGAGGCGTTCATCGCGCACTACACCGCCAAGCAGTGGCAGACCTCGCCCGAGGAGCTGTCGGCCGACATCATCAGCCGCCTCCCGGTCCGCTACAACTACGACAACCGCTACTTCAACGACAAGTACGAGGGCCTGCCCGTCGACGGGTACGCCGCCTGGCTCGCGAAGATGGCCGATCACCCCAACATCGAGGTGGTCCTGGAGACCGACTTCCTCGCCGACGGTGTCGCCGAGCGGTACAAGGGCAAGGTCCCGATCGTCTACACCGGCCCGGTCGACGAGTACTTCCACAACAGCGAGGGGCGCCTGTCGTGGCGCACCGTCGACCTGGTGCCCGAGGTCCTCGACGTCGACGACTTCCAGGGCTGCTCGGTGATGAACTACCCCGACCCGGACGTCGACTTCACCCGGATCCACGAGTTCAAGCACTTCCACCCCGAGCGGACCTACCCCGAGGGCAAGACCGTCATCGTGCGGGAGTACAGCCGCTTCGCGGAGGAGACCGACGAGCCGTACTACCCGGTCAACACCGCGGAGGACCGCGAGAAGCTGCTGAAGTACCGCGACCTCGCCGAGCGGGAGCCGATGGTCCTCTTCGGTGGCCGCCTCGGGACCTACAAGTACCTCGACATGCACATGGCGATCGCCTCGGCCCTGTCGATGTACGACAACACGCTGCGGCCGCACTTCGCCGACGGCGCCGAGCTCAAGAGCGGCGGGGTGGACGCATGAGCGAGCCCACCGGCGGCACCGTGACCCGCCTCCTGCAGCGCCAGATCCTCCCGGTCGACCGCGACCCCGAGGTCTTCCCGCTCTACGTCGACCTCGGCGAGCCCAACCTCGACGAGGACAAGTACGTCGTCGGCGGCAGCCGCGCCGCCAAGGAGCTCAACAACACCGCGATCCGCCAGGGCGCCGCCGGAGGCTCGAAGCTCCGCCCGGAGCAGGTCGTCGACCGCACCCGGCTGCTCGTCGACGCCGGCCAGTCGGTGAGCCTCGCCTCCTACTTCAACGCGTTCCCGGCCAGCTACTGGCGCCGCTGGACGATCGTCGACAAGGTCCGCCTGACGGTGAGCGTCGAGGGTGCCGGCGCGACGGTCGTGGTCAACAAGTCGCTCGCCAACGGCAACAGCCAGCGCGTCGACTCCGCCGTGTCCACCGAGGCCGGCGCCCAGACGTTCAGCTTCGACCTGACGCTGACGCCGTTCATCGACGGCGGCTGGTACTGGTA
>DATLIG010000128.1:0-2672 GCA_035539555.1 Nocardioides sp. | reverse complement strand
GTCCAGCCCCCGGCCCAGCCCCCGGTCCAGCTCAGCCCCGCCAGGCCTCCTCGCTCGTGAGGTCGGCGTGCTGGCGCACCCAGGAGTGCATCGCGATGGCAGCGGCGGCCGAGGCGTTGATCGACCGGGTCGACCCGAACTGGGCGATGGAGAACGTGCCGTCGCAGGCCTCGTGGGCTGCCTCGGAGAGGCCCGGCCCCTCCTGCCCGAAGAGGAAGCAGACCCGCGCGGGGAGGTCCATGGTCTCGAGGTGGGCTGAGCCGGGGAGGTTGTCGATGCCGAGCAGCGGGACCTCCCGCTCGGCGAGGTAGGCGTGCAGCTCGTCGACGGTCGGGTGGTGCCGGACGTGCTGGTAGCGGTCGGTCACCATCGCCCCGCGCCGGTTCCAGCGGCGGTTGCCGACGATGTGCACCTCGGCCGCGAGGAAGGCGTTGGCGGAGCGGACGATGGTCCCGATGTTGAAGTCGTGCTGCCAGTTCTCGATGGCCACGTGGAAGCCGTGCCGGCGGGTGTCGAGGTCGGCGACGATCGCCTCCATCGACCAGTAGCGGTAGCGGTCGACGACATTGCGGCGGTCGCCCTCACGGAGCAGCTGCTCGTCGTACACGTCGCTTCCGGGGCCCTCCGGCCACGGCCCCGGCCAGGGACCGACCCCGACCTCGGGCTGCCCGTGGGGCATCGGGTCGTACGGCGCCCGCTGCTCCTCTTCCACGGATCGACCCTATCGACCACATCGCTGGGTACCGACAGGTAGCGTGACCGCGTGAACTCGCTGGTCGCGACCCCGCTCGTCGTGCCGATGCTGCTGGGCATCAAGTGGCTCGATCCCGAGTGGTTGCAGCATGAATACGGCAACACCTTCATCTGGATCGCCCTGGCGATCGTGTTCGTCGAGTGTGGCCTCTTCTTCCCGTTCCTCCCCGGCGACACCCTGCTGTTCGCCCTGGGGCTGTTCATCGCGGGGAGCAACACGACCGGCTACTCCGTCATCGGCATCTCCAACGAGCCCGTCGAGCTGGCCATCGCGATCGCGCTGCTCATCGTCGCCGCCTTCGCAGGCAATGTCGCCGGCTACGAGATCGGTCGCAAGCTCGGCCCGCCGCTCTACGAGCGCGAGGGCCGGGTCCTGAAGAAGAAGTACTTCGACAACACCAGCGCCTTCTTCGACAAGCACGGCAACAAGGCCCTCGTGATCGGCCGGTTCGTGCCGTTCGTGCGGACCTACATCACCGTCGTCGCCGGCGTCACGATGATGGAGCGGCGCCGCTTCTTCGTGTGGAGCGCCGTCGGCGCCGTCCTGTGGGTCGTCTCGATCACCCTGCTCGGCTACTTCCTCGGCGCCGCGATCCCGGCGCTCGGCAACAACATCGACTACGTCACCCTCGCCATCCTCGCCTTCTCCGCGATCCCGCTCGCGTGGGAGTGGTGGAAGCACAAGCGGCCCGCCGCGAAGCGCCGCAAGGAGCTCGCGCAGGCCGCGGAGGGAACGGTCGCCGAGGAGCGATGAGTCCTGCTGTCGGCGGGGGTCACTAGGTTCGGCAACGCACCTTCCACCCCACCCCGACCGACCAGGAGCGCACCGTGGCGATCAACCTCAACCCCTACATCAACTGGCGCGGACAGGCCCGCGAGGCGATGGAGTTCTACCAGTCCGTCCTCGGCGGCGAGCTCACCGTGATGACCTTCGCCGACATGGGCGGCACCGCGGCGGAGGTCGCCGCGGCCGAGGGCGAGAGTGACTGGGTCATGCACGCGTCCCTGTCCGTGTCGGACTCCGTGCTCCTCATGGGCGCCGACCACCCGACGCACGTCCCGGGCGAGCCTCAGACCCAGCAGGTCAGCATCAGCGGTCCGGCCGAGGACGGCGACACCCTCCGCAGCTGGTGGGAGGGCCTCTCCGACGGCGCCACCATCCACCAGCCGCTCGAGCAGGCGCCGTGGGGCGACAGCTTCGGCATGCTGAAGGACAAGTACGGCGTCGACTGGCTCGTCAACATCGCGGGCGCTCCGGCGGAGTGAGCTGGGCGGGTGCAGGTGCAGGAATCACCTCTTCAGCGGTGATTCCTGCACTTCCCGGCCGTTGCAACGGGCAAGAAGCGCAGGAAGTGGCCGGGAAGTCCGGGCCCTCAGGCCTGGGCGGCTGCCCGGGCCGCGTCCAGCTCGGCCTTGGTCAGCACGGCCCGCACCTCCAGCGACACGTCGGCGAGCGGGTTCTCCCCCGCCGGGCTGCGGTCGATCGCGCACACGACGGTGTCGACGACCGCGCCACCGGAGCGAAGCGCGTTCGTCGCGTCCCGGACCGCGCCACCGGTCGTGATGACGTCCTCGATCAGCACGATCCGCTTCCCGTCGAAGACCGGGCCCTCGGCGAGCTTGGCGGTGCCGTACTCCTTGGCCTTCTTGCGCACGAACACGACCGGGATGCCGACCAGCTGGCTGACCGCGGTCGCGATCGGGATGCCGCCCATCTCCAGGCCGCCGAGCAGCTCGGCGTCGCCGGGCAGCAGCTGCGCCACCTCGCGGGCCACGCGGGCGAGCAGCTGCGGGTCCGCCTCGAAGAGGTACTTGTCGAAGTACTCGTTGCTCACCTGGCCCGAGCGGAGCGTGAACTCGCCCGTCAGGCGGCAGGTGGCGTCGATGTCGGCGGCGAGGGAGGTGTCCGTGGTCGTCAC
>DATLIG010000127.1:0-17171 GCA_035539555.1 Nocardioides sp. | reverse complement strand
CCCGGAGACCGGCGCCGGTGCGCCCGGCGGCGGGGGCGGCGGAGGCGGCGCGGCCGCCCCGCCCGGTCCGGCCCCGCCGGTCGGCCGCACTGCAGTGACCGCGCCGGGGGTGGCGATCGGCGCCTCCAGCGTCTGCTCGGGGGCCAGCGCCGCGAGGCGCTCGAGGTCGGCGCGCAGGACCGCCGCGTCGTCGTACCTCTCGGCGGGGTCCTTGGCCAGGGCCCGGGTGATGAGCGCGTTGAGGCCGTCGACGAACGCGCCGGTGCCGGGCAGTTGCGGGATCGGCGCGGTCTGGTGCGCGAGCGCGACCTGTACGTCGGTGCCCTGGTAGGGCTCGCGCCCGGTCAGGCAGGCCCAGAGCAGGCAGCCGAGGGCGTAGAGGTCGCTCGCCGGCGACGCGGGCAGGCCTGCGGTGCGCTCGGGTGACAGGTAGGACCAGGTTCCGGCGACCATGCCGGCGGCGGTCGGCGCCGGACCCTCGATGCCGTCGGCGCGGGCGATGCCGAAGTCGCAGAGGTAGGCGTGCACGTCATCGGTGCCGGCGCCGCGGAGGAGCACGTTGCCGGGCTTCACGTCGCGGTGGATCACGCCCACGCGGTGGGCGTCGCCGAGACCGCGGGCGAGCTGGGCGCACAGCAGCAGTGCCTGGCGAGCGGGGAGGGGGCCGCGTTCCTTGAGCAGCGTGCCGAGGTCGGCGCCGTCGACGTACTGCGTGACGATGTACGGCGTCCCGTCGACCTCGTCGTGGTCGTGGATCGCGATCACGTACGGCGAGTCGAGCCGCGCCAGCGCCGCCGCCTCCGCCTGGAAGCGCGCCCGGAACTCCGGCGACTGGGCGAGCACGCCGGTGATCACCTTCAACGCGACGGTGCGGCTCAGCCGCGGGTCGGTCGCCGCGAAGACGATCCCCATGCCGCCCTGGCCGAGCACCCGGTCGAGCCGGTACCGGCCGAACTCCTCGCCGACGTTCGGCACGCGCATGGAAACCCCCGAGAATGGTGACTGTTGTGGAACGGATCGGGCCCCAGTCTGCCCGACCGAGGCACGGTGCAACCCGGCAGCCGGTCAGCTGTCGAGCCCGGCCACCTTGCGCGCCGTCGCGCGGAAGTCCGTCGCCACGTCCCGGCCGTCGAGGTAGCCGCCCACGAGCATCGCGTCGCGCAGCAGCACCAGCGACGCGGCCGTGGCGGCCGGGTCGTGCGAGCCGGCCGCCGTGGCCAGCTCGGTCAGGGTGCCACGGAACCACTCCCGGTGCGTGCGTACGACGGCCCGCACCGGACCGTCGGCGTCCGGGTACTCCGCGCTCGCGTTGATGAACGGGCAGCCTCGTGTGTGCAGGCGGGTCGCGTCCTGCGCCACCCCTTCGATGACCATGCCGAGGAGCTCGGCCGGCGCGGCGTCGCGGGCAGCGGCCTCCTCGGCGGCGGCCGCGAACAGGCCCCGGATCACCGCGTCCTCGTGCTCGAGGTAGGCGACCACGAGCGCCTCCTTGCCGGGGAAGTGGCGGTACATCGTCGCCCGGGTGACCCCGGCCTCGGCCAGCACCCGGTCGACGCCGACGCCGTGGATGCCCTCCTCGTAGAAGAGTCGCGTCGCCGTCCGCAGCAGGCGCTCGCGGGGCTCGGAGACCTTGCTGGTCGGGGGCGCGTCGTCGGGCACGGCACCGATCCTACGAATTCCCCTCTTGACGGAATGCATCGCGATCCTCCACAGTTGACCCAACAAGAGAACGAACGTTCTTTCTACATCATAGGAGGAGGAAGCCATGAACACCACCACCACCGTCACCGCCCGCGAGGCCGCAGAGGTCGCCGCCGCCAACGAGTCCGGCCGCCAGCCGGTCGTCTTCGTCCACGGCCTCTGGCTGCTGCACAGCAGCTGGGACGCCTGGAAGGCCTACCTCGAGGCGCGGGGCTACGCCGCCGTCGCCGTCGACTGGCCCGGCGACGAGGCGAGCGTCGCCGCCGCCCGCGCCAACGCGGGATCGCTGGCCGGCACGTCGGTGCGCGACGTCGCCGACCACGTGCAGGAGGTCATCGAGGGGCTCGACCGGAAGCCGATCGTGATCGGCCACTCGTTCGGCGGACTGCTCGTCCAGATCATCGCCGGCCGCGGCATCGCCGCCGGGACCGTCGCCATCGACCCCGCCCCGAGCCAGGGTGTCCTGCCGCTGCCGTACTCCTCGCTCAAGGGGGCCTTCCCGGTCCTCGGCAACCCGCTGAACTACGGCCGCACGGTCACCCTGACCTTCGACGAGTTCCGCTTCGGCTTCGCCAACGCCGTGTCCGAGCAGGAGGCTCGGGACCTCTACGCCACCTTCCACACGCCGGCACCGGGCCGCCCCCTCTTCCAGGCGGCGACGGCCAACTTCAACCCCTGGGCGAGGACCAAGGCAGCCAAGAAGAACGCCGACCGCGGCCCGCTGCTCGTCGTGACCGGCGAGAAGGACAACATCGTTCCCTTCGCCATGGCCAACGCCGCCTTCAAGAAGCAGCGCAAGAACAAGAACCACGCGACCGAGATCGTCGAGATCCCCGGCGTCGGCCACTCCCTGGTGATCGACAGCCACTGGCAGGAGGTCGCGGACGCCGCGCTGGACTTCCTCGCCCGCAACGGACTCGGCGCCTGACGCCGTGGGGAATCCCCCAGAACCGAACCGACGACCGGTGCGTCGAACCCGTTGAGCGTCGCGTCCGTCGCGACGCTCAACGGGTCCGGGCCCTCACCGGACCCTTCGCCACAAGACGAAGGGACAACCATGCATCGTCCAGTCAGACAGCTCGTGGTCGCCGCAGCAGCGGCGGCCACGCTTGCGTTTCCGGTCCTCGGGGTGCCCGGCGTGGGGGCGCCGGCACACGCGGAACCGCGCGCCGGGAAGACGGCTGAGCTCGTCGTCGACGCCCATCCGGACGTCGTGACCGCGCGCTCCGCAACGGCACCCGACCGCCACCGGGCCGACGCGATCCGCAGCTACGCGGTGCCGACCAGCGCGGCCGGCCTGGGGCGGATCACGACCGGGCCCGACGGCGCCATGTGGTTCACCGAGGCGGACAAGAACAAGATCGGCCGGATCAGCACGAGCGGCGCGATCACCGAGTTCACCCTGCCGGCCCAGACCGCCGCGGACAGCAAGGTCAAGGACATCGAGGTCGATGCCTCCGGCCTGGTCTGGGTGGTGTGGGACTCGGGCTGGCAGATCAGCCGGATCGACACGGCCACGCTGTCGGCGTACACGTGGCGGCTGGCCTATCCCTACGGCGAGGAGGTCCGGGTCGGTCCCTCCGCGGTGTGGGTGACCCTGTCCTTCGACGAGGACGGGATCCTGCGGATCGTCGGGGACAACGCGAACTGGGACGCCAACGCGCCGGAGTGCGATGGGGCTCTGGGCCGCGGCCGCGACGGCGCGATGTGGTGCCAGCAGTTCGACCGGCTCATCAAGGTCAACGCCGACGGCACCGGCGGTGCGGGACAACCGCTCCCCTCCGACGCCACCTATCCCTACTCCGTCGCGACCGGGCCGACGGCACGGATCTGGTTCGGGCGCGACGACGGCGGCACGCTCGGGTACGCGCCGGCGCGGGGCAATGTCGGGTGGGTCGACAGCGAGAACCGGGTCCGGGTGATCCGGACGGGTGACCGCACCGCCCCCCGCAGCCTCGCCCTCGGCCGGGACGGCAACGTGTGGTTCACCAGCATCGGCGCCACCAAGGGCATCGGTCACGTCAACGCCTCGGGTCGGGGCGCTGTCGTGAAGGTCGGCGACTACCGTCCGAGGTCGGTCACCTACGGCGCCGACGGGGCGATCTGGTTCACCGACCGCGACCACAACCGGATCGTCCGCGTCACCCGCGACCGGCTGTGGCTGACGAACGTCAGCGTGGGGGCGCGCTCGCAGCTCAAGCCGCACCTCCAGCCCCGGCTCAGCGTCCTGTCGTCCCGGCTCGACGCCAACGCCCGGCGGACGACCGCGCGGGTGGCGCTCGCCTGCGGCAGTGGCCTCGTCCCGTGCTCGGGCAAGGCGCTGGTGAAGGCCGGTCGTACGACGCTCGGCGCCGGCAGCTACCGGGTCGCCATCCGGGGCAGGGCCACCCTGACCGTCACGCTCAACGCCACCGCGCGCCGCTTGCTGAAGCGGCGCAGCTCGGTCGCGGTGACGCTCTACCTGACCGCACCCACCGGTCAGCGGGTCATCAGGAAGATGTCGCTCACCCGCTGAGCGACGCGCTGTCCGGGTCCGGCCCGGCCCGATCGGGTCGGGCCGGACTCTCATAGGATCGACCACCGTGAAGACCCTCGTGATCGGCACCGGTGGCCGCGAGCACGCCCTCGCCCTCGCCCTCTCCCGCGACCCGTCGGTCAGCGAGGTGCACGCGGCGCCGGGCAACCCGGGCATCGGCGCCTTCGCGACGCTGCACGAGGTCGACCTGATGGACGGCAGCGCCGTGGCCGCGCTCGCGACGGAGGTCGGCGCCGACCTGGTCGTGGTCGGTCCCGAGGCACCGCTCGTCGCGGGCGTCGCCGACGTGGTCCGGGCGGCCGGCATCGCGGTCTTCGGGCCGTCGGAGGCCGCCGCGCAGCTCGAGGGGTCGAAGGCCTTCTCCAAGGAGGTCATGGCCGCCGCGGGCGTCCCGACCGCCGGCTCGCGCACCTGCCGGAGCCCCGAGGAGGTCGCGGCCGCGCTCGACGAGTTCGGGGCGCCGTACGTCGTGAAGGACGACGCTCTCGCCGCCGGCAAGGGCGTCGTGGTGACCCGCGACCGGGCCGAGGCCGAGGCGCATGCCGCCGCCTGCGGCACCGTGGTGATCGAGGAGTTCCTCGACGGTCCGGAGGTGTCCCTGTTCGCGGTCTGCGACGGCACCAC
Organism: Nocardioides sp.; assembly: GCA_035539555.1. Lineage (GTDB taxonomy): Bacteria > Actinomycetota > Actinomycetes > Propionibacteriales > Nocardioidaceae > Nocardioides. The sequence continues at coordinate 12,310 of DATLIG010000127.1, read as the reverse complement.
CGCCCATGCGCTCCAGCCCGCCCAGGACTTCAAGCGGATCTTCGACGGCGGCCGAGGCCCCAACACCGGCGGCATGGGCTCCTACTCGCCGTTGAGCTGGGCACCCGCCGACCTGGCCTCGGTGGTGATGGAGCAGGTCGTCCAGCCGACCCTCGACGAGATGGGCCGTCGCGGCGCGCCGTTCATCGGCTGCCTCTACGTCGGCCTCGCGCTGACGAAGACCGGCCCGCGGGTCATCGAGTTCAACTGTCGCTTCGGCGACCCCGACATCCAGCCGGTGCTGGCCGTCCTCGACTCGCCGCTCGGCGAGCTCCTGTCCGCGGCCGCGGAGGGCCGGCTGTCGGAGGTCGCGGCGCCGCAGTTCCGCGACGCCGCCTCGGTGACGGTCGTGCTCGCCTCGGCCGGCTACCCCGAGTCGTCGTCGAAGGGCGACGTCATCACCGGCGTCGGCGCCGCCAACGGCGTCTCCGACGTCGACGTCATCCACGCCGGGACCGCCCTCGCCGACGGTCCGGACGGCCCGCAGCTGGTCACCGCCGGCGGTCGCGTGCTCGCCGTCCGCGCGGTCGGGTACGACGTGGCCGACGCCCGCGCCCGCGCCTATGCCGCCGCCGACCTGATCGCCTTCGACGGCCTGCAGCGCCGCTCCGACATCGCCGCCGAGCCGCTCGGCGTGGTCGAGGGTGCCTCCCTCACCGAGGACTGACCGTGGCCACGATCCGGGTCGCCACCGACGGCGACCTCGACGCCGTCGCGGCCATCTACGCGCGCGAGGTCCGTGAGGGCACCGCGACCTTCGACCTCTCCCCGCCTCCACGCGCCAAGTGGGAGAAGCTGCTCGCCTCACCCCACCCGGGCGACCACTTCCTGGTGGCGGTCGGTGCCGACGACGAGGTCCTCGGCTTCGCCTACTCCTCGGAGTTCCGGCCCAAGGGTGCCTACGACGGCACCCGGGAGGTCACCATCTACCTCGCCCCCGCCGCTGCCGGGCGCGGCCTCGGCCGCACCCTGTACGACGACCTGCTGGCCCGGATGGCAGCCGGCGGCGTCCGCACGGCGCTGGCCTGCATCTCCCTGCCCAACGACGCCAGCGAGGCACTGCACCGGGCCTGCGGGTTCGAGCGCCAGGGCGTGCTCCGCGAGGTCGGCCGGAAGTTCGACCGGTGGATCGACGTCGTGTGGTGGCAGCGGATCCTGGCCGACGCCTGAGTGGCTTCGGCTGGCAGAGTGGCGCCATGGCTGAGTCCGCCGAACAGGTCCACGCCCGGGTGATGGCGGCCGCCGACGCCGACGGCCGCATGCCGCTGCCGTCCGTCGCCGACTGGGACATCTTCCCGTGGGAGGTCGTCGACGGTGCCCTGGTCCCCAAGCCGTTGGCGCCGCCGGCCCCGGAGAAGGCGCGCATGGGGGAGGGCGGCGTCGACTGCACGATCTGCACCCCCGAGCCCGCCGGGCTGATCTGGACCAACGACCGCTGGCGCCTCAAGCACCTCGCCGAGCGCAGCGGCCTGCCGCTCGTGGTGATGCTCGAACCGTGGGCGCACGTCGACTTCGACGACCTCGACGACGCGATGGCCGCCGAGTACGGGCTGCTCGCCGTCCGCATCGCCCGGATCGTCGAGGGCCTCCCGAACATCGGCCGCTGCCACGTCATGCGGGTCGGCGACGGTGCCGAGCACCTGCACGTCTGGTTCATGGCCCGAACGGCCGACCTGCCCTCGGTGCTCGGCTCCTTCGCCGTCGACTGGGACGACATCCTGCCGCCCGGGCCCGAGGAGCCGTGGCGCGAGGACCTCGTCGCGCTCGCGACCGCGCTGGCGTCGTACGACGGACGGGCGGTGGGCCTCGATGGCTGACCCTGTCGGCGCGCCGGTCGGCGTCACCACCGCACGGCTCGCGCTGGTCCTGTGGGACGCGGCCACGGTGGCCGCGTTGCGGGCGGGGGAACGCCGCGACGACTGGCACCCGGACTTCCCCCGTGAGGACGACCTCGGCGCCGCGTCGCTGTGGCGCGACGGCGACCCGTGGGGCCCGCGCTCGATCGTGTCGCTGAAGCAGCGGCTCGTCATCGGCTCGATCGGCTTCTTCGGCCCGCCGGAGGCAGCTGACGACGGGGTGCCCGAGGTGGAGGTGGGCTATGGCCTGGTGGCACCTGCGCGCGGCTACGGCCTGACCACCGAGGCGCTCGGTGCCCTGCTCGCGCGTGCCGACGCCGCCGGCGTACGGGTGCGGGCGTCGATCGCTCCCGACAACGCCGCGAGCCTCCGGGTCGCCGCGAAGGCCGGGTTCACCGGCGTGCGGGGCGCGAACGAGGACGGCGAGATGGTGCTCGTCCGCCCCCTGCGCTGACTCACGTCGCGGCGGCGCCCCGTGGGAGAATGGCCCACCGTGACCGTCCCGAACGTCGTGCCCAATGTCTTGGCCACCCGCTACGCCGCCGCCGACCTCGCCGAGATCTGGTCGCCCGAGCACAAGATCGTCCTCGAGCGGCAGCTCTGGATCGCCGTGCTGAAGGCGCAGAAGGACCTCGGCATCGAGGTCCCGGACGGTGTCATCGAGGCGTACGAGAAGGTCGCGGCGCAGGGCGAGGAGGGAGTCGACCTCGCGAGCATCGCCGCCCGGGAGCGGGTCACCCGCCACGACGTGAAGGCGCGGATCGAGGAGTTCGCCGCCCTCGCCGGCCACGAGCACATCCACAAGGGCATGACCTCGCGCGACCTGACGGAGAACGTCGAGCAGCTGCAGGTCAAGCAGTCGCTGGCACTGCTGCGCGACCGCGGCATCGCGACGCTCGCCCGGCTCGGCCGCCTCGCCGGCGAGTACGAGACCCTCGTCATGGCCGGCCGCTCGCACAACGTCGCTGCCCAGGCGACCACCCTCGGCAAGCGGTTCGCCACCGTCGCCGACGAGCTGATGATCGCGATCGAGCGCATCGACGACCTGCTCGGGCGCTACCCGCTGCGCGGCATCAAGGGCCCGATGGGCACCGCCCAGGACATGCTCGACCTCCTCGGTGGCGATGCCGACAAGCTCGACGACCTCGAGCAGCGGGTCGCCGCGCACCTCGGCTTCGACCGGGTGCTGACCAGCGTCGGCCAGGTCTACCCGCGCTCGCTCGACTTCGACGTGCTGTCCGCGCTGGTGCAGCTGACCGCCGCGCCGTCCAACCTCGCGACCACGATCCGGCTGATGGCCGGCAACGAGATCGTCACCGAGGGCTTCAAGGAGGGCCAGGTCGGCTCGTCCGCGATGCCGCACAAGATGAACACCCGCTCGTGCGAGCGGGTCAACGGCCTCGCCGTCGTCACCCGCGGCTACCTCTCGATGGTCGGCGAGCTCGCCGGCGACCAGTGGAACGAGGGCGACGTCTCGTGCTCGGTCGTACGACGGGTGGCGCTTCCCGACGCGTTCTTCGCCGTCGACGGCCTGTTCCAGACCTTCCTCACCGTGCTCGACGAGTTCGGTGCCTTCCCGGCGGTCATCCAGCGCGAGCTCGAGCGCTACCTGCCCTACCTCGCCACCACCAAGGTGCTGATGGCCGCGGTCCGCAACGGTGTCGGGCGCGAGTCCGCGCACGAGGCGATCAAGGAGGCTGCTGTCGGCACCGCCCTCGCCGTGCGCCAGGGCCAGGCCGAGAACGACGTGTTCGACAAGCTGGCCGCCGACGAGCGCCTGGGCCTCACCGCCGAGCAGCTGCAGTCCCTGGTCGCCGAGCCGATCACGTTCACGGGCGCGGCCGTGGCCCAGACGCAGGCGGTCGTCCGCAAGGTCGCCGCGATCGTCGAGGCCAACCCCGCCGCGGCGGCGTACAACCCGGGCGCGATCCTCTAGCCGCCGGCCACCATGGCCGAGCAGGCGACGCCAGGGGCGTGGACCATCCGGCGCGCAGCCTTCTGGGTGGCGGCGGTGATGGCGGTCGGCTACTTCCCCCTCGCCTTCACCTACACCTGGCACCTGTTCCTCCCGGGTGCCCCGATGCTGCAGGACGAGCTGCAGGCGAGCGTCGTGTCCCACGACTTCGCCTTCGGGCAGGGCTCGGTGGTGGCGCTGCGCGCCGAGGAGTACGCCGCCCAACGTGTGGTCCTGCTGGTCCACACGATCACCGGGGCGAGCGCCCTGGCGCTGGCGATGCTGCAGTTCCCGACGCGCCTCCGTGCCGGGCAGCCCGCCCTGCACCGCTGGACCGGCCGGGCCTACCTGCTGCTGATGACGACGAGCATGCTGGCTGCCTACGCCTTCCTGCTGGACGCACCGGCGGCCGACTACTTCGGAGGCACCGCCTTCGACCTGCAGCTGTGGGTGCTGGCCTCCTCCACCGTCGGGACCGCGGCGTTGGCGTTCGCCGCGATCCGCCGCGGCGACGTCGCCGGTCACCGGGCCTGGATCACGCTGAACATCTCCTTCATGCTGACCGCGCCCCTGCTGCGGGTCGTCTGGACCGTGCTGGGCCGGATCGACGGTGACCTCGAGGCGATGATGGGCATCGACCTGGGTGCGTCCGCCCTCGGCGTCGTCGCCCCCGGAGCGGGCGCCGTGGCGCTGGTCCTCGCGAGCGGTCCTGGCCGCCGGGTCCCGGTCGCGCCCGGGGCAGCGCGACAGTACGCCGCACTGGTGGTCGCATCGCTCGCAGGCTCGCTGTGGCTGGTGAGCCGCTTCGCCGAGCTGCCGTCGGGCACACCGGTCTCCCTCGTGCTCCTCGGCCACCTGCTGCCCGCCTGGGGCCTGGTCCTCGCGTGCCTCGCCGGTGCGCTGCGGGCCGGGCGCGAGTCCCGCGGCGAGCAGGAGCGGCGATGGCGGTGGCTGGCGTGGGGTGCGGCCCTCGCGACCCCGGCGGCAGCGGTCACCAGCGTGCTCGCGTCCCCGGTCTACGGCCCGGTCGACGGCTTCCTGGCCGGTCAGATGGTGGGCGCGTCCGGACCGGTCTTCCTGGCCTTCGTCCTGGTGCTGCAGGCCGGCCGCCCGGCGTCCGCCGACGCTCCGGGCGCCGATGCGGCGACCGCCGCCGTGGCCTGACTCGTCATGATGGGACGGTGACCCGGATCCAGGTGCCCTTCCCGGTCCCGGCCGAGCGCGCCTACGCCTACCTCGCCGACCCCCGGAACCGCCCCGCGTGGCAGTCGTCGCTGCGCGCGGTCGCGGACGTCGTACCCGCGGACGACGGGGTGAGGGCCGCAGGCACCACCTGGGTGGACGTGACGGTGGTGCCGGGGATCCGGCCGCGGATGTGCACGGTGGTCGCGGCGCCAGCGGTCGCATGGGTCGAGGAGGGCCGGTGCGGTCCGTTCCGTGCCCGGCTCGCCCTGTTCTTCTCGCCCGCGGAGACGGGCTCGCTCGTGGTCGCGGAGTTCGACGTCCGCGGCCTCGCCGTCGGGACGCTGGTCACCCTCGCCAGCCGGCGCGCGGTCTCCGCCGACCTGCGCCGGGCCGCCCGCCTCGCCTGATCCAGGCTGAGGCCGGAGCGACCTGAGAGCCGTTCACAAGGTCACGATTCGGACCCAGCGTGCGGGTCTACTGGTCAGTAACGGTGACAGCCCGTTCCGGGGCCGCTACGTTCCTCCGAACTTGTGATGTCCATCACAGGGGAGGGAGCTGCGGGTGCTCGCTGTCCAGAACCTCGAAGTGGTGTACGACGACGTCGTGCTCGCGCTGCGTGGCGTGAGCCTGGGGGTTCCGGACGGCCGGATCGTCGCCCTCCTCGGCGCCAACGGCGGAGGCAAGTCCACGCTCCTGCGCGCGCTGTCCGGGCTCCTCGACGTCCACGACGGCGAGATCCGCAAGGGCTCGGTGACCCTCGACGGTGACTCCGTCGGCCAGCTCCGCCCCTCGGCGCTCGCCCGCAAGGGCATCAAGCACGTGCTGGAGGGGCGGCGGGTCTTCAAGGAGCTGACCGCCGAGGAGAACCTCCGGGTCGGTGCGTACGCCGACCGGCGCAACCTCAAGGCCAACCTGGAGCGCGTCTACGGGCTCTTCCCGATCCTGCGCGAGCGTCGCGACGGCCAGGCCGGCCTGCTCTCCGGCGGCGAGCAGCAGATGCTGGCGATCGGCCGGGCGCTGATGTCGGACCCGCGCTACCTGCTCCTCGACGAGCCGTCGCTCGGCCTCGCCCCCAAGGTCGTGGACCAGATCCGCGACATCATCGTGGAGATCAACAGCCAGGGCACGGGGATCCTGCTCGTCGAGCAGAACGCGACGATGGCGCTCTCGATCGCCCACCACGGCTACGTCCTGGAGAACGGCCGGGTCGTCATGGACCGCTCCGCCGAGCAGCTGCGCGAGGACGCCGACGTCCGTGAGTTCTACCTCGGCCTCGGCGCCGAGGGCGAGGCGGCCAGGTCGTTCCGGAAGGTCAAGCACTACCGCCGGCGAAAGCGGTGGGCGTCGTGACCGAGCTGCCGGTGCCGGGGGCCGCCGCCCCGGTCCTCTCCTTCGAGGACGTCCATCTGTCCTTCGGCGCGGTGAAGGCGGTCAACGGGGTCAGCTTCACCGTCGGCGAGGACGAGCTGTTCGCGGTGATCGGCCCCAACGGTGCGGGCAAGACGAGCATCTTCAACGTCCTCTCCGGCGTCTACCGCCCCCAGCGCGGCACGGTCACGCTCGACGGCAAGGCCCTCGTCGGGATGCGACCTCCGGCGATCGCCCGGCTCGGCATGGCCCGCACGTTCCAGAACATCGAGCTCTTCGCCAACCTCACCGTCCTGGACAACCTGATGCTCGGGCGTCACCAGCACCTGCGCTACGGCACCCTCGCGGCGATGGCGTGGTGGGGCCGGGCGCGCAACGAGGAGCTGCGGCACCGGGTGAAGGTCGAGGAGATCGTCGACTTCCTCGAGCTGGAGCAGTGGCGCAAGATGCCCGTCGGACTGCTGCCCTACGGCGTGCAGAAGCGGGTCGAGCTCGGCCGGGCGCTCGCGATGGAGCCGCGGCTGCTCCTCCTCGACGAGCCGGTCGCCGGCATGAACCTCGAGGAGACCGAGGACATGGCCCGCTACATCCTCGACATCCGCGACGAGCTGCGGATCCCGATGATCATGGTCGAGCACGACATGGGCCTGGTCATGGACGTCGCCGACCGGGTGATGGTCGTCGACTTCGGGACCCCCGTCGCCACCGGCACACCGGCCGAGATCCAGCGCAACCCGGACGTGATCCGCGCCTACCTCGGCGGAGAGGCGGCTCCCGCATGACCCGGACCATCGTCACGCGGATCCGCGACCGGGCCGCCCGGTCGCCGAAGGCCGTCGCCATGCGCGACAAGCGGCTCGGCATCTGGCACGAGATCACCTGGTCGACCTACTGGGACACGGTGCTCGACGTCGGGCATGCGCTGCTGGCGCTCGGCGTCCGGCCGGGCGACCGCGTCGGCATCCAGTCCGAGAACCGGCCCGAGTGGCTGTTCCTCGACATCGCGACGGTCGCCGTCCGGGCCACCACGGTCGGGCTCTACCCGACGAACCCGACCGCCGAGACGTCGTACCTCCTCGCGCACAGCGGCGCCTGCCTCCATCTCGCCGAGGACCAGGAGCAGGTCGACAAGGCGCTCGAGTCCGGCGACCTGCCGGCCCTGCGCAGGATCGTGTACGTCGAGCCGCGCGGCCTCCGCTCGTACGACGACCCGCGGCTGCTCTCCTGGCAGGCCCTGCTCGAGCTCGGGCGCGAGCACCGCGCCGCCCACCCCGGTGCGGTCGAGGCGCTCGTCGACGCGGCCCGGCCCGACGACGTGATGACGCTCGTCTACACCTCCGGCACGACCGGGCCGCCGAAGGGCGCCATGCTCACCGTCGGCAACGCCGAGTTCGCGCTGGAGACCGTGCTCGAGCGCAGTCCGTTCGCGAAGCCGGCGCCCGGGCCGAAGGACCTCACCCTGTCCTACCTGCCGCTGTGCCACGTCGCCGAGCGGGTCCTCACGACCTGGTACAACGCCGGCGCCGGCACGCAGGTCAACTTCGCCGAGTCCATCGAGACCGTGCCGCAGAACCTGCGCGAGGTGCAGCCGACGCTGTTCTTCGCGGTGCCCCGGATCTGGGAGAAGCTGCTCGCCACGGCGCGGATCAAGCTCGACTCCGCGACCTGGGCGAAGCGCCGCTGGTCCCGCTTCTGGCTGGCCCGCGCCGATCACCTCGGGGCGAGGCTGGCCGCCACTGGCGGCAAGCACACGCCCGCCACCCGGATCGCGTACGCCGTCGGCTGGCTCTTCTTCTACCGCGCACTCCGCGACCGGCTCGGCCTGCGCCGGGTGCGCCACGCCAGCTGTGGCGCGGCACCGGTGGCGCCGGAGGTCCTGCAGTTCTTCATGGGCATCGGCGTCCCGATGCACGAGCTCTACGGGATGACCGAGAACGCCGCGATCGCGACCGCCAACCGGCCCGGCAGGGTACGGCTCGGCACCGTGGGCGAGGCCCACGACGGGATCGAGGTGAAGGTCGACGAGGCCACGGGGGAGATCCTCACCCGGCACCCGGCGGTCTTCGCCGGCTACTGGCAGGACCCCGAGGCCACCGCCCGCACCGTGTCGGAGGACGGCTGGCTGCACACCGGCGACGTCGGCGAGTGGGTCGACGGGACGCACCTGCGGATCACCGACCGGATGAAGGACATCATCATCACCGCCGGCGGAAAGAACGTCGCCCCGTCGGAGATCGAGAACGGCCTGAAGGCGTCGCCGTACGTCAAGGAGGCGATCGTCATCGGCGACGGCCGCAAGTACCTCACCGCGCTGATCGGCATCGAGCTCGACACGGTCGGCGACTGGGCCCAGCAGCGCAACCTGGCGTTCACGACCTACCGCGACCTCGCCGAGAAGCCCGAGGTCCGTGCGCTGGTGCAGGCGGTCGTCGACGAGGTCAACCAGCGGCACAACCCGGTCGAGCAGATCAAGCACTTCCGGATGCTGCCCAAGGAGCTGGACCACGAGGACGGCGAGCTGACCGCCACCCAGAAGGTGAAGCGGTCCTCGATCGACGCGATGTTCCGTGACCTCGTCGAGGAGATGTACGTCGGAGGTGCGGCATGACGCAGCTGCTCGGAGCGGTCGCCGGCGGGGTCGGCCTCGGGTCGATCTACGCCCTGCTGGCACTCGGGTTCGTGATCATCTACAAGGCGATGGGCGTGATCAGCTTCGCCCAGCCTGCGTTCCTGCTGGCCGGCACCGTCCTGGTCACCTACCTCTCGCCGGAGATCGGCTTCGTGCCGGCCGTCGTCGTCGGCGCCATCGCGATCGCCGCCGTGGCGCTGGTGATCGAGCGGGTCGCGATCCGGCCGATGGTCGGCAAGGCCGTCTTCGTCATCGCGATCATCACGATCGGCATCGACATCATCGTGCGGATCGTGTCCGGCATGTTCGTCGGCTCCGACCAGCGCATCGTCGGCGACCCGTGGGGGCTGGACGCCTGGGAGGTCGGCGGCGTCTACATCGAGCACCGCGACCTCGCGGCCTTCGCGGTCACCACCGTCCTGGTGCTCGCACTCTTCGCGTTCTTCCGGTGGACCCCGATCGGGCTGGCGATGCGGGCCTCGGCGCTCGACCAGGAGGCGGCCATGGCGCAGGGCGTCAACGTCGGCACGGTCTTCGCCGTGTCGTGGGCCCTCGCCGGTGCCCTCGCGACCGTCGCCGGCGTCTTCGCCGCCGCGGGCCGCACCGTCGACCAGAACCACTGGCACATCGCGCTGCTCGCCCTGCCCGTCATCATCCTGGGCGGCCTCGACTCGCTGGGCGGGGCGGTCCTCGGCGGACTGATCATCGGGGTGACGCAACAGATCGTGACGTCGTACCACCGGGACTGGTTCCCGGGCCTGGACACCAACATCGGCTCGATCACGCCGTACCTCGTGATGCTGGTGGTGCTCCTCGTCAGGCCCTACGGGCTGTTCGGCACGAGGGAGGTCGAGCGGGTATGACGCGCATGGTCGCGTGGGGCCGACCCGAGCTCTACACCAGCTATCGCCAGGACATGGCGCTGCTCAACACCCGCTCGAAGGCGCTGGGTGCCCTCGCCGTCCTCGTCGTCGCGGCACTGGTACCGCTGATGGTCACCGACGACCTGCTGATCATCCTCGCGAGCGGTCTCGTGCTGGCGATCGGTGCGATCGGGCTCAACCTCGTCACCGGGTACGCCGGCCAGGTGTCCCTCGGCCACGCCTTCTTCGTGGGCGTCGGCGCCTACACCGCCGCCGTGATGGCCGGCGACGAGGACGGGCGCTATCTCGGCCTCGGCATCGACTTCATGCCCGCCTGGCTGCTCGGCGCCGGCCTCGTCGCAGCCGCCTTCGGTGCCGTCGTGGCGCCGCTCGCCACCCGGCTGCGCGGCCTGTACCTCGCGATCGTCACCCTCGGCCTCGTCTTCATCGGCCAGTACTTCTTCTTCGAGTGGAACGAGATGACCGGCGGTGCGCAGGTCGGTCGCGATGCCGCGAAGCCGGCGTTCCTCGGCATCGAGTTCACCGTCGACGAGGGGTTCAAGGGCGGCTGGACCGAGGAGCAGAAGCTGTACTGGCTCTTCCTCGCGGTCCTCGTCGTCGCCGCGCTGGTCGCGCGCAACATCGCCCGTTCGCGCGTCGGCCGGGCGTTCGCCGCGATCCGCGACCGCGACGTGGCGGCCGGGGTGATGGGCGTCAACCTCACCCGCTACAAGGTCGTCGCCTTCACGATCTCCTCGTTCTACGCGGGGATCGCGGGCGCGCTGATGTTCTCGGCGAGCGGGCACTTCACCCCGGAGTCCTTCAACCTGCTGCTGTCGGTCCAGTTCATCGCGATCGTGCTGATCGGCGGCGTCGCCACGATCTCCGGAACGATCATGGGCGCGATGCTGATCGCGATCCTCCCGCGGATCGCGAGCGAGCTGCCGGCGTTCGTGCCGTTCCTGTCGAGCTCCGCCAGCGAGCACCCGAACATCTTCGACTTCGAGCAGATCATGTACGGCGTCCTGATCGTGGCGTTCCTGCTCTTCGAGCCACGCGGCCTCTTCGGCATCTGGCACCGCGTCCGCACCTACTGGAAGAGCTTCCCGTTCTCGTACTGACCCGTCGTACCGCTGCACCACCCACCACCCGCACCACACCAGGAGGAACCGTGAACCGAAGGCTGAGAAGCGTGGGGGTCGTCGCGACGGCCCTGACCGTCACCATGGCCGTGGCGGGCTGCGGCCGCGACGACGACTCGGGTGGCGGTGGTGCCGCGCCGGGTGTCACCGACGAGGCCTGTCCGGACGCGGTCGACGACAGCCTGGGCTGCATCTACCTCGGCACGATCACCGACCTCACCGGTGTCTTCAAGGGCGTCGGCGAGCCGTTCACCGCGGGCCAGAAGGCCTTCTGGGACGAGGTCAACAAGGCCGGCGGCGTCGGGGGCTACGAGGTCAACGTGACCAAGTACGTCAAGGACAGCGGCTACGACACGGAGAAGCATGCCGAGCTGTTCAACGAGGTGAAGGACGACATCCTCGCCGTCAGCCAGTCGCTCGGCACCGCGCACACCAACGCGATCCTCGAGGACGCCACGAACGAGTCGATCCTGGTGGGGCCGGCGTCCCTCGGCTCGAACTGGATCTTCGACGACATCTCGCTCGAGGTCGGCTCGAGCTACTGCACCGAGGCCATGAACATCGTCGACTACGCCGCCGACCAGGGCGCGAAGTCGATCGCGGTCGTCCACTTCCCCGGTGACTACGGCGACGACGCGATGGTCGGCGCGAGGATCGCGGCCAAGGAGCGCGGCCTCGACTTCACCGACATCACCACCGGCCAGGTCGACGGCGGTGACGACCAGTCGGCGGCCGTCGGCGCGGTGCTGAAGTCCAAGGCCGACTACGTCGTGATCGCCACCGGCCCCAAGGAGATGGCGGCCGTCGTCGGTGGCAGCGCGGCGCAGAAGTTCACCGGCAAGTTCGTCGGCTCGATCCCCAGCTGGAACGCTGCCGTCCTCGAATCGCCCGCGGGCCCGGCCATCCAGGCGCTCTACCTGCAGGCGACGTCCTTCCCGACATGGGACGCCGACACCCCCGGCATGGAGAAGATGCGCGCGGCCGCGGGCACCACGGCACCGAACGACTGGTTCTCGATCGGCTACAGCAGCGGCTACGTCATGAAGGCGATCCTCGAGAAGGCCATCGCCGACGACAAGCTCGACCGCGAGGGCATGGTCGAGACGGCCAAGAGCCTGACCGGGATCGAGAGCGAGGGGACGCTGCCCGACGGCACCGCGAACTACGCGGGCGACCCGAACGAGGCCGCCGTCCGGGTGACACAGCTGAACAAGGTCGACCCGAAGGCGTCGTCGAAGGTCTCGGTGGCCGTCGAGCCGTTCACCGGCAAGACC
>DATLIG010000126.1:0-4478 GCA_035539555.1 Nocardioides sp. | reverse complement strand
CTCTCGTGGCGCTGGACGCTCTTCATCAACGTGCCGATCGGCCTGGCCGTGCTGCTCACCGTCCGCCGCCACGTGGCCGACACGCCCCGCCGGCCCGGCCGGTTCGACGTCGTCGGCGCGGTCAGCGCCACGAGAGCAGGTCGGTGAGGACGCCGCCGAGCAGCATGCCGAGGGCGGCACCGCCGGAGGAGACGGCCGTGAACAGCGCGAGCGCGCGGTTGCGGGCCGCCTCGTCACGGGCGCTGGTCGTGATGAGGGCGAGCACCGACGGTGCGGCGATCGCGGCGCCGACGCCCTGGAGGGCTCGCGCGGTGACCAGCATCCACGGCTCGGTGGCGAGGCCGCCGAGCAGTGAGAAGAGGGTGAACACGGCCAGGCCGATCCAGAAGACCGACAGCCGGCCGAGGACGTCGCCGAGGCGGCCGCCGAGGAGCAGCAGGCCGCCGAAGGCGAGCGCGTAGCCGTTGAGGACCCACGACAGCGACGCGGCGTCGAAGTCGAGGTCGCTGGCGATGTGGGGGAGTCCGACGTTCATGACGGCGGAGTCGAGGACCAGCATCAGCTGGGCGAGGAGCACGATGTAGATGCCCGCGGCGGTCGTGGTCCGGGTGGTGGCCCGGGGTGCCGCGGCGGGCGGCGTGGTGGTTGCTGAAGAAGACAAGGGTGATGTCCTGTTCTGGCCGGGGAGGCCGAGGTACGCTGTAGCGGAGGATGACTCCGGTTAGTCCCAACGATACGGAGGGTGTCTCCGTTTAGCAAGGAAATAGGTGAAGCCGTTGCGCGCCGACGCCGTACGCAACCGTGAGCGGATCGCGGACATCGCCCGCCAGCTGTTCCGCGAGAAGGGCTACGACGCCGTCTCGATGGACGAGGTCGCCAAGAGCGCGGGCGTCGGCGTCGGCACGCTCTACCGCCACTTCCCGACCAAGGAAGCGCTGTACGACGCCGCCATCCAGGCCTGGGTGGAGACGGTGACGGCCGCCGCCGACACGGCGTTGGCCGGTGACGGCGCCCCCCGCGACCGCCTGCTGGCGTGGTTCGAGTCGTACGTCGAGTTCCTCACCCGCCACAAGGGGGCCGCGTGGCGGATCACCAGCGCGCTCGGCGACGAGGGCTCACCCTTCGCGGCGAAGTGCCGGACCTATCTCAACGCCAACCAGCGGGTCATCGACGCGCTCGCCGCCGAGGGAGCGCTGCGCGGTGACGTCGACGCGATGCAGCTGTGCCGGCTGGTCGGCGGGGTCGCCGCGGTGGTCGACAACAGCGAGCTCGAGCCGGCGGCCGCGAACGCGATGCTGGCGGTCGTGGCGGACGGGGTGCTGGCGAGCTGACGGTGGGTCTGCTGCTCGACCGACCGGATTTCGACGCGGCCGTCGCGGCTTCGCAGGCTCAGTCGCGGGCCTTGCTCAATCTCGCTGAGCCCACGCAGCGGGCTCGTTCCTCGCCCGCTGCTGCTCAGCGACCCTGGTTGGCGACGGCGGCGGCAGCCGCGGCGGCCGCCTCCGGGTCGAGGTAGCGGCCACCGGGGACGGTGGGCGCCAGGGTGTCCTCGTCGAGCTCGTAGACCAGCGGCATCCCGGTGGGGATGTTGAGGCCGGCGATGTCGGCGTCGCTGATCTGGTCGAGGTGCTTGACGATCGCGCGCAGGCTGTTGCCGTGGGCAGCGACGAGCACGGTGCGCCCGGCGCGCAGGTCGGGCACGATGCCGGCGTCCCAGTAGGGGAGCAGCCGCTCGATGACCTGCTTGAGGGCCTCGGCGCGGGGCATCTCGTCGCCGAGGTCGGCGTAGCGGGGGTCGCCCGCCTGGGAGTACTCATCGTCGTCGGCCAGGTCCGGCGGCGGGACGTCGAAGGAGCGGCGCCAGAGCATGAACTGCTCCTCGCCGTACTCCTCGAGCGTCTGCTTCTTGTCCTTGCCCTGCAGGGCGCCGTAGTGGCGCTCGTTGAGGCGCCAGGAACGGCGGACCGGGATCCAGTGGCGGTCGGCGGCGTCGAGCGCGAGCGCGGCGGTGTTGATCGCGCGGCGCTGCAGCGAGGTGTGGACGACGTCCGGCAGCAGGCCGGCCTCCTTGAGGAGCTCGCCGCCGCGGACGGCCTCGCCGCGACCCTTCTCGGTCAGCGCGACGTCGACCCAGCCGGTGAAGAGGTTCTTGGCGTTCCACTCGCTCTCGCCGTGGCGGAGCAGCACGAGGGTGAACGTCATCAGTGCGCGCCCTCGGGGGCCGGCGCCTGGTCGGCGCAGTTGAAGGTGGCGTCGCCGCCCTCCTCCTCGTGGCCCTCGGCCGCGTGGCCCTCTTCCTCGGCGGCGGCGTCGGCGGCCTCGCCCTCGACCGCCTCGGTGTGCTCGCCCTCGGCGGCCTCCGACGACTCGCCCTCGGCGGCCTCGGGCGTCGGGACCTGGGTGTACTGGAAGCAGTTCTTGACGACCGGGACGTCGAGGCTGGCGGTCTCGCCCGTGCTGAACGTCAGGTCGAGTGCGATCACGTCACCGGCGGTGAAGTCGCCGGTCAGGTTGATCGGGGCCAGGTTGGCCAGGTTGACGGTGCCGCGGCCCGCGACCTCGACCGGCTCGAACTCGGCCGCCGTGGCGACGCCGTCGGGCGAGGTCACGGTGTCGAGCGACGCGTCGTCGTCGTAGTTGTTGGACAGGGCGCCGATCAGGCGGCCCTCGCCCTGCGCGGTGGCGAGCACCCGGATGCCGAGCGCGTCGACCGAGTGGTCGCGGTTGTTCGTGCCCGCGGCGATCGTGTTCACCCGGTCGGTGGGGTAGTCGAAGCCACAGGACGAGAGCGTCGCGGCAGCGGGCACGAGGGCCAGCAGCAGTCCGGCGATCGCGGTCGGGCGCAGGTGGGGCATGTCGGCAGGCCTCCGCTGGTCTGTCGTGGTCGGCCGCCGCGGCGGCCGGTGGAACCGGGTGAGCGGCCACACTCTAGCGGTCCGCGATGGCCGCTACTTGCTCAGGCCGACCTTGGCGCCCATCACCGCGATCAGGATGGCGATGATCGCGGTGTAGACCGTCGACAGCGCCAGCAGCCGCGTGGCGCCCAGCTTCAGTCCCAGCTTGAGCGGCAGGTAGGTCCAGCCGTCCTCGTGGTCGGCCACCAGGCCCCACACGGCACGCATGAAGTGCACGCCGATGCCCAGCAGGGCGGCGAGGACGACGATCGAGGGCTCGGGCGGGTTGCCCTCGGCCTGACCGCCCCAACCGCCGAAGGACAGGTAGGCGGGCAGCAGCGCGTACGACGCCGCCCACGACCACCACGAGAAGAAGCCGGTGCGCAGCACGACGTTGCCGAGCAGGCCGACGGCGACCGAGGCGAGGTAGAGACAGCCGGCCTTGATGCCGGTGGTGATCGCCAACGGGACGAGCAGCAGCGCCGCGACGAAGAGGGCGTACCAGAGCGTGTCGGTCGAGATCCGGCCCATGGCGACCGGCTTGCCGGTCAGGCCGTGGGCCTGGTCGCGCTGCCGGTCGACGATGTCGTTGTGCCAGCCGAGGATGGTCTGGCCGACCAGCACGGTCAGCAGCACGACGGCGGTCTCGCGGGCCGGGCGCCCGGAGACGGCGGCGGCGAGCGCCAGGGCGAGTGCGGTGGTGATGGCCTGCTTGGCATGCGCGGCCTGCAGCAGCTGGACGGCGAGCAGGCCGCCGCCGAAGCGGTTGCCCGTGGCGCTCGGCAGGAGGGGGCGGCCGTCCTCGGGGAGCTCGTCGAGGTCGTCGTCGTCGAGGTCGCCTTCGAGGTCGTCGGCCAGGTCCTCGTCCGACCCCTCGTCCGCGTCCTCGTCCAGGTCGTCGTCCAGGTCGTCGTCCAGGTCGTCGTCGATCTCCGTCAGGTCGGTGTCCGGGTCGAGGTCGTCGGCCAGCTCCTCGTCGAGTGCGGCCTCCCCGTCCTCGTGCCCGTCGGGGTCCTCGGGGCCGGCCGGGTCGCCGGGCGCCCCGACGAGCTCGACCTCGTCGGTCTCCCCGAGCTCCCCGTCGACCTGCTCCACGGCGGTCTCCTCGACCTCCGCGTCCGGGCCTGTTCCCTCCCCGGCAGAGCGACTGCGCTTCCAGCGCTGCATCCTTGCCATGGCGAGCAGTATTGACCACCGGCAGCGCCCGTGGGCGCGGGCCCGCCGATCGGCGCCCAATCCCACACGCGTGCGCGACGAGGACCGCAGGGGCGGCCGCCGGACCGCCGCCGGGTGATCTGTCCCACAGGCGGACCGTGCGCCGGACGCACACCTCATGCGGGTTGTCAAGCCACCGATGCCACCCCGATTGCCGTGCTGACCTGCGCAAACGCTTTCTGGTGAGCCGTCGGGGCGTGGTAGGATAGGTGGTCTAGGAAGGGGTTTTGCTCATATGACTTTCACCGTCGGCGAAACGGTCGTCTACCCCAATCACGGGGCCGCTGTCATCGAGAACATCGAGATGCGGACGATCAAGGGCCAGGAACGGCAGTACCTCGTGCTTCGGATTGTCGCCCAGCAGGACCT
>DATLIG010000125.1:0-39642 GCA_035539555.1 Nocardioides sp. | reverse complement strand
GCACCGCCGCCGACCTGCTCACGGCGATCGCCCGCAATGTCGCGGCGCTGCGCCTGACCGACGTGACGCTGACCTACATCACCGAGACCGGCACCACCGCGGGCGACGACGCCTGGGACGGGCTGGTCGCGGTCACCTGGCGCTACGCCGGCTTCGACCGCGCCTCCGCGCGCGTCGAGGTTCCGGTGTCGTTCGCCGACGGCGGCCGCACGATCGCCGCGGTCGGTGCGGACGCCCGGCGCGTCCCGCTGTGGCTGACCGGCCCGGTCGTCGTACGACGGGTGCCGGGGGCGGTCGTCGTGGCCGCCGGCGAGGCGACCGACGTGGAGACCTACGCGCGTCGCGCGCGCCGGGCCGTCGCGGCGACCCGCCCGCTGCTCGGCCGGGGTGACGGCCTCGTCGTCGAGGTGCCCGCCGACGGCGGCCAGCTGCATCGCGCGCTGGGTGCCGATCGCGGCGCCTACGACGCCATCGCGGCCGTCACCGCGCCCGTCGACGGTTCGACGGCTCCGCGCAGCCCGGTCCACGTGTTCATCAACCGTTCCGTGTACGACGGCCTCGACCCCGTCGCTGCCCAGGTCGTGATGACGCACGAGGCGGTCCACGCGGTGACCGGCGCGGCGCTGGCCCAGGGTGCGCCCCTCTGGCTGGTCGAGGGCTTCGCGGACTACGTCGCGCTCCGCGACGTGACCCTCCCGGTGACACGGACGGCCGCCCAGGTGATCCGCCAGGTCCGGCGTGACGGTCTGCCGGACGCGTTGCCGGCCGACAGCGACTTCGACCCCGGCGCGAGTCACCTCGGCACGCTCTACGAGGCGGCGTGGCAGGTCGCCGTGACCCTGGCGGAGAACGGGGGAGCGGCCGCTCTCGTCCGCTTCTACGACGACGTCCTCGACGGCACCGCGCTCGATGTCGCGCTGCGTCGCCACTTCGGTTGGAGCGAGGCGGACCTGACGGCGGCGTGGCGGTCGCGGCTGGCCGCGTTGGCCAGCGTGCCAGAGTAGGGGAGTGGACACCGGAGGGGCTGCGCGGAGGGTCGCGCTCGGCACCGTCGTCCTCGGCCTCGCCGCCTTCGTGCTGATCGCCGCGTCACGGGTGCCGTGGGAACCGGTTCCGGGCGGCATGCCGACCCCGGCGCGCGCATCGTCGGTCTTCACGTTCTCCGAGATCGAACGAGCCGAGCACTACGCGCGGTGGGCCCGGACGTGGAGCTGGTCCTCGCTCGCGGTCTCGCTCGCCGTCGCCTGCTGGCTGGGCTTCAGCAGCCGTGGCCGGGCGTGGGCCGAGCGCGTGCCGGGCTGGTGGTGGGTGCGGATCACCGTCGTGGTCGCCGGGCTGACGGTCGTCGGCCGGCTGGTGACCCTGCCGTTCGCGATCGCCCTGCGCCGGCTCGCGCTCGACGAGGGGCTGGCGGCCGGATCCTGGTCGGACTGGGCGGTCGACGTCGTCAAGGGCGAGCTGGTGGCGGTGGTGACGACCTCGCTCGCCGTGATCGCCTTCGTCGGTTGTGTACGCCGTTTGCCGCGTGCCTGGCCCGCGGTCGCGGGTGTCGTCGCCGCGGCGCTCGTGGTCCTGGGCTCGTTCGTCTACCCCGTACTGGTCGAGCCCGTCTTCAACCACTTCGAGTCGCTGCCGGACGGGCCGCTGCGCACCGAGGTGCTCGCCCTCGCCGACCGGGAGGGCGTCGCGGTGGACGACGTGCTGGTGGCCGACGCCTCACGTCGTACGACGACGCTGAACGCCTACGTCTCGGGCTTCGGCCACACCCGGCGGGTCGTCCTCTACGACAACCTGGTCGACGGCACCCCACGTGACGAGGTGCTCTCGGTCGTGGCCCACGAGCTGGCGCATGCGAAGCACGGGGACGTCGTGACCGGGACCGCCCTCGGTGCCGCCGGAGCGCTGGTCGGGGTGGGGCTGCTCGGGCTGCTGATGGCGGCCGACGGCCGCCGAGACCTGCGCCGCGCCGGCACCGTGCCGTGCCTGCTCGCGCTGGTCGCCATCGCGACCCTGGCCACCGCGCCCGTGCAGAACGGCATCAGCCGGAGGCTCGAGGCCCGGGCAGACGAGACGGCGCTGGAGCAGACGAACGACCCCCAGGCCTTCGTCGCACTCCAGCGCCGTCTCGCGTTGCGGTCCCATGCCGACCCCACACCTCCAGCATGGTCCCAGTTCTGGTTCGGCTCGCACCCGACGGTCCTCCAGCGGATCGGGATGGCACGGGCCGCCGACGTCAGGGAGTGAAGTCCACCTCGAAGAGGCCCACCACCGCATCGCCGAACAGGGCGACGGCGCCGATGATCGCCACCGCGATCAGCATCATCATCAGGGCGTACTCGACGGCGGTGGCGCCGCGCTCGTCTGCGGGCGCGGGCTGCCAAGCCCTGGTGCCGGCGTGCATCGTGGGCTCCCCCTCGGGACTGTCTGGAAAGGCCAACGGCCGGGCTGTGCGAGACAGCCCGGCCGTTGGAACGTCGTGGACGCGTGCCTGGAATCAGGCAGCGCCGACCTCGGTGGCGGTGTTGTTGAACATGTCGGCCAGGTTGTCGCCGAGGAGGCGGACGGCGATGATGATCGCGACCGCGATCAGGGCGACGAGCAGGCCGTACTCGACGGCCGTGGCGCCGCGCTCCTCCATCTTGGCGAAGCGGGCGTTGAGCAGGATCTGGAGGTACTGGACCATCGGGGTTCTCCTATGCACTGGCTTGTTCTGTGTCCCCGGGGAGTGCTCCCCGATGACGAGAACTCTGCCGGAATCCAGGGGCCGCCGGATCGGGAGTTCGTCTCCTCGCCCGTAGTCAGTTCTGACTACCGTTTCCCCGTGAACGGGGCCTCGGGAAGGGCGGGTCAGCGAGCGGCCGGCTGGACCGTCGAGAGGAGGCCGATCCGCATCGCCGTCACCAGCGCCTGGGCGCGGTTGGCGGCGCCCAGCTTCTGGTAGATCCGGGCGATGTGCGACTTCGTGGTCGACTCGGAGAGGTACAGCTTCTGGCCGATCGCGGCGGCGTTGAGGCCCTCGGCGAGGAGCAGCAGGACATCGTGCTCGCGCTCGGTCAGGGCCGTGGACTCCGCGGACTGGCGGCGCATCATCGCCCCCACGAGCCCGGCACACACGAAGGCCTTGGGCGAGACCGCTGCGTGCCGTGCCGCCTTGATCACCTCGGTGGAGGGAGCGTCCTTGCCCACGAAGCCGGAGGCCCCTGCCTGCATGGCCGCGAAGATCTGCTCGTCGCCGGAGTGCATCGTCAGCACGATCAGGCCGACCTTGTCGTTCTCCTTGCGCAGGGTGCGTACGACGTCGAGGCCGGTGCCGTCCTGCATCTGGAGGTCGGTGACCACGACGTCGGGCGAGACCTCGTGGTAGCGCTGGATGCCCTCGGCGACGGACCCTGCCGTGGCGATGACCTGCAGGTCCGGCTCGAGGTCGAGAACGGCGCCGAGGCCGTTCCGGATGAGCTCGTGGTCGTCGATCAGCAGTACGGTGATCTTGTCGCTCATGGCATCTCCTCGGGTGTCGTGTCGGCCGGATGGAACCCGACCGAATGACGGGGAACCTTCAGGGAGACCGACACGGTCAGGCCCCTGCTGGCATTGTCGCGAACCACGAGTTCCGCGCCCACCAGTCTGGCACGTTCTCGCATGATCTTCAGGCCGTGCGAGTCGCTGCGGGCGCTCTGCAACCCGACGCCGTCGTCGGTGACCGTGATGATCGCCTCCGGGGCGTACACCTGGCAGCGGACGTCGATGGACGTGGCGCGGGCGTGCTTGACGGCGTTGTTCATCGCCTCCTGGGCGATGCGGAACAGCTCGGCCTCGACCTCGGGGCGCAGCCGTTGGGGCTGCTCGTCGAGGCGCACCCGGATGGGGATGCCGGAGGACTCGGAGAGGTGGCGGGCGACGTTGCTGATCGCCGCGCCCAGGCTCTCCGCCTCGCCGATGGAGGTGCGCAGGTTCATCACCGATCGCCGTACCTCGGAGACGACGATCGATACCCGTTCGCGGAGCATGCCGAGGACCTTCGCCTGCTGCTCGTCCGCGGGGCGGGCGGCGAGGGCGTCGACCAGGTAGCCGAGCGAGGCGATGTCCTGCGCGACGCCGTCGTGCATCTCGCGGGCGAGCCGGTTGCGCTCGTCGGCGGTGGCGGCGTCGCGGAACTGGGCGAACAGCAGCGCGGCGTCGAGCTTCACGGCGTTGTCGCCGAGGCTGGTGGCGACCTCGGTGAGCGAGATCGCGCTCGGCTCGCTGTCGGCGGGACGCAGGCCCGCGACGATGGCCTGGTCGCTGACCCGGAAGGCGAAGCCGTGGCCGATCTCCACGGTCGTTCGTCGGTCCTTGTCCTCACCGTGCCGTACGTCGCCGGCGAGTGTCTCGCACGCGGCGAGATCGCCTGGCTCGAGGTCGTTCGTCGAGGCCACCGGGGTCAGGGAGTCGCCGCGGGGCACGTAGAGCACGAGGCCACGGTTGGGGATCCGGTCGCTGACCTCGCTGAGCAGCTCGCCGCCCAGGGCGCCCACGTCGAGGCCCGAGCTGAGGCTGCCGGCGAGCGCGAGCAGCTGCTTGAGGTGCTCCTGGGCGTCGCGGTACGGCGCGAGCGGGTCCGGCTGCCGGTCGGAGGAGAACGTGACGCTGGCGATCAGGCTGAGGCCGAGGCCGGTCATCACCCAGGTGAAGATCGCGACCGCCTGGTCGGAGGTCACCTTCTCCCACCACATCAGGGCGAGCGCGACCACCGCGATCACCTCGACGAGGACCGTGCGGACCATCGTCCGGATCCCGGCGATCGCCGTCGCGTACAGCGGTGGGACGACGAGGGCGGCCAGGATCGACGGCCCGTAGGGCATGCTGACCGCGCAGATGACCCCGATGACCGCGGCCTCGGTCGTCGGGCTCAGAGAGAGGTCGAGCTCGCGCCGCGTCGCGGTGACGCCCTGGTAGATCCAGGCGGCCGCGATCAGGAGCAGGGCGACGACGCCCTCGCTCTGGCGCAGCCACAGGATGGGACCGCCGATCGCGAGCAGGGCGAAGAGTCGCGCTGCTCCGACGACCGCGAAGGTCTGGCTGCTGGCCATGCCTCGACCCTAGGCCCCGTTAGCCCCGGAAGGCATCCGTGGCATTGAGCACGGCCGGCCCGATCACGATGATCATCAGGCAGGGCAGGATGAAGAGCACGAGCGGGATCATGATCTTCACCGGGACCTGCTGGGCCTTCTGCTCGGCGTACTGGCGGCGCTTGACCCGGATCTCGTTCGACTGCACGCGCAGCACCTGGCCGATCGGGATGCCGAAGGCATCGGCCTGCACCATCGAGCCGGCGAACGTCTTGAGGTCCTCGACGTCGCTGCGCTCGCCGAGCGTGCGCAGCGCGTCGGCGCGGCTGCGGCCGAGCTGCATCTCGCGGAGCACCCGGGAGAACTCCTCGGCCACGGGGCCGTCGGTGTGGCGGGCGACGTGCTGCAGGGCCGCGTCGAAGCCGAGGCCGGCCTCGACGCTGATGGTGAGCAGGTCGACGGCATCGGCGAGCGTGCGCTTGACCTGGTCGGCCCGCTTCTGGGCGGTGTTGTAGAGGTAGAGGTCCGGGGCGAAGAAGCCGAGGACCAGGCCGACGACGACGGCGAGCACGGTCAGCGTGGACGAGAGACCGAGGCCGAAGCCGATGGCCAGCCCGAGCAGGGGCACCGTGACCGCACCCAGCACCTTCGAGGAGATGACCCGGTCGACGGTCCAGCCCCGTGGGTTGCCGGCGAGCTCGAGCTTGCGCCGGATCCGTTCGGCCTGGTCGGCGCCGGTGATCCGGCGACCCAGGCCGAGTGCCCGGCCCTGCAACGGATCGATGACGCGGTCCGCGAACGAGAGCTCGACCTCGCGGGTCAGGTCCGGGTCGGCCGCGCCCTGCTGCTCGAGTGCCCGGAGGGCACGGGCCAGGCCGTCGGAGTTCTCGTCCTTGGTGAAGGCGGCGCTGATGGCGGCGATCGCGCCGACGAGGAGCACGAAGCCCAGCAGGAGGAGCATCATCAGAGATCCACCTTCACGAGGCGGGACATGGCGAATGTCCCGATGGCCATCATCACCGCTGCGATCCCCAGCAGTGCGTAGCCGCGGATGTCGGCGACGAGCGGTGCGAGGTAGCCGCGGTTGGTGAAGTACATGAACAGCGCGAACAGCGGGGGCATCGCGCACAGGATGATCGCCGAGAAGCGTCCTTCGGCGGACAGTGTGCTCACCTGGCGACGCAGGTAGGCACGCTCGCGCATCGTGGCGGCGACCGTGTTGAGCAGCTCGGCGAGGTTGCCGCCGACCTGGCGCTGGATCCGGATCGCCATGACCGACCAGGCGAAGTCCTTGCTCTGGAAGCGCGCGGCGACGCCGTCGAAGGCGTCCTCGAGCGGCATGCCGATCCGAGCCTCGACGAGCACGCGCTTGAACTCGGACGCGATCGGCTCCGGACCCTCACGTACGACGGTGTCGACCGCCTGCGCGAGCGAGAGGCCCGCGCTCAGGGCGCCGGAGATCAGCTGGAGCACGTCGGGGAGCGCGTTGTCGAAGGCCTTGCGCCGACGGTTGGCCTGGAACCGCAGGTAGAACGGCGGCAGGAAGGCGCCGATCACCATCGCCACGACGCCGGCGATCAGGCTGCCGCTCGCCAGGAAGCCGGCCAGCCCCGCGATGAACACCGTGGCGACGTGCACCAGCAGCCACTCGGACGGCTTGAAGCCGCTGCCGGCGCCCGCGAGACGCTGCGACAGCCGCTCGTTGAGGCCGGAGTTGCGCTCCAGCACGCCGGCGGCAGCCGCCTTGGCCTGCTCGAGCATCGGCTCGGAGGCCGGCTTCTCGGGCTTGTCGAGACGATTGACCTGCGTGCTGTACGCCTCGACGCGCTCGGCGATGCTCATCGGCGCCGGCCGGCCCGGCACGAGCAGCATCGCTGCCGACACCAGACCGACGCCGAGGACGGCGATGCCGGCGTAGAAGACCCACTCCGGCGCGTCCCACCCGCCGGGGCTGTCGAGCTGCGCCGTCGGTGTGGACGTGGCGGGCTCGTCGCCGCCCGACGCCGCCTGGATCGGGGCCAGGGCGCGGGCGATGACGGGCTCTCCCGTCGTGGGCAGGACGACCTCCACGGTCGCCTGCGACGCGTCGAAGCCGCTCGGCAGGGGAGCGGTGACCAGGACCTGGCTGGCCAGCACGTCGGCCTCGGCACGGAAGTCCTCGGCGAGGGCCGCACCGCTGCTCTCGATGACCCGGCCGCTCCCGGCCTCCGCCATCGCGGCCAGCGGTTCGAGGGCGTCTCCCGACTGGCCGAGGCTGACCACGTCGACCAGCGTCCGGGTGTCGGTGATCGCGTCGGTCACGTCGGCCAGCGCCGCGGTGCCGCCGGTGTCGGCGCCGTCGGAGAGCACCAGGACAGTGCGTTGCCCGACGTCGCCGGCGGCGTCGATGGCGGCGACCACGCCGTCGTACAGGACGGTGTTCCGCGCGAGACGCAGGCCGGAGACCACGCTGCGGGCGGCAGCGCGGTCGGTGGTCGGCTCGAGGGCGACCGCGACGTCGTTGTCGAAGGTCACGATGCCGACCTCGACGTCCGCGGGGACGGTGGCGAGGTACGTCGTCGCCGCCTCCTTGGCCGCGGCGAAGCGACCCTCGCGGGACATCGACTGGCTGGTGTCGATCGCCAGCACGGTGGTCCGCTTGACGTCGGTGCCGTCGCTGGCGGTGACCGCCGTCGCGGCGAGGTCCTCGCCGTCGAGGGTCGCCTCCACGCCGGACAGGTCGACCTGCACACCCTCGGGGACGTTGACCAGGACCCGCAGGCCCTCGCCGGTCGACTCGACGTGTGCGATCGTGCCGTCCTCCGCCGCCGCCGTGCCGACCGGCAGGACGAGAGCGGCGAGGGTCGCCGCGAGCAGCAGGAGGGGCCGTCGGGCGGCCATCACATCCGGTCCATTCGGAAGATCGTGGGGTCGACCGCGACGTTGGCGTACGCGAGCTTCTCCAGGAACTTCGGCCGGAGGCCGGTGGTGCGCAGCCGGCCGAGGATGCGGCCGTTCTCGTCGAAGCCGGCGCTGTTGTCGAAGACGAACACGTCCTGGAGGGTGATGATGTCGCCCTCCATCCGCTCCACCTCGGTGATGTGCGTGATCCGGCGCGAACCGTCCTTGAAGCGGGTCTGGTGCACGATCAGGTCGACGGCGGAGGCGACCTGCTCGCGGATGGCGCGGATCGGCAGGTCCATGCCGGCCATCAGCACCATCGTCTCCATGCGGGCGAGGGTGTCGCGCGGTCCGTTCGAGTGCAGGGTGCAGATGGAGCCGTCGTGACCGGTGTTCATCGCCTGCAGCATGTCCAGCGCCGACGCGTCACGGACCTCGCCGACGACGATGCGGTCGGGCCGCATGCGCAGGCTGTTGCGGACGAGGTCGCGGATCGTGACCGCGCCCTTGCCCTCGATGTTCGACGGGCGGGACTCGAGGCGCACCACGTGGTCCTGCTTGAGCTGGAGCTCGGCGGCGTCCTCGATGGTGACGATCCGCTCGTCGCTGGGGATGAACGATGACAGCACGTTGAGCGTCGTCGTCTTCCCGGCGCCGGTGCCACCGGACACGATCACGTTGAGGCGGCCGCGGACGCAGGCGTCGAGGAAGTCGGCCGTCTGTGGGGTGAGCGAGCCGAAGTTGATCAGGTCCTGCACCGTCAGCGGGTCGGTCGAGAACTTCCGGATGGTCAGCGCCGAGCCGTCGATGGCGAGCGGCGGCACGATCGCGTTGACGCGGCTGCCGTCAGGGAGACGTGCGTCGACCATGGGCGACGACTCGTCGACGCGTCGGCCGATCCGGGAGACGATCTTGTCGATGGTGCGGCGCAGGTGCGCCTCGTCGGCGAAGTGGGCGTCGGCCTTCACGAGCCGGCCGTCGCGCTCCAGCCAGACGTCGTCGTGCCCGTTGACCATGACCTCGGAGACCTCGGGGTCGCGCAGGTACGGGTCGATCGGCCCGTAGCCGAGGATGTCGTCGGTGATCTCCTGCGTCACCCGGGCGCGGTCGGCCGCGCTGAGCGGCTTGTCCTGCGCACCGAGCACCTCGGAGAGCACGCTGCGCACGGTCTGGTCCAGCTCGTCCTGGTCCATCTCGGCGTCGTACAGGTGCGGGCCGAGCTGCTTGAGCAGCTCGTCGTGGACGCTGGACTTGAGGTCCTCGATGCGGTCGACCTCCTGCCCCGCGAGGGTACGACGCGAGGCCGGCCGGCCCTCGGCGCCGGCAGCCGCGGCCCGCGCGGACAGCGGGCCGGTCGTCGCCGTCGAGCTGCCACCGGGCGGGGTCTTCTCCAGGCTCGGCGCCGCGGGCGGGGCGGCCGGAGCCTCGGTGGTGACGGCTGCCTCCTCCTCGACGACCTCGGCGGCGTGCTTGCCCTGGGACGCGGCCTCGGCGCGGGCGGCGGCGAGGCGTTCGGACAGGCTGCTCATGAGTTCCTCCCGCGACGGAAGAGTCCGCGGGACCGGGCGGGCTCGGCCGCCGCAGCGGCCTGGGCCGACGCAGGGGCGGTGACCGGCTCGCCGGTCACCGAGGACGCCAGCTGGAAGTACGCCTGGCTGGCCGGATGGTGGGGCTTGTGGGACACGATCGGGGTTCCCGAGTTCGTCGAGGCAGCGATGTCGACCGCCGTCGCCACCTGCGAGGAGACCGGCATCCCCAGGATGCTCTCGACCTTCTCCACGCTGATGCCGACCTCGTCGTCGGCGCGGTTCAGGAGCAGGTGGCGGTGACCGCGCGCGATGCTGAGCATGTCCATCGTCTCGAGCGCGACCTTGACGTTCTTCAGGGTCGGCACGTCGAGGGTGGCGATGATGACGCACTCGTCGGTCTCGTCGAGGGCGGTGAGCGTCGCGTCGTCGAAGGACGGCGAGGTGTCGACCACGATGTAGTCGAACCCGTCGCGCAGCGCCCTCAGGATGCGCGAGATCAGCAAGGGCGTGATCCGCTCCCGGACGTCCGGGTGGGCCGGCGCGGCGAGCACGGTGAGCGAGTCCTCGTGCCGGGTCAGCAACCCCTCGAGCATCGCGAGGTCGACCGAGTCCTCGGAGCCCACGGCCTGCTCGATCGAGTGGGTCGGGAAGAGCTGCATCGTGATCGCGACGTCACCGAAGGCGAGGTCGAGGTCGACGAGGCAGACCTTGCGGGCACCGCGGTCGGTCAGCGCGAGGGCCAGGTTGACCGACGACGTGGTCTTGCCGACGCCGCCCTTGGGCGAGAACACCGTGACCACGCGGCCGAGCTGGCGGGCGCCACCGGGCCCGCGGAGGGCCTGGTAGAGCTGGTGGGCGCGCTCGACCGCTCGGGTCAGGGCCTTGTCGTCGTTGTTGGTGACGACGACGTCGCGGACGCCGGCGTGCATGGACCGGGCCAGCACGTCGGTGCCGAACTGCTCGCGGACCAGGACCACGCTGACGGTGGGCCGCTTGATGCGCAGGTCCTCGGCGCACTCGAGCGCCGTCGCCAGGCTGACGCCCGGGCCGAGGACCACGACGTACTCGTCGGCGTGCTGGTCGAGCCAGGCATGCATCCGGTCGATCGAGGCGACCGAGTGCGACCCGGTCGGCATGAGCTCGAGCAGGGCTGTGGTGGAGGCGGAATCCGCCTCGACGATGACGGGCATGTCCGCCCCTCTCAGTCGAAGAGGTTCTTGACGGTGACGCCCGGACCGCTCTTGACGTCACTGGCGTCGTTGAGGAGGGCGATCGACAGCTCGCCACCCTTCTCCGCGAAGCGGACCCGCTCGGCCTGCTTCTGCGTGACGGCGACGGTCACGAGCCGCTGGAGCTCGGCGTCGGTCACGTTGCTCGTGCCCTCGCCGTCCTCGTCGGGCTCGACGGTCTGGGTGCCGTCGGCCAGCACGGTGACCCGGTCGAGCAGGACCCGGGTGAGCAGCGGGTGCTGGCCGTCGTCGAGGAGCGTGGAGATCACGGCGATCTCGGCCCCGGCCTTGATGAACTTCCCCACCCGGCCGTCGTCCTTGACCAGGATGGAGATGGCCAGCTTGCCCTCGGGGATCGGCAGCGTTGCCCGAGCCTCGACGTCCTCGAGCGCGCCGAACTTGGCCGGGACGAGCTGCTCGCCGGCATAGATGGTCGTCAGCGCGACCTTGTCGCGCAGCGGGTCCGAGTCCTCGCTGGCGCCCTCGAGGAGCTGGGCCCGAGCGACGTGGGTCAGCTGGACCTTCCCGCTCTCCAGCGCGTCGTCCAGGCTCTCGCCCGGCGCGATCTCCTGCGAGGCGGTCAGCACCTCGACAGTGTCGTACTTGTCAGCGGCGCGCGTGTCCGCGCCGCGCGCGTAGACGAACACCAAGGCAACGCCGAGCGCGGCGATCACCGCTGCGACGACGAGCAACAACCTGCGACGATCCACTTCAGAGCCCTCCCGCTCCCCATGTGATGAGGCAACTGCTCCCCGGATGCAGCGCAGGCTGAGGCTAGCGAGACGAAGGCCACATGGTGAAGCAAATCGGCAAGACCCGGAGATTGATGCACGATCGAGATCCGGGGCATGGCCCGTTGGGACTATGGACCCAGGACGGGAGGGACTTGCCGGGTCACTCGTAGAGCGCGGCGATCTCCTCGCGGCTCTCCCGCATGACGACATTGCGCTTGAGCTTGAGGCTCGGCGTCACCTGCCCGCCCTCCTCGGTCCAGTCGGTCGGCAGGATCGTGAACTTGCGGATCGACTCGGCCTTGGAGACGGCCTTGTTGGCCTCGTCGATGGCGATCTGGATCTCGGCGCGGAGGTCCTCGTCGTCGACGTGGTCGGCGACCTTTCCGGTCTTTCCGTGCTGCTCGGCCCAGGCCGGGAAGGCCTCCTCGTCGATGGTGACGAGCGCGCCGATGAAGGGCTGGCCGTCGCCGACCACGAGGCACTGGCTCACCAGCGCCGAGGCGCGGACCCGGTCCTCGAGGACGGCCGGGGCGACGTTCTTGCCGCCCGCGGTCACGAGGATCTCCTTCTTGCGGCCGGTGATCCGGACGAAGCCCTCGTCGTCGACCTCGCCGACGTCGCCGGTGTGGAACCATCCGTCCACCAGGGCCTCGGCCGTCGCGTCCGGGTTGTTCCAGTAGCCGGTGAACACCTGTCCGCCCCTGAACAGCAGCTCGCCGTCGTCGGCGATGCGTACGGCGGTGCCGGGGATCGGGCGCCCGACCGTGCCCACCTTCTGGGCGTCCGGCAGGTTCACCGTGAGCGCGGCGGTGGTCTCGGTCAGGCCGTAGCCCTCGAGCACGGTGACGCCGATGCCGCGGTAGAAGTGGCCGAGCCGGTCGCCGAGCGGGGCGCCGCCCGAGACGGCGAACTCGCACCGGCCGCCGAGTGCGCCGCGGAGCTTGCCGTAGACCAGCCGGGAGAAGAGCGCGTGCTGGGCCCGCACCCGGACGGGCACCCGCCCGCCGTCGAGGGCGCGGGACCACGCGATGGCGGCTTCGGCGGCCCGGTCGAAGATCTTGCCCTTGCCGTCGGCCGTGGCCCGCTGCGACGCGGTGTTGAAGACCTTCTCGAAGACGCGCGGCACGGCGAGGATGAAGGTGGGCTGGAAGGTCGCCAGCTGGGGGAGCAGGTTCTTGATGTCCGCGCTGTGGCCCAGGCGGGTGCGGGCCTTGATGCAGCCGACCTGGATGATCCGGGCGAAGACGTGCGCGAGCGGCAGGAAGAGCAGCGTGGAGGCGCCCTCGGTGTCGAAGAGCCGCTCGAGCTCGGCCACGGCGACGCACAGCTCGTTCTGGAAGTTGTCGTGGGACAGCATGCAGCCCTTGGGGCGTCCGGTGGTTCCGGACGTGTAGATCAGGGTCGCGAGGTCGCCGGGAGCGGTCACCTGGCGGCGGGTCTCGAGGTCCGTGTCGCTGACCCCGGCGCCGAGCCGGCCGAGCTCGGCGACCGCGCCGCTCTCGATCGACCACACGTGCGCCAGCTCGGGGAGGTCGCCGCGGACGGAGCCCACCCGGGCCAGGTGGGTCGCGTCCTCGACCACGATCGCGCGGGCGCCGGAGTCGGACAGGATCCAGTGGATCTGCTCCTCCGACGACGACTCGTAGATCGGTACCGTCGCGGCTCCGGCGAACCAGATCGCGTAGTCGAGCAGCGTCCACTCGTAGCGGGTGCGCGAGATCAACGCGACGCGGTCGCCCGGCGCGATGCCCGCCGCGATCAGGCCCTTCGCGACCGCCGACACCTCGGCGAGGAAGGCGGCGCAGGTGACGTCCGACCAGCCTCCGCTGCCGTCGGGCCGGCTGAACTGCACCGCGTCGGGGGCTTCCGCCGCGTTGCGGAGGACGTCGTCGGTGAGGTTGCCCGTGGTGGGCACGGTGACGGTCTGCGGGGTGGAGTACTCGCGCACGATCGCAGGCTACCGCCCGTCGTACCGGCGAGTTCTGCGTCACGTCGGGCACGCCACCGGCCAGGGGGACGGTCCGGTAGCCTTCCGGCATGGCCGAACAGACGTCTTCGTCGATCGTTGTCGACGCCCCCGCCGCGGACGTGATGGCCGTCATCGCGGACTTCCCGGCCTACCCGTCGTGGGCCAAGGGCGTGACGGTCGCCGACGTGCGCTCGTCGTACGACGCCGCGGACCCGAAGCAGGCCGGCCGAGCCCGCGAGGTCTTCTTCGCCCTCGACGTCTCGCCGATCAAGGACGAGTACACCCTCGCCTACGACTGGAGCGGTGACGACCAGGTCACCTGGACCCTCGTCGAGGGCAAGATGCTCAAGGCGCTCGAGGGTGCCTACGTGCTGCGCGCGACCGGCTCCTCGACGACCGAGGTCACCTACCGGCTCGCCCTGGACGTCTCCATCCCGCTGATCGGCATGCTCAAGCGCAAGGGCGAGAAGATCCTGATCGACACCGCGCTCAAGGGCCTGAAGAAGCGCGTCGAGTCCGGCGCCTGAGCGCCCTGGAGCCGGCCCTCGTGCGAATCGTCCTCTTCACCGGCAAGGGCGGCGTCGGGAAGTCCACCGTCGCCGCCGGCACGGCTGCGCTCGCGGCCGCCCGCGGCCTCCGCACGCTCGTGATCTCGACGGACGCCGCGCACTCGCTGGCTGATGCGTACGGCGCCGCCGCCGCGGGCTCCGGCCACGGGGGAGCCGAGCCGACCGAGGTCGCGCCCGGCCTCTTCCTGCAGCAGGTCGACGCCCAGCTGCGGTTCGAGCAGTCCTGGGCCGACATCCAGCGCTACCTGCTCTCCGTGCTCGACGCCGCGGGCATGGACCCGGTCGCGGCCGAGGAGATGACCGTCATCCCCGGTGCGGAAGAGGTCCTGGCGCTGCTCGAGCTGCGCCAGCACGCCCGCTCCGGCCAGTGGGACGTCATCGTCGTCGACTGCGCGCCGACCGCCGAGACGCTGCGCCTGCTGGCGCTCCCCGAGGCGCTCGGCTGGTACATCGAGCGTCTCCTGCCCATCCAGCGCCGGCTGGTCAAGGCGCTGCGTCCGGTGCTGAACCGCGCTGCCGGCGTACCGATGCCGGGCGACGCGGTCTTCGACGCCATCACCCGGCTGCACGCCGAGCTCGACGACGTCCACGAGCTGCTGTCCGGCCCCGATGCGAGCGTCCGGCTCGTGCTGACCCCGGAGAAGGTCGTCCTGGCGGAGGCGCGCCGCGCGTTCACCAGCCTGTGCCTCTTCGGCTACCGCGTCGACGGTGTCGTCGCGAACCGGATCTTCCCGGCCGACGACGCCGACCCGTGGCGGGCCGCATGGGTCGCGGCGCAGACCGGCGTGCTGGCCGAGGTCGCCCAGTCGTTCAGCGGGCTTCCGGTCTTCACCTCGGAGTACCAGTCCAGCGAGCCCGTCGGCGTGGACGCGCTCGCTGCCCTCGCCCGTTCCCTGTACGACGACGCCGACCCGCTCGCCGCACCGGTCGGCGACGGCCCGTTCCGGGTGACCCGGACCGACAGCGGGGGAGCGGTCGTCCACCTGGCGCTCCCGTTCGTGACCCGCGCGGAGGTGGACCTCGCGCGCAACGGCGACGAACTGGTCATGACCGTCGGCTCCTACCGCCGCCTGCTGACGCTTCCGCCGGGCCTGGCCCGGCTGCGGGTCGCGGGTGCCCGGGTCGACGACGGAGAGCTGCGGGTCCGGTTCGCCGAGCCCGTCCTGGAGGCACGATGAGCGACGAGCAGAAGCCCGGCCGGCCGGGAGATCGCGGGCACCAGCACGATGTCGGCAGCGTCGGTGAGGAGGCGATGAAGCTCTTCGGCGCGCTCGCCGACCTCGCGAAGCAGCACACCGGCGACGCCGCCGGCGGCCTCGGCGACCTCGCCGGCCAGGCGGCCTCGATGGCGCACGAGCTGAACGACCACATCGCCACCGACAGCGCCGAGTGCCGCTACTGCCCGGTGTGCCGCGTGGTGCACGCGGTCCGGCAGACCTCGCCGGAGGTGAAGGCGCACCTCGCGGTGGCGGCCTCCTCGCTGCTGCAGGCGGCGGCCGGGCTGATGGAGACCCTTCCCGCTGCCCAGGGCACCCCGGGTCAGGCCCGCGGACCCGAGGTCGAGAGGATCGACCTCGACGCCGACGAACCCGACCCCGGAGACACACCGTGAGCACCGCACTGACCTGTGGCATCGACATCGGCGGCACCAAGATCGCCGGTGCCGTCGTCGACAGCGACGGGACCATCGTCGCCGAGGCGCGGGTCGAGTCCCCGGCGACCGACCCGGCCGCCATGGAGACCGCTGCCGCGGCGCTCGTCGCCGGCTTCGCCGCCACCCACGGCATCGCCGCCGTCGGTGTCGGAGCCGCCGGCTACGTCGCCTCCGACCGCTCCACCGTGCTCTTCGCCCCGAACATCGCGTGGCGCAACGAGCCGCTGGGCGCCGACCTCGCCCGCCTGACCGGCCTCCCCGTCGTCGTCGAGAACGACGCGAACGCCGCGGCCTGGGGCGAGTTCCGGTACGGCGCCGGCCGCGACGTCGACGACCAGCTCATGGTCACCGTCGGCACCGGCGTCGGTGGCGGCATCGTGGTCGACGGCCACCTGCTCCGCGGCGCGCACGGTGTCGGTGCCGAGATCGGCCACCTCAACGTCGTACCCGAGGGAAAGCTGTGCGGTTGCGGCAACCGCGGCTGCCTCGAGCAGTACGGCAGCGGCACGGCTCTCGTGCGGGCGGCCCGCGAGGCGGTGGCGGCGAGCTCGCTGCTGGCCCGTGACCTGGTCGACCGGGCCGGAGGCGATCCGGCCGCCATCACCGGACCGATGATCACCGCGGCAGCCCGGGAGGGTGACCGCTTCGCGATCGAGCAGTTCGAGCAGCTCGGGCACTGGCTCGGCCATGGCATCGCCTCGCTGGTCGCCGTGCTCGACCCGGCGGTGATCGTGATCGGCGGCGGCGTGAGCGAAGCAGGAGACCTGCTGGTGGCGCCGCTGCGCGCGACCTTCGAGCACGAGCTGAGCGGCCGCGGCTACCGGCCGACGCCGGAGATCAGGCTGGCCGAGCTGGGCAACCGGGCGGGCGTCATCGGCGCCGCCGACCTGGCCCGCAACTGACGGACGTCGGCAAGGACCCGGGGCGGCCACGCGATGAGCTCGGAGTACTGGATCGGGGTCGACGTCGGCGGCACCAAGGTGCTGGCCGTGCGCATCGCGCGCTCCGGTGAGGTCGAGCAGGTCGCGACCCGCCCGATGCCGGGCCGCACCGCGCCGGAGTCGGCCGTCGAGCGGGTGATCGCCGACGCCGCAGCTGACGTGTCGCTCGCCGGACCGCCCGTCGCGCTGGGCATCTCCGCCGCCGGGCTGGTCGACGCGGCGGGGGAGAAGTACCTCTTCGGGGCCCACCTGCCATGGCGAGACGCGCCGCTCCGGCGACGCGTCGAGGAGCTGACCGGGCTGCCCGTGGTCCTCGACAACGACGCCAACTGCGCGGCGTGGGCGGAGCTCACGTCCGGCGCGGCCCGCGGCTTCGACTCGGCTGTCCTGGTCACGATCGGCACCGGCATCGGCGGTGCGCTGGTGCTGGGCGGACGCCTCGTCCGCGGTGCGCACGGCCTCGCGGGGGAGTTCGGGCACATGCAGGCCGTGCCGGGCGGCCTCGCGTGCGAGTGCGGCCTCCAGGGCTGCTGGGAGCAGTACTGCAGCGGCCGCGCCCTCGAGCGGGTCACCCGGGTCGCGCTCGGGCGGCACCTCGACGGACCCGAGGTCACGGCGATGGCGCTGGCCGGCAACGAGGTCGCCCGCCAGGCGTTCGCCTCGGTCGGCCTGTGGCTCGGCGTCGGTACGGCGGCCCTGGTGTCGGCCTTCGACCCCCAGGTCGTCGTGGTGGGCGGCGGGGTCTCGGCGGTCGGCGACCTGCTGCTGGCACCGGCGCGCGCGGGTCTCCGCGACTCGTTGCAGGGCACGGACCACCGGCCGGTGCCGGACATCGTCCCGGCGTCGCTCGGCCCGGAGGCAGGCGCCATCGGCGCCGCGCTGCTGGCCCGCGACGGCCGGCCCTGATCCCGGCCGATCGAGCCGTCAGAGCACGGCGCCGTCGTCCCAGGGGTCGGGCGGGTCGCTCGGCATCCGCATGACCAGGTAGCCGAACCCGACGAGGAAGGCGCCGACCAGCGCCCACCCGATCAGCTGCGGCATCCGGAGACCGGTGACCACGAAGAACAGCAGCACCGCCGGGGAGCCGAAGACACCGACCCAGGCGAGCAGGCGGTCGGCCGGCGGGCGCGGCAGCGGCGGAGGTGCCGGCGGCACGAAGGACTCGTCGGCGTCGTACCGCAGCTCCTCGGGCTCCTCGTCGCGCAGGTGCGGCGGCAGCTCCCCCGACAGGTCCGGCTCCGGCTCCGGCGTGGGCTCGGCCGCCGCCGGCTCCAGCACCCGGTCGCCGTAGTTGTCGACGATGGCCTGCCAGGCGGCGTCCTCGTCAGGCTGCTCCCGCTGCACGCCCCCAGCCTACGCCGCGCCCGGGCGGCTCAGGACGCCGTCACCCGGGCGATGAAGGAGGCCGACTCCGCGAAGATCGTCGGGGCGTCGTTGTCGAGCGTGGCGACGTGGTAGCTCTCCGGCAGCTCGACGCGGGTGACGTCGGTCGAGGACACACCGCCGAGGATGATCGGCTCGGACCTGCCGTCGACGACGTGGTCCTCGGGCGAGCGGAAGTAGAGCAGCGGGGCCTTGATCCGCGGCAGGTCCGCGATCAGGGCCGGCCAGCTTCCGATGAAGGAGTGGATCGCCTTCAGGGGGGTGCGGCTGTAGCCGGACTCGTCGACGCCCGGCTTCTTGATGTCGTTGGCGATCGCCGGGAACGACGGCACGAGGTGCTTGAGGACCGGCAGCAGCTTCACGTCCAGGCGCTGGGTCGCCAGCGCCGGGTTGACGACCATCACGCCCGCGAGCTGGTCGCCGCGGTCGGCGGCGAGCCGCAGCACGAGGGCGCCACCCATCGACAGGCCGCCGACGACGACCTCGTCGTGCCCGGCGCGCAGCGCGTCGAAGGCCGTCGCGATCTCGCCGTACCAGTCGGCGAAGCGGTGGGTGTTGAGGTCCTGCCAGGTCGTGGCGTGCCCCGGCAGCCGGGGTACGACGACGCCGTACCCGAGCGCGCCGAGGTGCTCGCCCCACGGCCGCATCGACGCCGGCGAGCCGGTGAAGCCGTGGCTGAGCAGCACGCCGATCCGGCGGCCGCCGGTCAGCTCGGGTCGGGCGGCGATGGTCAGGGGCTCGGTCTGCGGCGCGGGGCTCGTGGACATGGCGCGATTGTGCCCCACGCCGCGGTCTCCCGGGTTGTCGCTCCGGATGCGGCCGGGCTACGTCTCGTACACGTCGAGGCACTACGCTGCGACCGTGGCGGTGCCCGACCGGGCGGGTGCCGGGTTGCAACGCGAAAGGTGCGGTCAGGGTGTTCTACTGGTTCCTGAAGTTCGTCGCACTCGGACCGCTCCTGAAGGTCGTCTTCAGGCCGCGCGCCGAAGGTGTCGAGAACGTCCCGGCGACGGGCCCGGCGATCCTTGCCAGCAACCACCTCTCCTACGCCGACTGGCTGTTCATGCCGCTGGTCATCCCGCGGATGGTGCGCTTCGTCGCGAAGGCCGAGTACTTCACCTCGCCGGGCGTCAAGGGCTGGCTGCAGAAGAACTTCTTCAGCGGCACCGGCAACATCCCGATCGACCGCACCAGCGGTGACGCGGCCTCCGGCGCGCTCGTGTCGGCGAAGCGGGTCCTGGCCGAGGGTGAGCTCTTCGGCATCTACCCCGAGGGCACCCGCTCGCACGACGGCCGCCTCTACCGGGGCAAGACCGGCATCGCCCGGCTGACCCTGGAGACCGGCGTGCCGGTCATCCCGGTCGCCGTCGTCGGCACCGACCTGGTGGCGCCGCCGGGCAAGAAGTTCGGCCGGATCACCCGGCCGACGGTGCGCTTCGGCAAGCCGATGGACTTCTCCCGCTACGCCGGCATGGAGAACGACCGCTTCATCCTGCGCTCGATCACCGACGAGATCATGTACGAGATCATGCGGCTCTCCCAGCAGGAGTACGTCGACATGTACGCCAGTCGCGCCAAGGCCGAGTCGAAGAAGGCCGACCACGGCGACGAGCGGAAGATCGCCTCCTGACCCCCACCCGGGCGGCGCTCGCGGTCGAGGACCGCATGTTCCGCGCGCTCGCGGTCCTGCGCGTCGTGGTGCTCGCCTACACGGTGGTCATCAACGCCTACCGCAACAACTACGACCGGCCGGTCCTCGGCTGGGCCTGCGTGGCGATCATGGTGGTCGCGACGTTCGTCCTGATCCCCGTGTACGCCGCCCCCGAGCGCCGCGGCCCCGCGCTGCTGGGCCTCGACCTCGCCCTCGCGGTCGCGATGCTCCTGGCGACACCGATCGCCAAGGGTCCGTGGTTCAACGCGACGATCCCGAGCTACTGGGTCGTCGGCGCGCTGCTGGCGTGGGGGATCCGCTGGGGCTGGCGGGGCGGGACCGTCGCGGCCGTCGTCCTCGGTGCGGTCGACCTGCTCAGCCGATCGCAGGTCGCCCAGAAGGACTGGGGCAACGTCTTCCTGCTGCTCCTCGGCGGCTCGATGGTCGGCTTCCTCTGCGAGTCGCTGAAGGCGATGGCCGCCGAGCGTGACGAGGCCCAGCGCGAGGCGGCGGCCGCCGCGGAGCGTGCCCGCCTCGCCCGGGTCGTCCACGACGGCGTGCTGCAGGTGCTCGCGCTGGTGCAGCGCAAGGGTGGCGAGCTCGGCGGCGAGGCGGCCGAGCTCGGGCGCCTGGCGGGGGAGCAGGAGCAGGTGCTGCGCACGCTGATCCGGTCGCAGGCCGCCGTCGCGACGTCGACTCGCGGCGCCGAGCGGGCCGACCTCGCCGCCGCCCTGGGCTCGCTCGGGACGCGGCCGTCGACCGAGGTCGCGTTGCCCGCCGGTGCGGTCGAGCTGCCCTCGGCCGTCGTGGCCGAGCTGGTGGCCGTCGTACGGGCGTGCCTGGACAACGTCGACCGCCACGTCGGCGAGGGCGCGCCGGCGTGGGTGCTGGTCGAGGACCTGGGTGACCGGGTCGAGGTGTCGGTGCGCGACGACGGCCCGGGCATCCCGGCGGGCCGACTCGAGGCGGCGTCCGCGGCGGGCCGGCTGGGCGTGGCCGAGTCGATCCGGGGCCGGGTCCGCGACCTGGGCGGCACGGCCGCGCTGGACTCCGGCGGCTACGGCACCGAGTGGACCTTCAGCATCCCGAGGGAGCACCCGTGACGATCCACACCACGCACCCGTTCGCCGACGACCGACCCGACCCCGTACGACGCCTGCGCGGCCGGTTGGGGGGAGCGGTCACGCTCTGGACGGCCGGCGACGGTCCCGACCGCGCCGGGCTGACCGTCACGTCGCTGATGGCCGCGCTCGGCGAGGAGGCGAGGCTGCTGGCCCTGCTCGACCCGGACTCCGACCTGCTCGAGGTCCTCCGCGACAGCGGCCGGGCGGTCGTGCAGCTGCTGTCGTGGCCGGACCGCCAGCTCGCCGAGGCGTTCGCGGGCACGGCGCCGGCTCCCGGTGGCCCGTTCCGGCAGGCGGAGTTCCTCACGACCCCGCACGGTCCGCGGCTGGCGTCGGCCGGCACGTGGGCGGACGTCCGCCTCGAGGGCGAGCGCGAGGTCGGCTGGTCGGTGGAGGTCTCCGTGCTGGTCGAGCACGCGGAGGTCGGCGCCGAGGACGACCCGCTGCTGCACCGCAGGGGAAGATTCCACCGGGTCTCGTGACGGTTGCTGCGCAACCTCCTCGACCACCGCGGCTAGGGTCCTGACCATGACGGACCGGATCCGGGTGATGGTCGTCGACGACCACCCGATGTGGCGTGACGCCGTGGAGCGCGACCTGCAGGCCGACGGCTTCGACGTCGTGGCGGTGGCTGCCACCGGCACCGAGGCGATCAACCGGTTCCGGGCGACCCGGCCGCAGGTCGTCGTCCTCGACCTCCAGATCCCGGAGCCCAGCGGCGTCGAGGTCACCGCGACCGTGCTCGCCGACGACCCGTCGTCGCGGGTGCTGATCCTGTCGGCGTCGGGGGAGCAGGACGACGTGCTGGCAGCGGTGAAGGCCGGTGCGACCGGCTACCTCGTGAAGTCGGCCTCCCGGCAGGAGCTGCTGGCCGCCGTACGCCGGGTGGCGGCGGGCGACAGCGTCTTCACGCCGGGCCTGGCGGCCCTGGTGCTGGGTGAGTTCCGGCGGATGAACCAGCCCGAGGTGCCGCCGGGCGAGAAGCTCACCGAGCGCGAGACCGAGATCCTCAAGATGGTCGCCAAGGGGATGTCCTACCGGCAGATCGCCGAGCGGCTGGTGCTCTCGCACCGCACCGTGCAGAACCACGTGCAGAACACCCTGCGCAAGCTGCAGATGCACAACCGGGTGCAGCTCACCCGCTACGCCATCGAGCAGGGCCTCGACACCGACGACGAGGCCTGACGGACCACCCGGGGGTCAGTCGCCCCGTGCCGGGTGCGGCCGTCCGCCACCGGGTGAGGCATCGACGAGGTCGTGCTGGACGTCCCAGTCCCGCCGCAGGCGCTGCTCCTGCTCCACCTCGTAGGCCTTGCCCTTGCGCGTGCGGCCCGGCAGCGACGAGGCCCGGAGGTCGCGGCGGTGGTTGACCGCCGACAGGAGCGGGCCGGTGCGGGCGATCATGCCGCTCAGCCGGGTGTGGGGGATCGCGAGTTCGTCGGCGATCTCGTCACCGAGGAAGAGCCGCTCCAGGGCGTGCACGACCTTGGGCGCCTGCTTCGCCAGCGGACGCGGCAGCACGCCCTCGATCTCGGGCACGAGGAACTCCCTGTTGATGCTCGCGACCAGCGAGCGGCAGAAGTCGTCGACCACCGGTCGCGTCAGCAGGTAGACCTCCTCGAGCCGCTCCTGCTCGGCCGCGTCACGGGGGAGCAGGGCCTCGTCGATGCCGAGCAGGTGGCCCAGGTAGCGCCAGCGGGCGTAGGCGGCGTGCTCCTCGTGCGGCAGGTACGGCGCCCCGATCTGCCGCATCGCGCGCAGCGGGATCAGCGTGAACTCCACCAGCGTGTAGGCGAGGTAGGCCTGGCAGATCGGCACGCCCCACGCGCTGCTGTCCCACTCCGGTCGCCGCGCCAGGTCGGCGCGGACCAGCGCGTGGATGATCCGGACCCGGATCGTGAGCTCGAAGCCGTCGGAGTGCCGGTCCAGCCCGCCCGGCTGGTTGACGGCGAGCAGCCAGGAGCCGACCTCGATGGTCCGGGCACCGGCGTTCTCGACGTACCGCCCGGTCAGCTCGAGCGGGCGCGAGGCCGCCGAGTTGGCGTAGCCGCTGACCAGCGAGGCGGCGCCGAGCACGATGCCGGAGGCGCGGGAGTAGCGCGAGGTGTACTGGCTGTCGCGGTAGATGCGCTCCGCGTCCAGCCACTCCGGGACGTCGTCGAGC
Source organism: Nocardioides sp. (assembly GCA_035539555.1). Classification (GTDB taxonomy): domain Bacteria; phylum Actinomycetota; class Actinomycetes; order Propionibacteriales; family Nocardioidaceae; genus Nocardioides. The sequence goes on along the minus strand of DATLIG010000125.1, from coordinate 16,767 downwards.
GAAGCGAACAGGGCCCGCAGCGAGTCCGGTGCGTCGGCCACCGCGTCGATGCCGTCGCGGCACGCCTGTCGCAGCATCTTCATCGCCCTGCCGTGTCCCACTTTCGGGAAGTCCGCGACGAAGGCGTCCGCCAACGGGTCGCCCGTCCACATGGCCGCCAGGTAGGTGTCGGTGAACGCCCCGAACCTGCGGTGCGCCTCGTCGACGCGGCGCAGGCTGGTCGGGATCGCGGTGGGCAGCTGTCCGGTCGCCATGGACCGAGGCTAAAGTGAGAAAGTCTCATCTTCCATTCACTTCTTCCGCAGGAGTCCCGTGGCGCAGAAGCAGCGAGCCCGTCCCCGCCAGGACCGGGCCGTCCAGACCCGGCGGCTGCTCCTCGACACCGCCGTCAGGATCCTCGACCAGCGCGGTGTCGACGGCTTGACGACGACGGCCGTGGTGGAGCGCGCCCATGTCAGCAGCGGCACGTTCTACCGCTACTTCAACGATCGCGCCGAGCTGGTCGAGGTGCTCCGCGACGAGGCCGTCCGCTCCATCAGCGACGACCTGATGGTCAGCGTCGTCGACGCGCTCGAGCTGGGCCTCGACGATGCCCTCCGGCTCGTCGTCGTCACGCTCGTCGACGGCTTCGAGCGGCACCGTGGCGTGATCACGGCGATGGTCGACCAGCTGCCCGCGGGCAACAACGCCAACGTGCTGCCGGAGATCGAGGCCGACCTGCACCGGCTGGCCTCGCTGCTGCCGCGCCGGCACCGGCCCGACCTGCCACCCGAACAGCTCGAGGGCGTGGTGTTCATGCTGATGGGCGTGCTCGTCTCGACCTGCCTGCGGATCGCGCTCGGCCGGCCCGAGGGGGTCGAGCGCGAGCAGCTGGTCGACCTCACCGTGGCGATGATCGGCGCGGGCATCCGCGACCTTCCCGGGACTTCCTGACAGGATCGGGGTCGTGGCCGACCTGCTGGAGATCGCCGACGACCTCTACGCGCTGCCGCTCGCCGAGTTCACGCCGGCGCGCGACGCGCGCGCGAAGGAGCTCAAGGGCACGCCGCTGGCCGCCCGGGTGAAGGCGCTGCGCAAGCCCAGCACCGCCGCCTGGGTCCTCAACCTGCTGGTACGACGCGAGTCGGCCCAGGTCGACCAGGTGCTCAATGTCGGGGCGGCGCTGCGCGAGGCCCAGGAGGCGATGTCGGCCGGGGAGCTGCGCGCGTTGACGAAGCAGCGGCGGCAGGTGACCGCGGCCGTCACCACCCAGGCCCGCCGGCTGGCTGCCGACGAAGGGCTGAGGGTGACCGAGGCGGTCGCCGAGCAGGTCGAGGCGACGCTGACCGCCGCGATGGTGGACGCGGGCTGTGGCCGGGCGGTGCGCAGCGGGTTGCTCGTCGGTGCGCTGACGACCACCGGCGTGGAGGAGCTGGACGAGGCCGACCTGGCGGCGGTGCTGGCCGTGCCGGAGGCCCTCGGGTTCAGCGCGAGCCCGCGCGAGGCACCGGTGCCGGGACCGCCCGACCTGCACGTCGTACCGGACCCGGACCGGGCGGAGAAGGCACGCGCCGCGGCGGAGGAGCGGCTCGCCGCGGCGGTCGAGGAGCACGAGGCGGCACAGGCCACGCACGACGAGGCCGAGGGCGAGATCCAGCGGCTGGAGGCCCAGCAGCTCCAGGTGCAGGCGGGGATCGACGAGCTCCGCCGCAAGCTGGCCGACCTCGAGGACGAGGCCGAGGGGCTCGAGGAGGACCTCGCCGAGGCCGAGGAGGTCCGCGACGGTGCGTCCGCCGAGCTGCGCACCGCCACCGCCGAGCGCGACGCCGCGCAGAAGGCGCTCGACCGGCTGTCGTGACCCGCCGGGCGCCGTCAGCGCCCGGTGACCTGGTCGATCTGCTCCCGCAGGATGTCGGCGTGACCGGCGTGGCGGGCGACCTCGCTGGTCATGTGGGCGACGACCCAGCGCACGGTCCACGGAGCGTCGTCCCAGAGGTGCGCCACCGGGGTCGGGTCGTCGAAGCCGAGCGCGGCGAGGTTGCGGTCGCTCTGCACGATGGCGGCACGGTAGTCCGCGACCACCTGCGCTGCCGACGTGGATGCCGGGAGATCCATGGAGAAGTCGACCTCGGCGTGGGTCGGGTCGCCGGTGAGCACGTGGCCGAACCAGTAGCGCTCACCGTCGGTGAGGTGGCGCACCAGTCCGAGCAGGGTCGTGTCGGAGACGACCAGGCGGCGTCGTACCTGCTCCTCGTCGAGGCCGTCGAGCTTCTTGAGCACGCTGTGCCGCGCGAAGTCGAGGAAGGCCAGCGCGACCTCGCGCTCGCCGCCGCCGGGGTTCGGCACCCGCTCGCGCTGGGTCTCCAGCTCGCCCACCGCTCACCCCTCCCCGCGCACGATCGCGAGCACGCGCCGGTCGATCCACGACAGGTCGGGGGCGACGCGCATCTCGTAGTTCTCCGTGCCGACCCAGGTCGGGAAGTCGCGATGTCCCGCGGCCGCCGCGAAGCGCTGCAGCTCCTCGCGCAAGCCGGCGTCGACGACGACCTTCTCCTCCTCGGTCGAGGCGGTCAGGTAGAGCTCGTGGAGCGCCAGCAGCCGGCGCAGCTCCTCGATCGGGGTCTCGTGGTCGTCGACGCGCAGGTCGACCGCGATGTCGTCGAGCCCGCCGTAGCCGGCCTCGTCGCGGACCACGAGGATCGCTGCGGACTGCCGCCCGCGCCGGTCGCCGCCGGCGTCGTCACCGGCGGTGAGGGCGGCCATCAGCCGGTCCTGCAGGGGAGCGCTGGCGTCGCTCTCCAGCCAGGCGCGCTCCATCTCCTCCACGACCTCCTCGCCGGCCAGGCAGTTGCCCTGGATCGCGTAGCCGTCGCCGGTGCGCCCGCCGGCCCACGGGATGCACTCGGTCCCCGTGTGGGAGGCCGCGTTGCCGTCGAGGTCGACGATGCCCACCTGGCGGTGAGGGTGGCCGGGGTCCTCCTCGATCAGCCGTTGGAGAGCGACCGAGGCGGTGGCGCCCTGGTCGAGGTGGGAGAGCGCGAGTCCCTTGTAGGCGACATTGGCGTCGGCCTGCGTGGCGAGCGCGCCGACGCCCGCGACGGCTGCGGGGACCGCGGAGCCGACCGCGAGGAACTTCGACGCCACGGCGACGCCCCAGGACTCGCCGTCGGCGGAGCGGGCAACGATCGAGAAGGTCATGCGGGAAGCCTAGGAGGCACGGCCCACCCGGCGGATCAGGCCGAGTCGCGGCGCACCAGGGACGGCGGGAAGATCACCCGGATCGGGCGCGGGCCGCGCTGGTCGTCGATCTGCTCGAGCAGCAGCCGCACGGCCTGCTCGGCCATCTCTCCGATCGGGTTGCGGACCGTCGTCAGCGCGGGGGAGGTGCGCTCGGGGACGCCGACGTCGTCGTACCCGACCACGGCGACGTCGTCGGGCACCACCCGGCCGGCCTCGGCCAGCACCCGCAGGGCACCGGCGGCCATCAGGTCGGACGCGGCGACGACCCCGTCGAGGTCGGGCGCGCGCTCCAGCAGCCGCCGGGCCGCTGCCTCGCCGCCGACCTCGGTGAAGTCGCCGTGCTCGACGAGGTCGTCGGCCAGGCCGGCGGTGCGCATGGTCGCCCGCCAGCCCTCGAGCCGGTCGATGCCGGCCGCCATGTCGCCGGGACCGGCGATGGTCGCGATCCGGCGGCAGCCGCGCTCGACGAGCAGCTCGGTCGCCGCCCGGCCACCGGCCAGGTTGTCGGTGTCGACGTAGGCCACCTTGTCGGCGCTGGTCCACGGCCGGCCGACGAAGGCGCACGGCAGCGACAGTGCCGCGAGGTGGTCGGCGAGCCGGTCGTTGCGGTGATGGGACACGACGATCGCCCCGTCGATGTGCCGGCTGCCGAGGTAGCGCAGCAGCCGGCGCTCCTCCTCGCCCGGGCGGGCGAGGAGGAGGACCAGCTGCAGGTCGCGGGTGGCGAGCATCCGGTTGACGCCGCGCAGGGTGTGCACGAAGAAGGGGTCCGAGAACACCCGCTCGTCGGGCTCGGGCACCACGAGCGCGACCGAATCGGTGCGCCGGGTCACCAGGCTCCGCGCGGCGGGGTTGGGTGTGTAGCCCAGCTCGCTGACCGCGGCCTCCACGGCCGCGAGTGCCGTGGGGGAGACCCGGTTGCCGCCGTTGATCGCCCGGGACGCGGTCGCCCGCGACACACCGGCCCGTGCGGCCACCTCGTCCAGCGTCGGCGCCGCACCCTGGCCGGAGGAGTCGCTCGGCGGACGGTTCACGCGGGGCACGTTAACCGACTTCCGGGAGGCGCCCGGTGCGGGCGACCTCGGCGAGATGGTGCGCGCTCGCCTTGGGGGTACGCCGCTGCGTCGCGAAGTCGCAGTGGACGATGCCGAAGCGCTGCTCGTAGCCGTAGGCCCACTCGAAGTTGTCGAGCAGCGACCAGGCGAAGTAGCCGCGCACGTCCACGCCGTCGGCCATCGCCGCGTGCAGCGCACGCAGGTGGCTGTCGATGTAGGCCAGCCGCTCCGGGTCGGTGACGCTTCCGTCGGCGTCCACCTCGTCCGGGTAGGCCGCGCCGTTCTCCGTGATGTAGACGGGCGGCAGGTCGTAGTCGCGGTCGAGCCCGACGAGCAGCTGGGTCAGCCCCTCCGGCTGCACCTCCCAGTCGATGCCGGTCACCGGCAGGCCGCGTCGCGGGAACACGATGTCCTGCCCGCCCGGGTAGGGACTGCTCGTGGGGCGGGTCGGATGCGGGATGCGGGAGCCGAGCAGCTCGGCCGCGGGACGGGGCCGGCCCGAGGCCGCGTCCCCGTGGTAGTAGTTCACGCCCAGGAAGTCGATCGGGGCGCCGATCAGCGCGAGGTCACCGTCGCGCACGAACTCCTGCCAGGTCCGGCCCCGCCACGTCATCCCGTCGGTGTGGGCGGCCAGCCCGTCGTCGTACCGGCCGCGGAGGAGGGGGTCGAGGAAGACGCGGTTCCACAGCTGGTCGACCCGTTCGGCGGCCGCGACGTCGGCGGGCTCGCGGGCGTCGTACGGCTCGGACAGGGTGAGGTTGAGCGTGATGCCCAGCTGGTCGTCCGGGGCGCGGAGACGCAGCTCCTCGATGGTCCGGCCGTGGGCGAGCAGGAGGTGGTGTGCGGCGATCACACCCGCCACGCCCTCCTGCCGGCCGGGCGCGTGCTGGCCGCCGGTGTAGCCGAGGAAGGCGCTGCACCACGGCTCGTTGAAGGTCGTCCAGTGGTGGACGCGGTCGCCGAGGGCGTCGTGGATGGTGAGGGCGTACTCGGTGAACCGCTCGACCGTGTCGCGGTTGAGCCAGCCGTCGGCGTCCTCCAGGGCCTGCGGGAGGTCCCAGTGGTAGAGCGTCGCCCACGGCAGCACGCCGTTGCCGAGCAGCTCGTCGACGAGCCGGTCGTAGAACGCGATGCCCGCGGGGTTCGCGGCGCCGCCGTCGGGGCGCACCCGCGGCCACGCGATCGAGAACCGGTAGGAGCCGAGGCCGAGGTCGCGCATCAGCGCGACGTCCTCCGGCACCCGGTGGTAGTGGTCGCACGCGATGTCGCCGGTGTCGCCGTTGCGGACCGCGCCGGGCACGCGACTGAACGTGTCCCAGATCGACGGCGTGCGTCCGTCGGCGCTCACCGCACCCTCGATCTGGTACGACGCCGTGGCGGCTCCCCACAGGAAGTCGGCCGGGAAGCGGCACTCGCCGGCGAGGGCGGACGCGGGGGCGGGGACGGTGAGGGGGGAGGTCATCCCTTGACAGCTCCTTGCATGATGCCGGTCACGAGCTGGCGACCGGCGAGGACGAAGAGCAGGAGCAGGGGGAGCGTGGACATCCCGGCGCCTGCGAGGACGAGTGCGTAGTCGGTGGTCTGGCCCTGCCCGGTGAGCGCGAGCCGGTCGAGGGCGATCTGGAGGGTCTCGGTCTTCTGCAGCGCGACGAGCGGCCACATGTAGTCGGTCCAGACCTGCATGAAGGTGAAGAGGAAGAGGATCGCCATCGCGGGCCGGGCCGCGGGGACCGCGACCGTCCAGAACGTCCGCAGCATGGTGCAGCCGTCCATCCGGGCGGCCTCGATGAGCTCGGTCGGCACGGCGTCGACGAGGTACTGCCGCATGAAGAAGACGCCGAACGCCGTGACCAGGGTCGGCAGGGCGACCGCGGCGAGGGTGTCGAGCAGCTGGTAGTCCCGCATCAGGATGAAGAGCGGGACGATCGCGAGCTGGGTCGGGACCGCCATCGTCATCACCACGAAGCCCATCAGCGCGTTGCTCCCGCGGAAGGACAGCTTGGCGAACGCATAGCCGGCCAGCGTCGAGAAGAACACCACGGCGACGCCGCACGCGGTCGCGACGAGCAGGCTGTTCAACATCGCCTGCCAGAAGTCCACCGTGTCCAGCACGCGCCGGGCGTTCTCGAGGAAGTGGCCGCCGGGCAGCAGCGGGGGCGGGAAGCTGTTGGCGTCGGCCTTCGTGTGCGAGCCGATGACGAAGGACCAGTAGAGCGGCAGCGCCGAGCCGAGCACGAAGGCACCGAGCAGGCCGTAGACCAGGAAGCCGGGACGATTCCTCATGAGACGCTCCGGCGGGTCAGGAAGCGGGTGATCGCGAAGTTGAGCAGCGCGATCCCGACGATGATCAGGAAGAGGATCCACGCGGCGGCGGAGGCGCGGCCGTAGAACTGGTCCTCGATGCCCTTGACGTAGATGTAGAGCGTCGAGGTCATGTACTGGTGGTCCGGCCCGCCCTCGCGGTTGGGGGTGTCGTCGAAGAGCCGCGGCTCCGTGAAGATCTGCAGGCCGCCGATGGTGCTGGTGATGATGACGAAGATCATCGTCGGCCGGATCATCGGGAGCGTCACGGCGAAGAACTGCCGGACCCGCCCCGCGCCGTCGAGGGAGGCGGCCTCGTAGAGGTCGCGGGGAACCGCCTGCATCGCCGCGAGGAAGATCAGCGCGTTGTAGCCCGTCCAGCGCCAGTTGACCATGCCGGCGATCGCGAAGTGGCTCCACCACCGGTCGACGTGCCACCGGATCGGTTCGAGACCGACCTCGCCGAGGACCTGGTTGATGATGCCGTAGCGGTCGGCGAAGAGGCTGCCGAAGATCAGCACCGCCGCGGTCGGCGCCACGACGAAGGGGAGCAGGACGCTCATCCGCCAGAACGTGCGGCCTCGCAGGCGGGTGTCGAGCAGGGCCGCGACGCCGACCGCGAGGACGACCTGGGGGACCGAGGACATCAGGAAGATCGAGAACGTGTTGACCAGCGACTTGCGGAAGACCGGGTCGGTCAGCACGAACGTGTAGTTGTCGAGCCCGACGAACTCGCCTCGGACGTAGTAGGCGCGGTTCCAGTCGAAGAGCGACAGGTAGCCCGTGTACAGCAGCGGGTAGAGCCCGACGATCGCGAACAGCACGAAGAACGGCGAGACGTAGAGGTACGGGCTGAGCTTGACGTCCCAGCGGGACCGACGCTGCCGGCGGATCAGCCGGGCGCGCTGGCGCGCGGACGTCGTACGGCGCTCCTCGGGCGGCCCGTCCGCCGGGGACGTCGCGGTGGCGGCGTCCCCGGCGGGAGCGGTGCGGTTGGTCATCGGATCTCGATCACTCCGTGGGTGCGGGACTCGGTGGCGGAGTCCGGGTCACTGCAGGGCGGCGACGTCGGACAGGAACGTGTCCCACGACTCCTTGGGGTCGGTGCCCTGGTCGACCCGGTTGATGGCGTCCTGGAACTTGCCGAGGATGTCGGAGTAGAGCGGGCCGTGGTAGGGCTGGACGTCGATCGCGGCCGCGCGGCTGGAGAAGATCTCGCCCGCTGGTGCGCCGTTGAAGTAGGGGTCGGTGGCCTTGAGCAGCTCGCCGTCCTCCAGCGCCGCGACCTGCGACGGGAAGTTGCCGAGGCTGGCGAAGATCTTCAGCTGCTGCTCGGGAGCGGTGATCCAGGTGATGAACTCCTGGGCCTGCTCCTGGTGCGTCGACGACTTCGGGACGGCGAGGTAGGAGCCGCCCCAGTTGCCGCCACCGCCCGGGAAGACGTCGGCGATGTCCCACGTGACGCCCTTGGGCGCAGGGTCACCGGTGTTGTCCTTGATGTTGCTGCGCATCCAGCCGGGGCAGGGGATCGTCGCGAAGCCGTCGTTCTTGAAGCCGGCGCTCCAGTCGTCGCCCCACTGGGCCGCCTTGGTCGACAGCGTCGGCGTGTAGCCCGTGACGGTGTCGTAGACGGCCTTGAGCTCGTCGTTCTCGACGTCGACGGTGTTGTCGGCCTGCTCGAACGGGAACTCGACCTGGTTGAGCATCGCCTGCGCGATCGATCCGGAGGCGTCGTACCAGGCCGTGTCGGGCACCGCCTTCACGAACTGCTCGCCGAGCGCGTAGTAGTCGTCCCAGGTGGTCATCAGCTTCGCCACCTCGGTCCGGTCGGTCGGCAGGCCGGCCTTCTTGAACAGGTCGGCGCGGTAGCAGATGGCCTCGGGGCCGGCGTCGGTCGCGTAGCCGACCAGCGCACCGTCCGCGGTCGTCGCGGCCTTCTCCTTGAAGTCGAGCCAGCGACCCTCGACCTCGTCGGAGGACAGGTCGACCCAGCGGTCGGGCGCGGCCACGAGCGCCGGCATGAAGTCGCCCTCGATCGCGACGACGTCCGGCAGGCCGCTGCCGGCCTGGAGGTTCGTGTTGAGCTCGTTCTTCCAGTCGTCCCACAGCGACACCTTGGTCTGCTCGACCTGGACGTCCGGGTGGGCGGCGTTCCAATCCTCGATGAGCGCGTCGTAGCCGAACTCGCCGAAGGTGGTGATGGTGAGCGACTCGCCGTCGCCGAGCTTCTCCTGCTCGGCGGACTTGGTCGGGTCGTCGTCCGAGCCGCAGGCGCTCATCCCGAGGACGAGGCTGGCGACGGCGGCCGATGCCAGGAGGCGGGTGGACCGGCGCGAACCGGCGGTGATGTGATGCACGGTGTTGCTCCTCGGGGGGTTGAGCGATGAGGCGGAAGTCTGCCGCGAGGCGCCCCGTGGGTGTGAGAGCGCTTCCATTCCGTGCGGCTCGCACACCATGACATGGGTCACATTGATCGTCAAGACCCGTTACCGAGATGGCGATCCTCGGATTCGCGTGAATGAAAGCGCTTCCACTGGACGCGGGTGGAACCCTCGCCTAATGTGAGCCCGGTCACCGGTGGACGCCGGTGCGCGGCCCGCGAGAGGAGCGGACATGGCACAGGTGCGGTTCGACCAGGCGAGCTACGCCTATCCCGGCGCGGCACGCCCGGCCGTCGACGCGCTCGACCTGACGATCGAGGACGGCGAGTTCATGGTGCTCGTGGGCCCCTCGGGGTGCGGGAAGTCGACCTCGCTGCGGATGCTGGCCGGCCTGGAGCCGGTGAGCTCGGGTGCGATCCACATCGGTGACCAGGACGTCACCCGGGTCGCGCCGAAGGACCGCGACATCGCCATGGTGTTCCAGACCTACGCGCTCTACCCGCACCTCTCGGTCGCCGACAACATGGCCTTCGCCCTGAAGATCGCCGGCGTGCCGAAGGCCGAGCGCCGGACCCGGGTCGCCGAGGCCGCCCGCCTGCTCGACCTCGAGGGCGTGCTCGACCGCAAGCCGCGCGCCCTCTCCGGCGGCCAGCGCCAGCGGGTCGCGATGGGACGGGCGATCGTCCGCCAGCCCCAGGTCTTCTGCATGGACGAGCCGCTGTCCAACCTCGACGCGAAGCTGCGGGTCTCCACCCGCACCCAGATCGCGGCGCTGCAGCGCCGGCTCGGGGTGACCACCGTCTACGTCACCCACGACCAGGTGGAGGCGATGACGATGGGCGACCGCGTGGCCGTGATGAAGGACGGCGTCCTGCAGCAGGTCGACACGCCGCTCGGCCTCTTCGACCGGCCGGCCAACGCCTTCGTCGCCGGGTTCATCGGGTCGCCCGCGATGAACCTGCTCTCGGGCAGGACCGCCGGTGACGGGGTGGCGGTGGTCGACGGCGCCGACTTCCCGATCGCCCGCTCCGCGGCGGCCCGCGCCACCGGCACGGTCACGCTCGGCATCCGTCCCGAGGCGTGGCGCATGGTGGGGCCCGAGGACCCGGGTTTCTCGGTCACCGTCCAGGTCGTGGAGGAGCTCGGCGCCGACTCCTACCTCTACGCCACGCCGCCGGGGGTCGACCTCGCGGACCGGCCGGCGGGGGAGCTGGTGCCGCAGATCGTCGTACGCCTCGACCAGCGCACGGGTCTGCAGCGCGGCCAGCAGGTGCGGCTCGCCGTCGACCCCGACGCCGTCCACGTCTTCGACGGGGCGACCGGGCTGCGGCTCGGGGCGTAGCCACCGGCAGGGGCGTAGGTTGATGGCCATGCGCGTAGGAGTGCTGACCGGCGGTGGTGACTGTCCCGGGCTCAACGCAGTGATCCGGGCCGTCGTCCGCAAGGGCGTCAAGGAGCACGGCTTCGAGTTCGTCGGCTTCCGCGACGGGTGGAGGGGCCCGCTCGAGGGCGTCACCATGCCGCTCGGGATCGAGCAGTGCCGCGGCATCCTGCCGCGCGGCGGCACGATCCTCGGCTCGTCGCGGACCAACCCGTTCGCGGTCGAGGGAGGGGTCGAGCGGATCCGGGAGAACCTCGCCGCCGCAGGCGTCGACGCCCTGGTCGCGATCGGCGGCGAGGACACGCTCGGTGTCGCGACCAAGCTGTCCGACCTGGGCGTCCGCGTCGTCGGCGTGCCCAAGACGATCGACAACGACCTCTCCGGCACCGACTTCACCTTCGGCTTCGACACGGCGGTCAACATCGCGACCGAGGCGATCGACCGCCTGCACACGACTGCCGAGTCGCACCACCGCGTCCTCGTGGTGGAGGTGATGGGCCGCCACGCGGGCTGGATCGCGCTGCACTCCGGCATCGCCGGGGGCGCCAGCACGGTGCTGATCCCCGAGGCCCCGTTCGACATCGAGGCGGTGTGCGCGCACGTCGAGACGCGCTTCCGCAGCGAGTACGCCCCGATCATCGTCGTCTCCGAGGGCGCCGTCCCCGCGGACGGCAGCGGCATGACGCTGGTCAGCGGCGAGACGGACGCCTTCGGCCACGTCCGCCTCGGTGGCATCGGCGACCGGCTCGCGCACGAGATCGAGCAGCGCACCGGGAAGGAGGCTCGCGCCGTCGTCCTCGGCCACATCCAGCGCGGCGGCACGCCCACCGCCTTCGACCGCTGGCTGGCGACCCGGTTCGGGCTGCAGGCCATCGACGCCGTCGCCGAGGGGGAGTACGGCGTCATGGTGGCCCTGCGCGGCACGGACATCGTCCGGGTCCCGCTCATCGAGGGCACCGGCCAGCTGAAGCTGGTCAGCCCCCGCGAGTACGCCGAGGCGCAGGTCTTCTTCGGCTGACGAACGGCTCGAGGTCGACCACGAGCGCACGGTGGTCCGAGAGCGCCATCCGCCGCGCCTCGGAGCGGGCTCCGAGCACGGGATCGGCGAGGACGTGGTCCAGCTGCTCGCCGGGCGCGTCGGCGGGAAAGGTCGGGTGCGCCGCGAGCGCCTGCAGGCCGGAGACCCGCTCGGCCCGGGCGAGGTCCATGTTGAGGTCGCCCGTCAGCAGCAGCGGGCGGCGCGCACCCGCGAGGGCGCGCACCAGGTGCGCCAGCTGACGACCGTTCCACCACCGCACGAACGACAGGTGCGTCGTCGCGACGGTCAGCTCGCCCTCGGTGGTGCGGAGCGACGCCGCGACGGCGACCCGGGGCTCGTCCCGGACCAGGGTCGGCAGGACCTGGCCCGGGAAGCGCATCGGCACCCGGCTCGGCGGGACGGGCAGCCGGACGACTTCCCAGCCGGTCACCTCGAACCTGCTCAGCAGCGCGATCCCGTACGCCGCGTCCTCGGGCTGCTCCTGCCCGGTGGCCGCGGTCCAGGTGGCGCCGGGGCTGCCCGCGAGCGCGGCGACGAAGCGGTGGTGGGGAGCCCCCATGGCCTCGGCGGCGACGGCCGTGAGGTCCGCTCGCCCGGAGCGCTGCTGGTTGCGGTCGACCTCCTGGAGCGCGAGCACGTCGGGATCCAGTGCCCGGACCGCGTCGGCCAGCACCCGCACGTCGACGTCGTGGTCGTGGAGCGAGCGCCCGTTGAGGATGTTGAAGGAGACCAGCCTCATCCCCGTGCCGGTACCCCGAAGCGGCGGCCGTACCGGGCGGCATGGGGATGCTCCGCCGGGGTACCTCCGGTCCCGAGGTGATGGCGGATGGTGCACGACGACGCCTCGACCGGCGCAGTGCGTCCGGCCGGTGGTGGGCAGGACGCGCTGCGCGCGGCGCTCAAGCTGGTCGCGGTGGCGCTGAAGGAGGGCGACCTCGCGTTCGCTCTCGCGGGCAGCTACGGCCTGTGGGCCCGGGGTGGCCCCGAGCCCGACCACGACGTCGACTTCATGGTCGCCGAGGAGGACGCACTGCGCGCACGCGACCTGCTCGCGGAACGCGACCTGGTCGTCGTCCAGCCTCCGGAGGACTGGCTGTTCAAGGTGTTCGTCGACGACGCGATGGTCGACGTGATCTTCCGGGTCGGCGGCGACCCGATCGACCGCTCGCGCTTCGACGACGCCGAGGTGATGGAGGTGGAGTCGGTGCAGATGCCGGTGCTGCCGGCGACGGTGCTGATGGCCGACAAGCTCGGCGCGATGGAGGAGCACGCCTGCAACCTGACGCCCGTGATCCCGGCGGCCCGCGCGGTTCGCGAGCAGGTCGACTGGGCCGAGGTGCAGCGTCGTACCGACGGCAACCCGTTCGCCGAGGCCTGCCTCGTCCTGCTGCGACGGCTCGACGTCGCCGCCGCGCCCCACCGGCCAAATGCTTCCCATCCCGCGGCTGCTGCGCGAAGGTGAGGGCCTGGCAGACGACTTCCAGCTCGGGAAGGGGAACAGGTCCATGACGACCGACACCGCACCATCAGGACCGGCCGGCAAGCAGCACGACCCACCGGAGCTCAAGCGGGTCCTCGGCCCGGGGCTCCTGCTGCTGTTCATCGTGGGCGACATCCTCGGCGCCGGCGTGTACGCCGTCACCGGGCGGCTCGCAGGACAGGTCGGCGGCATCGCGTGGCTGCCCTTCCTGGTGGCCTTCGCGGTCGCGACCCTGACCGCCTTCTCCTACCTCGAGCTGGTGACGAAGTACCCCCAGGCGGCCGGTGCGGCGCTCTACGCGCACAAGGCCTTCGGCGTCCACTTCATCACCTTCCTCGTGGCCTTCACGGTGATCTGCTCGGGCATCACCAGCGCGTCCACGTCGGCCAACCTGCTGGCCAACAACCTGTTGATCGGGCTCGACGAGATCTGGTCGGGGGTGCCGACGACGCCGGGCTGGGCGATGTTCGTCGCGCTCGTGTTCATGGGCCTGCTCGCGCTCATCAACCTGCGCGGCGTCGGCGAGAGCGTGAAGTTCAACGTCGTGCTGACCCTCGTCGAGATGACCGCGCTCGCGATCGTCATCGCGATCGGCTTCTCCGTGATGGCGAAGGGCGACGGTGACTTCGACCGGATCACCGTCTTCGAGAGCCCCTCCGACAAGGGCCTCTTCATGGCGGTCACGATCGCCACCGCCATCGCGTTCTTCTCGATGGTCGGCTTCGAGGACTCGGTCAACATGGTCGAGGAGACCAAGGAGCCGGAGCGGATCTTCCCGCGGATGATGTTGACCGGTCTCGGCATCGCGGTCCTGATCTACATGCTCGTCGCGATCTCCGTCGTGATCGTGATCCCGCCCGGCGACATCGCGAACCCGACCAACAAGGAAGCCGGCATCCTGATCGATGTCGTGAAGCTCGGCGCTCCCGACCTGCCCATCGACAAGATCTTCCCGTTCCTGACCGTGTTCGCTGTCGCCAACACCGCGCTGATCAACATGCTGATGGCCAGCCGCCTTCTCTACGGCATGGCCCGTCAGGGGGTGCTCCCGCCCACGCTCGGCAAGGTGCTGCCCGGCCGCCGCACGCCGTACGCCGCCATCGCGTTCACCACCCTGCTCGCCATGGCCCTCATCGTCGCGGTCGTGCAGTTGCGCGACTCGACGCTCGGCAGCGCCGAGGAGGGCACCGAGGTCTCGGTCGTGAGCGCGCTCTCCGGCACCACCGGACTGCTGCTCCTGGCGGTGTTCTCGATCGTCAACGTCGCCTGCCTGATCCTGCGCCGCGAGCCGGACAGCGGGCACTTCAAGGCGCCGACCGTCGTACCTGTGCTCGGCGCCCTGCTGTGCCTCTACCTGCTCGGCCCGTGGGCCCGGCTCGCACCCGACCGGGTCCAGTACGTCATCGCGGGGATCATGCTCCTGCTCGGCGTCGTCCTCTGGGGCCTCACCCGGGCGTTCTACAAGCCCGAGGGCGGCCACTTCCTCGACATCGAGCACATGGACATCGACCCTTCCGACGACCCCAGGTAGCGGGGCGCCGTCCACGGGTGCCCGCCGAGTCGGCGGGCACCCCGGCCGCGCCGTACCCTTGGGGGGTGAGCATCCTCCCGTCCCTCGAGCAGTTGCACGCCATCGGCGCGAAGCAGCAGCCGACGTACGACGACCCGGCGGCCCTGGCCGCTGTCGTCGACCGGCTGCGGACGCTTCCCCCGCTGGTCTTTGCGGGCGAGTGCGACGAGCTGAAGGCCAAGATCGCGGCCGCCAGCCGGGGCGAGGCCTTCCTGCTCCAGGGCGGCGACTGCGCCGAGACGTTCGTCGACGCGACGGCCGACAACACCCGCAACAAGCTGCGGGTGCTGCTGCAGATGGCGGTCGTGCTGACCTACGCCGCGTCGGTGCCGGTCATCAAGGTCGGCCGCCTCGCCGGCCAGTACGCCAAGCCGCGCTCGTCCGACAGTGAGACCCGCGACGGGGTGACCCTGCCGGCCTACCGCGGTGACGCGGTCAACGGCTTCGACTTCACCCCGGAGTCGCGCCGCCACGACCCGCAGCGGTTGCTCGACGTCTACCACGCGTCGGCCTCGACGCTGAACCTCGTGCGTGCCTTCACCACGGGCGGCTACGCCGACCTGCGCCAGGTGCACACCTGGAACTCCGAGTTCGTCCGCAACAGCCCGGTCGGCCAGCACTACGAGGCGATGGCCGCCGAGATCGACCGCGCGCTGACCTTCATGAAGGCGATCGGCGCCGACCCGGACGAGTTCCACCGCGTCGACTTCTACTCCTCGCACGAGGCGCTGCTCATGGAGTACGAGCACGCCATGACCCGCATCGACTCGCGCACCGAGAAGCCCTACAACGTCTCGGGCCACATGGTCTGGATCGGCGAGCGCACCCGCCAGCTCGACGGCGCGCACGTGGAGTACTTCAGCCACATCAGCAACCCGATCGGCTGCAAGCTCGGCCCGACCGCGACCGCCGACGACGCGCTCGCCCTCGCCGCCAAGCTCAACCCGACCAACGAGCCGGGCCGGCTGACCTTCATCACCCGCTTCGGCGCGAGCAAGATCCGCGACAGCCTGCCGCCGCTGGTCGAGAAGGTCACCGCCGAGGGCGTCGACGTCGCGTGGGTCTCCGACGCGATGCACGGCAACACCTTCGAGGCGTCCAACGGCTACAAGACCCGCCGCTTCGAGGACGTCCTCGACGAGGTCATCGGCTTCTTCGAGGTGCACCGCGCGCTCGGCACCGTCCCGGCCGGCATCCTGGTGGAGAACACCGGTGACGACGTCACCGAGATCATCGGCGGCGGCGAGCAGCTCGACGAGCTGGGCCTGGCCCACCGCTACGAGTCGGTGGTCGACCCGCGCCTCAACCGGGTCCAGTCCCTCGAGCTGGCCTTCCAGGTCGCCGAGAACCTCCGCAAGAAGTGAGCACCGCGGCCGACGGTGCCGCAGGAACCGATCACTGCCCCTCCGGGGCGAGGATGCGTCGAGGTGCTCGCAGCCTCAGGCGGGGGCTCCGAGGAACCGGATCTCGCTGATCGCGGTGAAGTCGCGTCCGTTGGCGCCCCTGCCGGGCGGAGTGACGGTGAGCAGGTGCACCCGGACGGTGCGGGTCGCGACCGGGCCGATGTCGGCCATCTGGATCTGCTGACCGTCCGCGAACTCCTGGGTGACGCGGGTGCCGTCGTCGAACTCCCACTGCACGGCCCGGATCCGCCGGTTGCCGCGGTACCAGTTGTTGGGTCCGTCGACCTTGGCGTAGCCGTTGATCATGCCGACCTCGGTGATCACGACGTCCTGGCCGAGGTCGAAGGTCAGCGTCTCGCCGGAGCCGTCTCCCGGCATCCGCCACGACGTGCGCGGCTTGCCGTCCCACATGTTCGCGGGCACGAAGCGCACCGGCCGGTTGGCGCTGTCGCGGCTCGGGGGAGCCACCGCGGGCACCTCGGCGGTGACACCGGCGCTCAGGTCGGCGACGTCGGCCGGGTCGGGCTCGGCCACCGGGCCGCCCGTGCCCGAGCTGTCGGGCTGGTCGGGCTCGGACGAGTCGCCGGACGGGTTCGACCCGGCGGTCCTCTGCTCGTTGCTCGCCCGGTCATCGGCCTGGTCGCCGTCACCCGAGCTCACCAGCAGGTATCCGCCGACGCCCGCGACGAGGGCCAGCAGGACGAGGGCGACCAGCCACGGCAGCCAGGCCGGCGCCGGCCGCCGGCCGGGGTGGCCCTGCGGCACGGTCGGCGGGCTGACCGGCGGGAGCGACGTCGTACCGGCGCCGCCGGAGGGGCGCATCACGGTCGGGAACGGGTCGGCCGCAGGTGCGGCGGGCGGCACCGCCGGGGGCGCATCCGCGAAGAGCGGGTAGCGCGGTGACGGCGGGAGCTGCCCGACGGGCGGGGGCACGACGG
>DATLIG010000124.1:0-20420 GCA_035539555.1 Nocardioides sp. | reverse complement strand
TCGACCAACCCCGGCGGCGACGCCGCGCGCCAGCAGGTGCTCGGCAGCGCCGAGACGCTCGCGCAGGCGCTGCGGATCCAGGTCGGCAACGTCGTCGGCGAGGAGGCCGACCAGCGGGTCCACCTGAACAACGTCGTCGACGAGGTCAACACGGCTGCGGCCGGCATCGCCGAGCTCAACCACAACATCCTCGTCACCGAGCAGAACGGCACCGACGCGGGCACCCTGCGCGACCAGCGCGACCAGCTCGCGCTGCGGCTGGCCGAGCTCACCGGCGCCGTCACGACGGTCCGCGCGGACGGCCAGTTCGACGTCACCGTCGGCGGCGAGACCCTCGTGTCCGGGCAGGAGGCGGGCAGCTTCGTGGTCGCATCCGGGGTGACGCCGGCCGGCGACGCGGACGGCGCGCCGATCACCTTCCGGATCGATGCGAGCTGGGGCAGCACGGTCCTCCCGACCGGCGCGGCCGGCCCCGGGGGAGAGCTGGGCGGGATCACCCAGGTGCTCACGACCACCCTGCCGTCGTACCGGGCGGGGCTGGACGCCATCGCCGCCGACCTGGCCGCGGCGGTCAACACCCAGCACGCCCTCGGGTACGACGCCGCGGGCACCGCGGGCGGGACGTTCTTCTCCTACGACCCGCTCGTCGGTGCGGCCAGCCTCCAGGTCGCGATCACCGACCCGGCGCTCGTCGCCGCGTCGTCGGTGACCGGGGCCGGGCGCGACGGGGTGAACGCCGACGCGCTGAGCCGGGCCGGCGACGCCGCCGGGGCCTACCAGCGCCTGGTCAACGGCTTCGGCACGACCGTCGCCTCGCTCCAGCGGCAGACCGCCAACCAGACCGCCCTCACCGGGTCGCTCGACGACGCCTGGGAGCAGCAGGCCGGGGTGAACCTCGACGAGGAGACCGTGAACATGATGACCGCGCAGCGTTCCTACGAGGCCGCGGCGCGGCTGCTGACCACGCTCGACGAGGTCCTCGACACGCTGATCAACCGGACCGGGCTGGTGGGCCGATGAACCACCCCACTCGATTCTTCGCTCCCCCGCTTCGCTCCTCCACCAACAATCGATCGGGGACCCCGGCATGAGCATCGGGCGCGTCACCCAGCGGATGCTGACCGAGGGCTCCCTCGACAACCTCCAGCGCGGCCTCGGCCGGCTGGCGAAGGTGCAGGAGCAGCTCTCGACCGGCCGGGTCATCAACCGTCCCTCCGACAACCCGACGGGGACCACCTCGTCCATGCGGCTGCGCAGCTCGCTGGCCGACCAGGCGCAGTACTCCCGCAACGCCCAGGACGGCCTCGGCTGGCTCACCCAGGTCGACTCCGCGCTCGACTCGGTGACGACCACGGTCAAGCGGGCCCGCGACCTCGCGCTGCAGGGCGCGAACGCCTCGGCCTCCGGGCCGGTCGCCCGCGAGGCGCTGGCCGTCGAGGTCGAGGGCCTGCGGGACGAGCTGGTCTCGCGCGCGAACACGAAGTACCTCGACAGCCCGGTCTTCGGCGGCGTGACCGCCGGGACGGCGGCGTACGACGCCGCGGGCAACTACGTCGGCACCCTCGGCGACGTCAACCGCCGCATCGCCGACGGCGTCGTCGTCAAGGTCGACGTGGACGGGCCATCGGTCTTCGGCGACGGTGCGACCTCGGTGTTCGCCGAGCTGGACGCGCTCGCGACGGCCCTGCGGGCCGGCAACCAGGCCGGGATCAGCGCCGGGATCAACACGCTCAACGCCCGTGTCGACACGGTGACCAGCGCGCGTACGGCGGCCGGCACCCGCTTCCAGCGGCTCGAGCAGGCCGACCAGATCGCCTCCGACGCGGGCATCTCGCTGCAGAACCAGCTGAGCACGATCGAGAACGCGGACCTCGCCGAGACGACCGTCGAGCTCAAGCTGCAGGAGGTGGCCTACCAGGCCGCCCTCGGCGCGACCTCGCGCGTGATGCAGCCGAGCCTCCTCGACTTCCTGCGCTGAGGACGGGACTTGCCACAATGACCCGCATGGACATCCCTGTCATCGAGCTCGCCCACCCGATGCCCGGCTTCCCCGACGACGCCCGCTTCGCGCTGGTGCGCCTCGACGAGGACGGCGTGCTGCACGGCTTCCGGTCCCTCGACAGCGAGGACCTCCAGTTCGTCGTCGTACCCCCGGCGCCGTTCTTCCCCGACTACACGCCCGAGATCGCCGACGAGGTCGTCACCGAGCTCGGCATCGCCCCCGAGGACGCGGGCGACGTCCTCGTCCTGCTGGTCGTCCGCGCCGGCGCCTCGCTCGCCGACACCACCGTCAACCTGCGCGCGCCGCTCGTGGTCAACCCGGCCACCCGCCGCGCCAGCCAGGTGATCCTCGAGGACGCGGACCTGCCGCTTGCGGCACCGCTCGTCGCCTGAACCGCTAGCCTCTTTCCGTGCTGGTTCTCTCCCGCCGCGTGGGCGAAAGCGTCGTCATCGGCGAGGGCACGCCCGATGCCGTGACCATCACCGTGCTCGAGGTCCGTGGCGACGTCGTACGGATCGGCATCGACGCCCCCCGCTCGGTCGCCGTCCACCGCGCCGAGCTGCTCGCCCAGCTCGCCGACGCCAACGCCGAGGCGGCCTCGCCCCCGGCCGACGCCGTCGCGTCGCTGACCGAGGCCCTCCGCTCCCGCCAGTAGCTCCCCGGGCGCTGGTGAGCTGGCCCGCCTCGACCTCGCCCTCGACGACGCCCGGGCCCGGCTCAGTCGGGTTCGCCGACGGCGTCGGCCGCGAGGACGCGCCGGATCACCTCGGTCGTCGACAGCGCAGAGGTTCGCGGCACGTACCTGAGCCTGCCGGCCTCGAGCGCCGCTCCGTAGACCGCCTTCGCGCCCTCGTGCGAGAGGTCGTCACCGTGCACCACGGTCGCGATGTCGTGCGCGACCAGGAAGTCCTCGTCGACCTCGAACGGCGCGTCGGCGATGACCTCGTCGACGTACCGGCACGCCTCGACGACGGCGACCCGCTCGGCCAGGGTCATGATCGGCCTGCGCTTGTAGGCGGCGGCGGTCTCGTCCGACAGGACTCCGACGACCAGGTGGTCGCCGTGGTCCCGGGCTGCCCGCAGCAGCTCGACGTGGCCGGCGTGGAACAGGTCGCCGACCATGTCGACGTAGACGCGTGACGTGATCGGTTCGCCTTCTCCGGGTCCCATGGCAACCCATCCTCCACGACGTCGCGCGGCCCACGTCGCCGAACGGATCCACCATCCGGGACCCCGGTCCCGACTCCGCGAACCACCCTCATCCCCCACCCGCCCGCGCCGATGGACAGCGCGGAAGGGAGGGCCAATGGACGACGACGCCGAGATCATCGCGGAGTTCCTCGTGGAGTCCCACGAGAACCTCGACCAGCTGGACCGTGACCTGGTCGAGCTGGAGCAGCAGCCCGACTCGCGGGAGCGGCTGTCGAGCATCTTCCGCACGATCCACACGATCAAGGGCACCAGCGGATTCCTCGCCTTCAACCGGCTCGAGCAGCTGACCCATGTCGGTGAGACCCTGCTGTCGCGGCTGCGCGACGGCGAGGCGGTGATGACGCCGGCGATCACCGAGGCGCTGCTGTCGATGGTCGACACCGTCCGCGTGCTGCTCGACGTGATCGAGCGGACCAGCAGCGACACCGACCCCGCGGTCGACGTCGCGCCGGTCGTCGCCGTCATCGAAGACCTGCTGGCCGGGCGCGAGCCCGAGCCCAGCACCGGGACGCTCGTGGCGTCCGAGGCCGGCGGAGCCGCGGAGGAGCCGGTCGTGTCCCCGGCGGCTTCCTTCGTGGCACCGCCGGCCCCCGATCCGGAGCTTGCCGCCGAGCCGGCGCCCGAGCCGGCGCCCGAGCGGGAGCCCGAGCCGGCTCCCGAGGCCGTCGCCGAGGCCGTGGCCCCTGCCGAACCCGAGTGGGACGGCGTGGATCGCCGCGCCGCCGATGCGGAGCCGTGGGAGGGCACGGAACGGCGGACCCGCGTGGAGTCGTCGGTCCGCGTCGACGTGGACCTCCTCGACGACCTGGTCGACCTGGTCGGCGAGCTGGTGCTGACCCGCAACCAGCTCATCCAGCGCAGTCTCGCCTCCGACGACCTCGAGCTGGTCCGCGCCAGCCAGCGGCTCGACCTGGTGGCGAGCGAGCTGCAGGAGTCGGTGATGAAGACCCGCATGCAGCCGATCGGCCAGGTCTGGTCGAAGATGCCGCGCGTCGTCCGGGACCTGTCCCACCAGCTCGGCCGCGAGGTCGAGCTCGTGATGGAGGGCCACGAGACCGAGCTCGATCGCAGCCTCCTCGAGGCGGTGAAGGACCCGCTGACCCACCTGGTCCGCAACTCCCTCGACCACGGCATCGAGCCGCCCGACGTCCGCGCCGCCGCCGGCAAGCCGACCAAGGGCACGCTGAGCCTGCGGGCCTATCACGAGTCCGGCCAGGTGGTCGTCGAGATCGCCGACGACGGCAAGGGCATCGACCCGGAGCGGATCGCGTCGGTCGCGCTGGAGCGCGGCGTCGTCACCCGCGACCAGCTGTCCCGCATGGACGGCCGCGAGGTGCTCGGCCTGATCTTCCGCCCCGGCTTCTCCACGGCCGCCGCGGTCTCCAACATCTCCGGCCGCGGCGTGGGCATGGACGTCGTGCGCACCAACATCGAGCGGATCGGCGGCAGCGTCGACGTCAGCTCCGAGCCCGGCAGGGGTACGACGACCAGGGTCCGGATCCCGTTGACGCTGGCCATCATCCCGGCGCTCGTCGTCGGCGAGGGTGCCGAGCGCTACGCCATCCCGCAGGCCAACCTGGTCGAGCTCGTCCGGATCGAGGGCGACGACCTGCAGCGCGAGGTCGAGGACCTCGCCGGGGCCCCCGTGCTGCGGTTGCGCGGCAAGCTGCTGCCGCTCGTCTCGCTGGCCGGTGTGCTGAGCGGTGAGCCGGCGGCGCCCCGCGAGCCGATCACGGTGGTGGTGCTCCAGTCCGACGACGTGCGCTTCGGCCTGTGCGTCTCGACGGTGCACGACACGCAGGAGATCGTCGTCAAGCCGATCGGCCGACAGCTCAAGGGCCTGGCGATGTACGCCGGGGCCACGATCATGGGCGACGGTCGCGTCGCCCTCATCCTGGACGTGGCCGGCATCGCCGCCACGTCCGGCGTCGGAGCGACGCAGGCGGAGGCCGTCGACCTCCGCACCGGCGTCGCCGACGACCGCACCGCACTGCTGGTGCTCGAGGTCGCCGACGGCCGCCGCGCAGCCCTCCCGCTCGCGGCGGTCGCTCGGTTGGAGGAGTTCGAGCGGGAGCGGATCGAACGGAGCGGGACCGCCGAGGTGGTGCAGTACCGCGACGGGATCCTGCCGCTGGTGCGGCTCGCGACCGCGATCGGCCTGCCCGACACGAGCGACCGCAGCGACCAGGTCAGCGTCGTCGTCCACGAGACCGGCGGTGGCGACGGCCAGCCCGGGGGAGCGGTCGGCATCGTCATCGACCGGGTGCTGGACGTGGTCGAGGTCGCGGTCAGCGCGAGCCAGGTCGGGCGTCGTACCGGCGTGACGGGCAGTGCCGTCGTGCAGGACCGGGTCACCGACCTGGTCGACCTCGACGCCGTCGTCGCCCGGTCAGGAGTTCCCGCATGACGACCACCACCACCCGGGCCGCTGAGCAGTACTGCACCTTCTGGGTCTCCGGCCTCTACTTCGGCGTCGCCGTCGACGAGGTGCAGGAGGTGCTGCGACTGCAGCCCATGACGCCCGTGCCGCGCGCCGACGAGGCCGTCACCGGCCTGATCAACCTGCGTGGCCAGATCGTCACCGCCGTGGACCTGCGGGTCCGCCTCGGCCTGCCGGCGCGTGCCGCCGGCGAGGTCCCCATGAACGTGATCGTCCGCAGCCGCGGCGAGGTGGTCAGCCTCCTCGTCGACGACATCGGGGACGTGATCGACCCCAGTCGACTGGGCGGCGTGGACGCCCAGCCGGCTCCCTCGAACATGCCCAGGGAGGTCCAGGACGTCGTCCGCGGGGTGCGCCCGCTGCCCGACACCATCCTGCTCGTCCTCGACGCAGACCGCGCGGTCGACGTTGCGACCACGCCCGACACCACCGGAGGAAACCCGTGACCGAGACCCTGGACGTGCCGGTGAACGGCACCGGTCCCGCCAAGTCGACCCGCACCACCAAGGCCCGCGCAGCTGCTCCGGTCGCCGCGACCGACGCCTCGGCGTTCGCGCTGTCGATGATGGAGAACAGCCCGACGAACATGATGTTCGCGGACCGTGAGTTCGTCATCCGCTACATGAACCCGGCCTCGCTCGAGACCCTCCGCAAGCTGGAGGAGCACCTGCCGATCAAGGCGGACGACATCGTCGGCGCGAGCCTCGACATCTTCCACAAGACCCCGAGCTACCAGCGCGGTCTGCTCTCCGACGCGGCCAACCTGCCGCGGCGGGCCAACATCCAGGTCGGCCCCGAGGTCCTCGACCTGCTGGTGTCGCCGATCCGCGACGCGGCCGGCGAGTACGTCGGCGCGATGGCCACCTGGGACGTCGTCACCGAGCGCGTCCGGATGGAGGAGGAGGTCGCCCGGGTGACCTCGATGATGGAGAACAGCCCGACGAACATGATGTTCGCCGACCGCGACTTCGTCATCCGCTACATGAACCCCGCCTCGCTCGACACCCTGCGCGGCCTGGAGGGCGCGCTACCGGTCACTGCCGACCAGGTGGTCGGCTCGAGCCTCGACATCTTCCACAAGAACCCCGCCTACCAGCGTGGTCTGCTCGAGACCGCCGAGCACCTGCCGCGGCGGGCCGACATCAAGGTCGGCGAGGAGACCCTCGACCTGCTGGTCAGTGCGATCACCGACGCCAAGGGCGAGTACATCGGCGCGATGGCGACGTGGGAGGTCATCACCGACCGGCTGCGTGCGGAGCGGGAGCGGGCGGAGGCGGAGGCCGACACGACCGCCGTCAACAAGCTCCTGGCCACCCTGTCGTCCGCGACGGACGTGGAGCAGGCAGTGCAGAACGCGCTCGACACGGTCCGCTCCGAGTTCGGGTGGGCCTACGGGTCCTTCTGGAAGGTCGACCCGGCCGACCGCACGCTGAAGTTCGACCGGGAGTCCGGCGACGCCGGCCCGGAGTTCCGCCGGGTCACCCTGCAGGCGTCCTTCGCCGAGGGCGTCGGCCTGTCCGGCCGGGCCTGGGCGCAGCGCGACCTCTACTTCACCCCGGACATCGGTGAGATGAAGGACTGCGTGCGAGCCCCCGTGGCCCAGCAGGTCGGCGTGAAGTCGGGCGTCTGCTTCCCGATGATCGTCGACGGCGAGGTCGTCGGCACGATGGACTTCTTCGCCACCGAGACGCTGCAGCCGAGCACGCAGCGGCTCGATGCGCTGCGCAACATCGGACGGCTCGTGTCGCAGGCGATCGCGCGGATCAACCGTGAGACGGCCGAGCGCGAGGCCGCTGCCGTCCTCGCGGGCAAGGTCGAGCAGATCCTCGACGTGGTGTCGGCCGCCGCCGCCGGCGACCTGACCCGCGAGCTCGACATCGACGGCGACGACGCCGTCGGCCGGGTCGCCGAGGGCCTGCGCACGCTGCTCAGCACCCTGCGCACCAGCATGGGCGACATCGGCGGCACGGCCGAGTCGCTCGCCGCGGCCGCCGGCCAGCTCACGTCGCTGGCCGAGGGCATGGGCGAGGGCGCCTCGATGACGTCGGACCGTGCGGCCTCCGCGTCGAGCGCGTCGGTCCAGGTGTCGGCGTCCATCCAGACCGTCGCCACGGCTGCGGAGGAGATGACTGCGTCGATCCGCGAGATCGCCAAGAACGCCACCGAGGCCGCGACCGTCGCCACCGACGCCGTGACCGTCGCCTCCGAGGCTCAGGGCACGGTCGCCTCGCTCGGTGAGTCGTCCGCCGAGATCGGCCAGGTCATCAAGGTGATCACCTCCATCGCCCAGCAGACCAATCTGCTCGCCCTCAACGCGACCATCGAGGCCGCCCGCGCCGGCGACGCCGGCAAGGGGTTCGCGGTCGTCGCCAACGAGGTCAAGGAGCTGGCCAAGGAGACCGCCAAGGCCACCGAGGAGATCGGCCAGAAGATCGAGGCCATCCAGAGCGACACCCAGGGTGCGGTCTCGGCGATCAGCCGGATCGCCGACGTGATCGCGAAGATCAACGACATCCAGTCGACGATCGCCTCCGCCGTGGAGGAGCAGACCGCGACGACCAACGAGATCGCCCGCTCGGTCACCGAGGCCGCCGCCGGCGCCAACGGCATCGCCGAGGACGTCACCCAGGTCGCCACGGCGGCTGCCGACACCCGCGAGGGTGCGGAGAACACGCTGACCTCGGCGACCGAGCTGACCGGCATGGCCGGCCAGCTGCGGGACCTGGTGGGCCGGTTCGCCCTCTGACCCTCCCGGGACGCACGAAGACCCCCGCCAGGTTCGCCTGGCGGGGGTCTTCGCGTACGAACGGGCCACGTCCCCGGTGCGGCCCGGCCGGAGGGAGCTTCCCGGAGGGAGCTCGGGTCAGCCGACGCGGCGGTCGGCGATCGGCGGAGCAGAGGTGCCCTCGCCGCCGCGCAGCCGTACGGCGAGCAGGGCGGCCTGGGTGCGGTGTTGGAGCCCGAGTCGTGCGAGCAGCCCGGTGACGTGGTTCTTGATGGTCTTCTCGGCGAGGTAGAGCTCCTCGGCGATCTGCCGGTTCGTCATGCCCTCGGCGATGAGGAAGAAGATCTTGCGCTGCTGCGGCGTGAGCTCGCAGATGACGTCGAGCGAGCGGCGCTGCATCTCCATCTGCTCGACCACGCGACTCGCGACGGTCGGGTCGATGAGGGAGTGGCCGCCGGCGACCAGCTTGATGCCGCTGAGCAGCGAGTTGCCCTCGATGCGCTTGAGCACGTAGCCCGAGGCGCCCGCGAGGATCGCCGCCGAGATGGCGTCCGGGTCGTCGTACGTCGTCAGGATGAGGCCCTTGATGTCGGGGTCGACGGACCGCATCTCGCGGCAGATGTCGACGCCGGTGCCATCGGCCAGGTGGGCGTCGAGGATCGCGACGTCGGGGCGCAGCTCGAGGATCTCGCGCAGGGCGACGGTCGCGCTGCCCGACTGTCCGACGACCTCGAGGGAGTCGTCGGTCTCGAGCAGGCTGGCCACGCCGCGACGGACCACTTCGTGGTCGTCGACGAGGTACACGCGGATCGGGGTCGGCTCAGTCACAAAGCAGATTCTCGTGGTCAACCTGAGTGGAAAACCACTGATACCGGCAGGTAGGGCCGGAGGTCTTTGCGGCATGGCCCGAACGGACCAGGACCCCGCGTCCGAACGGGGGGCCTCAGCGGGCGCGGAGGTCGGCGAGCGCCGCGTTGACGTCACGCTCGCTGCGCCGCAGCTCCTCCAGGAGGGCGACGATCTCGACCGTCGTCAGGCGGCCGTCGCCGGCCGGGGGAGCCAGCCACTCGTCCGCCTCGTCGGCGGTGATCCGGCCGCCGATCTCGAGGCGGTACGACGTGTCGTCGAGCTCGAACTCGACGTCGGCCACGATCGCCCGGAAGTGCTCGTCGGCCACCGGGTCGTGCACGAGGACGTGCTCGCCGGGCTCGAGGCCGTGGTCGAGGCAGTGCTCGCGGTGGCTGACGCCGAGCGAGCGGCTGCGCCGCGTGAACGGGCTGAGCGCCACCACGAACTGCTCCATCGGGTCCCCCTGCGAGTCCACCGCCGGCTCCGTGCCGGACACCCTGTTCAACCGCCGACCGGTGGTGGCGTTATGCCCGGTGCGGTCCCCTCGGACCTAGTCCTTTCGGACCATGGGTCATGGCCCGGGCGGGTGGTCATCCCGTGTGAACTGCGCTACGTTGGGTACCTGCGCTGCAGACGCACGACACGTGGCCAAGCCCACCGCCACACCGCTTCCGACCATCGGGAGTAGTCAATGTCCACCGCACATGTAGTTGAGGTACCCACCATCCCGTCGGCTCATTCAGAGCCGGCACTGCCGTCCGACGAGCGGAAGGCCCGCACTGCGGAGTTGCTCGCCGAGGCGCGTCAGGCCAGCGGCGAGGAACGCGATGCGATCCTCGAGCAGGTCATCGTCATCAACATCCCCGTGGCGCGCACGCTCGCGGCGCGCTACCGCAACCGCGGCCAGAGCCAGGACGAGCTCGAGCAGGTCGCCTGCCTCGCCCTCACCCGGGCCGTGCAGTCCTTCGACCCGGAGCTCGGCGACGACCTGCTCGTCTTCGCCGTCCCGACCATCCTCGGCGAGCTGAAGCGTCACTTCCGCTCGGCGAGCTGGGTGGTCCGGCCCCCGCGCCGGGTCCAGGAGATCCGCCCGCGGATCACCGCCATGGAGGCCGAGCTCACCCAGGAGCTCGGCCGGCCGCCGACGGTCGAGGAGATCGCCGCCGCGGTCGAGGCGCCGGTCGCGGAGGTCGAGGAGGCGATGGCGTGCGGCGACCTCGCCCACGCGTCCTCCCTCGACGAGCCGGTGTCCGAGACGGGGAGCAGCCTCGCCGAGCTGCTGCCCACCGCCGATCCGGGGTTCGCGCACAGCGAGGCGGTCGTCCTGCTCGGGCCGGCCTGTCGCAACCTGAAGGCCCGCGACCGCTGGATCCTGCAGATGCGGTTCTACGACCAGCTGACCCAGCAGCAGATCGCCGACCGGCTCGGGGTCACGCAGGTGCAGGTCTCGCGCCTCCTGCAGCGGATCTTCACGGATCTGCGCCGAAGCGTCCTCGGCAGCGCCCACGCCGCCTGAGCACGCCGCCTGAGTCGCGACGGGATGGTCAGGGTCGGGTCAGCAGCCGCCCTGACCGTCCCGTCGCGCTCGGCACGGACGCCGACGTACGCCGCCGGTGCGTCGCCGAGCGCCAGGTGAGGGGTCGCGGACTCCCTCGGGTCGCGGTCTAGTCCGTCTTCTCCGTCTTCTCCGCCTTCTCCGCCTTCTCCGTCTTCTCCGTCTTCGTCGACTGCTTGCGTCGTCTCTTCGCGCGGTGGCTGTCGTCGCACCAGGGCAGCCGCTCGGAGCGTCCGCACCGGCACATCGCCACCACGGCCCGGTCGGCCGTGCCGGTCGTCCCGTCGATCCCGACCACCTCGTCGGCGCCGCGGATGAGCAGCGGGCCGCCCGGGCACTCGGTGACGGTGACGCGCCGGGGGCTCATCCGGCCCTCCGGCTGGTGGACCGCCGTGGCGCGGACCGGGCGCCCAGCCAGGCGTCGAGCTGCGCCTGCGCGGCGAGTCCGTCGAGCGCCAGGCAGGCCCGCGCGCCCATCAGCACGTCGTCCGCGAGCTCCGGCTCGTCCGCGACGAGGGCGCCGCAGATGGTCCGGATCGCCAGCTGCTCGTGCACCGCGTCGGCCACCACGTGCTCCTCGTAGTACGCCGCCACCTCGGCGGGCAGCCCGAGCCGCTGGGCGCCCCGGGCGATCCGGTCGCACGGGAGTGAGCTGGTCGCCTCGAAGGCGGCGAGGTGGCCCAGTGCCGCACCACGCAGCCGGCGGTTGAGCGCGAAGAGCGACATCACGTTGACCGAGGCCAGGGTGGCCGCGTCCGCCTCCTCGGCGTACGACGCCAGGTCGGTCGACAGGTCGAGGGATCGCAGCGCCGCGGCGAACAGCTCCTGGTGGAGCCGGTCGGGACGCCCGGAGCCGTACTCGTCGTACTGCAGCTCGGCGAGGCCGACCTTCGCGGCGCCGCCCAGTCGCGGCAGCAGGAAGCTGTGCGGGTCGGACTCGCGCAGGTGGTGCACGGCGCGGCGGCGAAGGTAGGACACGAACTCGTCACGGGTGGCGCGCCGCTCGAGGAAGCGGACCGTCTCGCCCGGTCCCTCTCTGACCGTCATCCGCGTGAGCTCCCGGGTGACCCGTTCGGCCGGGTCGTCCCCGCGTCCGGGGTCGCCCTCGTCGGGTGCTGCCTGGTCGGCGAGCGAGCGCACCGCCCGTTCGAAGACGCGTTCCAGCGCCGCTCGGCTCACCAGCAGGAGGGGGTCCCACTCGGCGCCGGGATCGATGCCGTCGTACCCGCGGTAGTGCAGCTCGTAGAGGATCCACAGCGCGAGCTGGAGGTCGCGGTCGGCCAGCGGGAACACCACGTCGCCGACCGCGCGCGGCTCCGGCACGGGTTGGGGGCCGCTCGCCTCGGCGGTGAGTGCGCGCACGACGCCTTCGCTGAGGGGGCCGCAAGGTTCGGGGAGCCGCATCGCACGTCCTTCGACAGAGGGCGGGGCCGGTGTTGTGGCCGGGCACGCCGTTCGGAATAATTCGTCGTCGCAGGCAAGGGGGCTCGGCCCGCGTCACGTTCGTGATCGCGGTGGTACCCCGGACCCCTGCCGGCACACGGGCGTCCCGGTGCCGCGGGCATTCGTCGTACGGAGGTCACGTGGAGCAGGTCGGATCCCTCGCCGAGGTGGGGCAGGACCGCCAGACGGGCAGGTTCGTGTTCCACGTCGCGACGAGCACCTGGGAGTGGGACGACGACGTCTTCGCCATCCATGGCTACCAGCCCGGCGAGGTCGAGCCGACCACCGAGCTGATCATGAAGCACAAGCACGAGCTCGACCGCGAGCTCGTCGAGCGGACCTTGGCCGATGCGGTCGTCGACGGCGCACCGTTCAACATCTACTACCGGATCATCGTGGGCGACGAGATCCGGCGGGTCGTCCTCGTCGGCGAGGGCGAGTACGACGACGGCACGGCCATCGGCAGCGGTGCCGACCGTCTCGTCGGCTACTACCTCGACCTGACCCCCGAGATGGTGGCCGAGAGCAGCGCCGCCGCGGACGCGGCGGTCGCCGCCTCCGCCAAGGCCCGCGACACGATCGAGCAGGCCAAGGGCATCCTCATGCTCGGCTACGGCCTCGACGCCGACGCGGCCTTCGCCATGCTGAAGTGGTGGTCGCGCAACCGCAACGTCAAGGTGCGCGAGGTCGCCGACCGGCTGATCCAGGTCGCCCGCGAGGGACACGTCAGCCACCCCGGCCTGCGCCGCCTCCTCGACAGCCTGCTCGACGACCTGACGACCCGGCGGACGCCGCCCACCCCGTAGGGCCGGTTCCGGCCGATCGGCCCGGGTACCGCCCCGGCATGAGCGACGACATCCAGTTCCCTGCCCAGCAGCAGACCCCGCCGGGACTGACCGGCGAGATGCGTCCGGAGCCCGACCACGGTGAGCAGTCGTACGTCGGCCACGGGCGCCTCGAGGGCCAGGTGGTCCTCGTGACCGGAGGCGACTCCGGGATCGGCCGCGCGGTCGCGATCGCCTGCGCCCGGGAGGGCGCGGACATCGCCTTCACCCACCTCGCCGAGGAGCAGCCCGATGCCGACGCCACGGTCGCGCTCGTGGAGGAGGCCGGCCGGCGGGTGGTGCCGATGGCCCTCGACCTCACCCGGCGGGAGGCCTGCGACGAAGCCGTGCAGCGCACCGTCGACGAGCTCGGCGGGCTCGACGTCCTCGTCAACAACGCGGGCTTCCAGATGGCGCGGGACCATGCGATCGAGGACTTCAGCGACGACCGGATCGACCGGACCTTCAAGACGAACCTCTACGCGCTGATGTGGACCGTCCGCGCCGCGGTCCCGCACCTGCGCAAGCGACCGGGCTGCATCATCAACAACACGTCCATTCAGGCCTTCGAGCCGTCGACGACGCTGCTCGACTACGCCGCCACGAAGGCCGCGGTCAACAACCTCACCGTCAACCTCGCGGCGGCCCTCGGCGCCGACGGGATCCGGGTCAACGCGGTCGCTCCGGGACCGATCTGGACGCCCCTGCAGCCGGCCACCCAGGAGCCGGAGAAGGTCGAGCAGTTCGGCGCCGACACCCCGCTCGGCCGCGCGGGGCAGCCGGCGGAGGTCGCACCGGCCTTCGTGTTCCTGGCCTCGCCCGCGGAGTCGTCGTACATCTCGGGGACCGTGCTCGGCGTGACCGGCGGCAAGCCGGTCTTCTGACCGGTCTGCCTCGTCCGGGCCGGTGCATGCCGGCCGCGGACGCGGGTACCGCGGGACCATGGCTGCCGAAGACAAGAATCCCGGAGAGCTGTCCGAGGTCGCGAGCCGCAAGGCCGCTGGGCCGACCACGCCCGGCGACGCGGTCGCCGGGCATCCGTTCGACGACGACGTCCAGGAGGGTGCCGCGGGGCCCAACGCCCGCACGGGCGACCAGGACGACGCCGAGGAGTACCGGATCGACGACGGGGACCCCGAAGCCGTCGTCGACGAGCAGGACACCGACGCCGAGGCGGTGGTCGACGAGCTGGACGCACCGCCACCCGACGAGGACGACGACGCCTACCCACGCGTGCAGGACCTGGAGGAGGACCGCGCGTGAGCCCGCTGGAGGCGCTGGAGGAGGACGACCGGCCGCCCCGGCAGCTCGACCGCAACCTCGGCGAGCTGCTCCAGGAGCTGCGGGTCATGCAGACGGGCGTGCAGATCCTCACCGGCTTCCTGCTGACGGTGCCCTTCACCGACCGCTTCCACGACCTCACCGACGCCCAGCACCGGCTCTACCTCGGGATCCTCCTCGGCGCCGTCATGACGACCTGCACCATCGTGGCGCCGGTCTGCTACCACCGCCTGCTCTTCCGCCAGGGGGAGCGGGACTGGCTGGTGCGGGCGGCACACCTGTGCTGCCTCGGCGGCATCCTCGGGCTGGGCGTCGTCTCGGCGGCCGTCGTGTACCTCGTCTTCGACGTGGTGCTCGGCGGCTCCGCCGCCCCGATCGCCGCGGCGGCGGTCGCGCTGGCCTTCATCGCGTTGTGGGCCGCGGTTCCGTTCACCCTGCGGGACCGCGAGCGATGATGGGGGCCTGGCGTACGACCGTCGTCGTGGTCTGCGTCCTCGCCGCCACGTCCGGGTGCTCGCTCGTCGGGCAGCCGGACGTCGCGGCGTGGGACGAGCAGGCGCACCAGGCGGTGACCGACGCGACGAGCGAGGTCGCCACCGCCCGGCTCGCGGTGCAGACCGCGCGCGACGAGCGGGTCTGGTCGTCGTACACGCTCGTGCTGGTGGCGGACGCCGAGAAGGCGATGGGCACCGTGCAGGACGACACCTCCCGGCTGCAGGTGCCACCGGGCCGCGACCGGGACGCGAAGGACCTCGCGACGCTGCTCGACGACGCCGCCGCGGCGGTGCAGGACGCCCGGCAGCACGCCGTCGAGGGCCGGTACGACGACCCGGCACTCCTCGACGTTCTCGACCGCGCGGAGGACCGGCTCGCCCGGGCCGGGAGCCGGTGGTGAGCCGTGAAGCGCTACCTCAACGTGTTGCTGGGGGTGCTGACCGCCATCGGCGGGTTCGTCGACATCGGCGACCTGGTCACCAACGCCCAGGTGGGAGCCCGCTTCGGGCTGTCGCTGGTCTGGGTGGTGGTGCTCGGCGTGGTCGGCATCTGCGTCTTCGCCGAGATGTCCGGCCGGATCGCCGCCGTCAGCGGTCGGGCGACCTTCGACCTCGTCCGCGAGCGGCTCGGGCCGCGGATGGGCTTCCTGAACCTCGTCGGCTCGATGCTCGTGACGCTGCTGACCTTCATCGCCGAGATCGGCGGCGTGGCGCTCGCGCTGCAGCTGGTGAGCTCGGTGAACCACGTGCTGCTGGTGCCGTTCGTGGCGGCCGCGGTCTGGATCGTCCTGTGGCGGGCGAAGTTCTCCGCCATCGAGAACGTCCTCGGGCTGCTCGGCCTGACCCTGATCGGCTTCGCCGTCGCGCTGTGGCAGCTCGGCCCGGACTGGGGTGAGCTGGCCTCGACCCTCTCGCCGGCCGAGAAGCCGGCGGCCGAGTCGTGGGCGACGTACGCGTTCTTCGGTGTCGCGCTCTTCGGTGCCGCGATGACGCCCTACGAGGTGTTCTTCTTCTCCAGTGGCGGCGTCGAGGAGCGGTGGACCCGCAAGGACATCGGCGTCATGCGCGCCAACGTCTTCATCGGCTTCCCGCTCGGCGGCCTCCTGTCGGTGGCGATCGCCGGTTGCGCCACGGTCGTGCTGATGCCGCAGGGCATCGCGGTCGAGACCCTCGGCCAGGTGGGGCTGCCGGTCGCGGTCGCACTCGGCAAGGTCGGGTTGGCGGTGGTCGTGCTCGGCTTCTTCGCCGCCACCTTCGGTGCCGCCTGCGAGACGGGCCTGTCGACGGGCTACAGCCTGGCGCAGTACTTCGGCTTCCAGTGGGGCAAGTACGTCCGTCCCCGCGACGCCGCCGGCTTCCACGTGATCCTGCTGGTCATGACCGTCCTCGCCGCAGGCGTCCTGCTGACCGGGGTCGACCCGATCATGGTCACCGAGATCTCGGTGGTCTTCTCCGCGGTCGCCCTGCCGCTGACCTACTTCCCGATCCTGGTGGTCGCCAACGACCCCGACTACCTGGGCGAGCACTGCAACGGCCGCTTCGCCAACCTGCTGGGCGTCGGGTACCTGATGGTCATCACGGTCGCCGCGGTCGCGGCGATCCCGTTGATCGTCATCACCTCGATGGGACAGGGCTGATGACCGGTTCGTACGACGCCGCGCTGCACCTCCTCGACCGGCAGGTCGTCGACAGCGACGGTCGCCTCGTGTGCAAGGTCGACGACGTCGAGCTGACGGTCGGCGCCGACGGTTCCCTCGTGCCGACCGCTCTCCTCGTCGGCCTGCCGGCCCTGCTGCCGCGATTCGGTCGGCACCTCGGCGACGTCCTCACCCGCACCCATGCGCAGACCTTCGAGGCGCAGGCCGGCCGGGCCGTGCCGGACGTCATCGAGATCGACCTGGTCGAGGAGATCACCAGTGAGGTCCACCTGTCCGTGCCTCGCAAGGGGCTCCTCCAGCCGCGGGCCGAGGGCGAGGCGGCGCCCGAGCGGATCCGCCTGGGAGATCTCCTCGGCCTCCCGGTGGCGGCCGACACCGGGACCGGCCTGCACCGCCGCAGCCGGGTCCTCGACGTGCGGGTGGTCCCCGTGCCGGACGGGCGTCGTACCGTCGTCGACGCGCTCGTGGTCGGTCCCGGCCGCCCCGGCGCCCTGCTCGGCTACGACCGCCGCAGCGAGCCCGGACCCTGGCTCGTGGCGGACCTCGTGCGGTGGCTGCACCGCCATGCCCGGGTCGTCGCCCTGGGCCCCGGCGTGGAGATCGACGTGCCCCGCGGGGAGGTCCGCATCTCCGAGCGGGCGTCTGTCGCCCCCTTGCTCGGGTAGCGACAGGGCAGACCACGTCGCATCCGAGACAGGAGGACGCCATGCCCGGCAAGAAGCACGGTCCGGGGATCAAGAACCCCGACATGTACGAGGAGCTCCGCGACGACGGCGCCAGCAAGGAGAAGGCCGCCCGGATCTCGAACGCCGCGAAGTCCGAGGGCGCCTCGGAGATCGGCCGCCGTGGTGGCAAGGCCGGCGACTACGACGACTGGACCGTCGACGAGCTCCACGAGCGGGCCGCCGAGCTCGACATCGAGGGCCGCTCCTCGATGGACAAGGCCGAGCTGATCGACGCCCTCCGGCACCACTGAACCGAGTTGCCGGTTTCGCGCGTTGACTTGCCGGTTTCGCGCGTTGACTTGCCGGTTTCGCGGGCTGAGTTGCCGCTTTGGCGCGACATACCGGCAAGTCGGCGGCGCGAACCGGCAAGTCGGCGGCGCGAACCGGCAAGTCGGCGGGTCAGACCCAGCGGGTGAACCAGATCCGGTCGAGCCACTCGCTGTGGGTCAGCATCTGGTTGGTCCAGATCGGCCAGAACCACGCGAAGTTCACCAGCGTGAGGATGACGAACGCCCCACCCACGATCACCCCGGCCGTACGCCGGGCGGAGGGCAGGCGGGAGGGGCCGATCAAGGTCCCGATCGCGAGGGTGAGCGCGATGATGGTGAACGGCAGCACGGCGATCGCGTAGAAGAGGAAGATCGGCCGCTCGTCGTACCTGAACCACGGTAGCCAGGTCGACAGGGCACCGACGACGACGAGCCCGAAGCGCCAGTCGCGCGCGCCGACCCACATCACCACCGCGAAGAGCAGCGCGATCACGCCACCCCACCACAGCACCGGTGTCGGGAGCAGCAGCACCTGCTTGATGCAGTCGCTGTTCGCGGGTGCGTCGCAGCCCTTGGCGTCGGGGGAGATGTCGTTGGTGACGGCCACGCCGACGGGGCGGTTGATCAGCAGCCAGCTCGACGGCTTCGACTGGTAGAAGTGCGTCGAGCAGTCCAGGAAGTGGGTGTGGAAGGTCCACACGTCCTGGTGGTAGTACCAGAGCGAGCGCAGCGACTGCCACGCCTCGCCGATGCCGTGGGCGTCCTTCTCGGTCGCGGTCGGCCACTTCTTCGTCGCGTCGAGATCGGTCGCGGTGTAGGAGTCGTCGTCCTCGGCACAGTGGCCATGGCCGGTGTACTGGCGGTACTGGGTCGAGCTCAGGTGCTCCTCGTACTCGTGGGCATTGGCCAGCCACCCGCCCCACGTCGCGACGTAGACCATGCCCGCGACGACGACGAGGTGGACGAAGGCGGGTACGCCGTCGGCGAGTGCCCCCTTCAGCACCGCCCACCGGATGCCGAGCATGCGTCGCGCCCCCGCGCTCCAGATCCAGCACAGCAAGCCCATCGCGCCCAGCAAGGGCAGCGCGGTCCACTTGGTGCCGACGGCCAGCCCGAAGCAGACCCCGCCCGCGAGCAGCCACGGGCGGAACAGGACCCGGCCGCCCCAGCCGTTCAGCGTGCCGTCCGCGCTGAGCGCCGCGCGGCCGGCCAGGCGCCGGCGCAGCCAGTCGCGGTCGGCGACCAGGCAGTGCACGCCGCAGAGCAGGAAGAGCGCCAGGAAGATGTCGAGGAGCGCGAGCCGTGACAGCACGAAGTGCAGGCCGTCGAGCATCAACAAGATGCCGGCGACGCAGCCGAGCAGCGTCGAGCCGGTGAGGCGGCGGACCAGCCGGCACAGGACCAGGACCATCAGCGATCCCGCGACGACCGACGCGATCCGCCAGCCGAACGGGTCCATGCCGAAGGCCTTCTCGCCGAGCGCGATCAGCCACTTGCCGACGTCGGGGTGGACGGCCAGCGACGGTTCGCCGTTCCAGACACCCTGCGTGTGGCCGGCGAGGATGTCGGCGTTGATGTCGGTCTTGGTGTTGCCGTCGACGTCCTTCAGGTACTCCTGGATGTAGCCGTTGTTGAGCAGCGACCAGGCGTCCTTGGCGTAGTACGTCTCGTCGAACGCGAAGCGGTCCGGGTCGCCGAGGTGGTAGAGCCGCAGCCCGAACGCGAGCAGGGTGACCCCGATCGGGGCCAGCCAGCCGACGAGCCGCTCGCGACCGCGCAGCTTGCGCAGCGGGCCGAGCGCCCGGTCGATGGCGTGCGGCACGCGCCGCCCGGTGGCCATCGTCGACAGCGTCGTCAGGCTGCGGGGGCCCGCGGACGGTCGGGTCTCCTCGTCGACGGCGGTCACGGTCCGGAAGCCTAGTCGGGGCCCGGGCGGTCGGTGGTCGAGGTGCGAGCGCCAGCGAGCCGCGAGACGCCGGCTGCAAGGATGGCCCCGTGACAGGAGTCCTCGTCCTCGCGGGCACCCCGATCGGCCAGGCCGGCGACGCGCCGCCCCGGCTGGCCGCGGAGCTCGCCGGCGCCGACGTCGTCGCGGCGGAGGACACCCGCCGCCTGCGCCGGCTCACCACCGACCTCGGCATCGAGCTCAGCGGCCGGGTGGTGTCCTACTTCGAGGGCAACGAGTCGGCCCGCACGCCCTCCCTCGTCGAGGCGCTGCTCGGCGGCGAGCGGGTGGTCCTGGTGACCGACGCCGGCATGCCGAGCGTGTCCGACCCGGGCTACCGCCTCGTGGCGGCCGCGGTCGAGGCCGGCATCCGGGTCACGGCCGTGCCCGGTCCGTCGGCCGTGCTGACCGCGCTCGCCGTGTCCGGGCTCCCCGTCGACCGGTTCTGCTTCGAGGGCTTCCTGCCCCGCAAGGCCGGCGAGCGCTCGCGGCGACTGGCCGACCTCGGTGCCGAGCCGCGCACGATGGTGTTCTTCGAGGCGCCCCACCGCACGGCGGCCGCGCTGGAGGCGATGCGCGACGTGTTCGGCGCCGACCGGGCAGCGGTGGTGTGCCGCGAGCTCACCAAGACCCACGAGGAGGTACGCCGCGGACCGCTCGCCGACCTCGTCGCCTGGGCGGCCGACGGCATCCGTGGCGAGGTGACGATCGTCGTCGCCGGCGCCGACCCCGCTGCGGCCGTCGCGACCGATCCCGCGAGCCTGCGCGCTGCCGTCGCCGGGCTCGAGGAGTCCGGGATGCGGCGCAAGGACGCGATCGCCGCGGTCGCCGTACAGGCTGGGATCCCGAAACGCGACGTCTACCAGGTGGTGCACATCGATGACTGACAAGCCCGACACGCTCTCGGGGACCGGGCGGATCACGACGGTCCGGCGCGACTCCCTCACCTTCGACGTGTACGACGAGGGGCCGGCCGACGGCGAGGTCGTGGTCCTGCT
>DATLIG010000123.1:0-8594 GCA_035539555.1 Nocardioides sp. | reverse complement strand
GGATCAGTCGATGACGCCCGCTTCGCGGGCCAGCCGTACGGCGTGCACGCGGTTGGTCGCGTGCAGCTTGCGCATCGCGTTCTTCAGGTAGGACTTCACGGTGCTCTCGACGAGCCCCAGGGACTCCGCGACCTGACGGTTGCTCTGTCCGAGCGCGACCTGCGCGAGCACGTCGATCTCGCGGGCGGCGAGTCCCGTCGGCACGCTCGGAGCCTGCTGGCGGGGGAGGGCCGGTTCCGTGGAGCGGCCCACCTCGACACGGTGGCGAACCTCCTCGAGCCGGTGGCGCAGGTCGTCGTCGGCGATGAGCGAGGCGAGGTCGGCGAGCTCGTCGGAGATGTCGCGCAGGTCGGCCCGGGTCAGCTGGACCGCCGGCGGCGCCGCCGGCGTCGCCGGCGTCGGCACCGCACCGAGGCGGCCGAGCGCCAGCAGGCGGCGCCGGACCTCGTCGTCGACCGCGATCTCGCGCTCGACCTTGCGCACGAGGGGGAGGAAGGCGTCGTACCAGACGTCGCCGAGGACGACCTGGGTGCGGTGGGCGAGGTAGACCACCATCCGCGGGATCCGGTCGACCACGATCGGCAGCGCGGTCACGGTCTCCAGCTGCTCGGCGCGCACCGGGCCGTCGTACTGGTGGGAGATGCCGCGGGCGTCGTAGTAGTTGGTGACGGAGACGGGGCGGCCGATCATCAGCGCCTTGCCGCCGAGTCCGTAGCTGCTGCGCACGCGCAGGCCCTGCAGCGAGCGGGTGTTCGTGCCGTGCAGGCCGGTGATGTCGAGGGCCGTGCCGCCGGCGACCACGGGCCCGCCGAACGCGACGTCGCTGCGGCCGACCGCCCGGAAGTCGGACAGCGTGCGCAGCAGCCGGCTGCCGTCGTACGGCGCCTCCTGGATCACCCCCGTTGCCATGCCCACCACGGTAGGTGACCGCGGTCACACCGGCAATCCGGCTACCTCCTTAGGGGGGTGACGGGTGGTCCACCCCACCTTCGGGGGGCCCGCCGTGGTTGTGGCCCGGCTCACACTCTGCGCCACGCACGACCACCGAGGAGTGATCCATGTCCGACCGTTCGACACCCCCGACCCCGATGCGCCGCGTCGCCTTCGCGAGCTGCGCCGGGACCACCATCGAGTTCTACGACTTCTTCATCTACGGCACTGCCGCGGCGCTGGTG
The DNA here is from genome assembly GCA_035539555.1 of Nocardioides sp. GTDB lineage: Bacteria > Actinomycetota > Actinomycetes > Propionibacteriales > Nocardioidaceae > Nocardioides. Next base: position 7,419 of record DATLIG010000123.1, on the reverse strand, counting down.
TTCCCGACGGTGTTCTTCCCCGCCCTGGGCGACTCCGCGGCGAGCGTGGCGTCGTTCGCCACCTTCGCGGTCGCGTTCGTCGCCCGGCCGGTGGGCGCCGTCGGGTTCGGCCACTTCGGTGACCGGCTCGGCCGCAAGAAGACCCTGATCAGCACCCTGCTGCTGATGGGTGCGGCCACGGTCGCGATCGGCCTGCTGCCGAGTGCCGACACGATCGGCGTCGCCGCGCCGATCCTTCTCGTCGCGCTGCGCTTCCTCCAGGGCCTGGCCGTCGGTGGTGAGTGGGCGGGTGCGACCCTGCTCGCCGCGGAGTACGCACCGCCGAACAAGCGCGGCCTGTACGCCGCCTTCCCGCAGCTCGGCCCGGCCATCGCCTTCGCCCTGTCCAGCGGCACCTTCCTGCTCATCAACCGCGCGGTCGGCGAGACCAGCCCGGCGTTCGTCGAGTGGGGCTGGCGGGTGCCCTTCGTGGCCAGCGCGCTGCTCGTCCTGATCGGTCTCTACGTGCGGCTGAAGGTCGAGGAGACCCCGATGTTCCGCGAGACCACGAAGACCCGCGCCAGCACCCAGGGTCCGCTCGCGGCAGCGCTCAAGCACCAGTGGAGGGAGATCCTCCTCGGCGGCGGGTCGCTGGCGATGCTGTTCGCGTTCTTCTACATCGGCACGGCGTTCCTGACGTCGTACGGCACGACCGTCATCGGCCTGTCCCGCGCCACCGTGCTGACCATGGGTGTCGTCGGTGCCGTGGTCTTCGGCGCGCTGATCACGCTGTCGGCCGTCTACAGCGACCGGTTCGGCCGTCGCAAGGTGGTCCTCGCCTCCTGCCTGGTCGCGATCCCGTGGGGCTTCGCCCTGTTCCCGATCCTCGACAAGGGCACGGCCACGGCCTTCGGCATCGGCCTCTTCGGGACGCTCGCGATCTTCGCCGTCTCCTACGGCCCGGCCGGCGCGATGCTGCCGGAGATGTTCCGGACCGAGTACCGCTACACCGGCGCGGGCATGGCCTACAACCTCGCCGGCGTCATCGGGGGCGGTACGGCGCCGTACCTCGCCTCGGACTTCGTGGAGGCCGGCAACACCAGCGCCGTCGGCTGGATGCTCGCCGCGTTCGGCGCGCTCAGCGTGGTCTGCGTCCTGCTGATGGACGAGACCCGGCACCGCGCGATGCACGCGGCGCCGGCCGGGGCCGACGGGGGCCGGGTCGAGGAGGACGTCGTCCCCGTGTGATCCGTCAGCGCCGTCAGGCGGTGCGGTACTCGTAGTCGTCCAGCGGGAACCGCACCGCCTCGCGGTGTGCCGACAGTGTCGAGGTCGGTCGCAGCAGCACGGCCTCGCCGTGCTGGTTGAAGTAGTAGCTCCGCGCGGTCGAGCAGCTCCCGGCGGAGAAGACCGAGTTGCCGAGCAGTCCGGTCATCCGCTCCAGGAAGGCGTCGTTGGCCTCCTCGGTGACCTCGAAGACCTCCGCGTCGCGCGCCTTCATCGTCCTCAGCAGCCGCTCCATGTGCGCCATCTGGGTCTCGATGGTCGTGAAGTACGACAGCCCGGAGTAGGAGTAGGGGCTGTTGAGCGAGAAGAAGTTCGGGAACCTCGGCACCGCGATGCCCTCGTAGGCCTGGAACCGGGTCTCCCGCCACCACTTGCCGAGGTCGCGGCCCTCGCGGCCGATCACCTCGATCGCCGGGAAGTTGGTGTCCCACAGGTTGAAGCCGGTGGCGAGCACCAGGACGTCGAGGTCGGCCCGGTTGCCGTCCGTGGTCACGATCCCGGTAGCGTCGACGTGGTCGATCGTGGTGGTCTCGAGGTCGACGTGCGGCTTGGTGAAGGTCGGGAAGTAGGTGTTGCTGAAGGTCGGCCGCTTGCACCCGAAGTCGTAGTCGGGCGTCAGCTTCGCGCGCAGCTCGGGGTCCCTGACCTGGCGGCGCAGGTGCGCCTCGCAGACCCGCTTGCCGATCTGGTTGGCAGCCGGGAGGTCGCGGAAGTGCAGGACGCCCGCGACCATCAGCAGCTCGAGGATCGACGTGCCGACCAGGCGGGTGGCCCTCTGGGTCAGCGGCACCTTCGCGAACGCACCGCGCACGATGCCCGGCACCGGACCGTCCAGCTTCGGGCTGACGTAGATCGGCGTGCGCTGGTAGACGGTGAGGTGGTCGGCCACCTTCGCCAGCTCGGGAATCAGCTGCACGGCGGTGGCGCCGGTGCCGATGATGCCGACCCGCTTGCCCCGCAGGTCGATGCCGTCGTCCCAGCGGGTGGTGTGCATGACGGTGCCGGCGAAGTCCTCGACACCCGGGATGTCCGGCAGCCTCGGCTGGGACAGGAAGCCGGTCGCGGTCAGCAGGAAGCGGCCGACGACGGTCTCGCCGTCCTCGAGGGACACGTGCCAGGTCGAGGTCTCCTCGTCCCAGCGGGCGCCGCTGACCACGGTGTCGAAGCGCATGTGCCGGCGCAGGTCGTACTTGTCGGCGACGCGGACTGCGTAGGCCTTCAGCTCCGGTCCGGGGGCGAACAGCCGGGTCCAGTGCGGATTCGGCTCGAAGGAGTACGAGTAGGTCGAGCTCGGGATGTCGACGGCGAGGCCGGGGTAGCGGTTGACGTGCCACGTGCCGCCGAGGTCGTCCTCGCGCTCGAGGATCGCCAGGTCGTCGTACCCGAGCCGCTTGAGCTGGATGGCGGCTCCCATGCCGCCGAAGCCGGCGCCGACGATGACGGCGTCGTGGACCCTGGTGTCGCTGGTGGTGCTCATGCGTTGCTCCGATCGGCCGTGCTGGTCGGGGTGGTGTTCTGGTGGGCGGCCTCGTCGAGGCGTGCCGTGTACGCCGCCCGCGCCGCCGTGTCGGGGTGCAGGGCCCGGTCGCCGCGGACCACCTTGCGGACCCGGTCCAGCACGGGGACCGGCACGAGGTGGGTGCCGGCGGCGAGCGCGCCGACATAGCGGGGGACCGCGATCTCGGCGGCGCGGTTGCGCACCGAGTCGATGACGGCATCGGCGATGTCGCCGGGCTTCACCTTCGGGATCGGCTTCATGTCGAAGCCGGAGGCGAGGTCGGTGTCCACGGCGGAGGGCAGGACGGCGGTGAGGGTGACGCCGTGCGGGGCCATCTCCAGGCGCGTCGCGGCGGTGAGGCCGACCACGGCGAACTTGCTGGCGTTGTAGACGGCCAGCCCGGGCACCGGGAACTTCCCGGCCAGGGAGGCGATGTTGACCACGTGCCCGCGGCCGCGCTCGACCATCCCGGGCAGCACGCGCCGCATGCCGTTGAGGACGCCCTGGACGTTGACCTCCATCGTCAGCCGGTCGGTGGCCGGCGTCTGGTCGAGGAAGGCCCCGCTCGGCATCACGCCGGCGTTGTTGACCAGGACGTCGACCGGACCGTGCTCGGCCTCGGCGGCGGTGACGAAGGCGTCGTACGACGTCGCGTCGGCCACGTCGACGTGGTGCGCGCTCGCGCCGATCTCCCCGGCGGTGGCGGTGGCGGCGTCGAGGTCGAGGTCGCCGATGGAGACCTTGGCGCCCCGGGCGAGGAAGGCAGCGGCGGTGGCGCGGCCGATGCCGCGGGCCCCGCCGGTGATGACGACGTGGGCGCCGTCGAGGTCGATCCGGGCAGCCCGGGGTGTGCGCAGCGTCATCGGGTGGGCTCCAGGGTCTTGAGGCGGCGGCTGACGAGGGACGGGGCGTTCGTACGGGCAGTGGTGCGCACCTCGTCGAGACGGGCGGCGTCCATGAAGTTGGCGCCCATGGCGTCGAGGTCCGCGCGGGTGGGCTCGATGCGGGAGACCCGGGCGCCGGAGGCGCGCAGCAGCGCGACCTCGCGGTCGACGCGGCGGGTCATCGGGTGGCGCAGGAGGCGCTCGACGCGCGCGGCACCCTTCGCGGGGGCGCCACCGTGGCTCGACATCGGCGCGACGATGACGACCTCGTCGATCCGGCCGGCGGCCACCTCGGGGAGCAGCAGGTCGGCTGAGGTGGGGGAGACCGCGCCGCCGTCGAGCAGTCGGTGGCCGTCGATCGGGACCGGCGGGAACCAGCCGGGGATCGCCCAGGACGCCGCGATCGCCTCGCCGAGACTGACCCGTGGCGCGTCGGGGTGGCCGAGCGGGATCCGCTCGCCGGTGGCGGCGTCGGCGGCGACCAGCCAGGTCGCCGGGTGCTTGGTCCAGCCGTCACGGGTGGCGAGGGCGTCGCCGAGCTCGACCAGCCAGTGGGGGTTGCCGCCGCCGCGCGGCAGGAGACCGGCGAGGCCCGCCAGGACGTCGACCCGGCGGGCGAGCGCCGCGCGCGTCAGCCCGAGGCCGGGCCACCACGGTCGCGGCAGGCCGGGCAGCCTCCCGGGCGCGTCGGGGGAGGAGAGGTGCGCGGCGACCTTCCGGTCCGTCGCGGCGTCGATCGCCGAAGCTCGGATGCCCGAGCCCAACAGTGCCACCAGCTCGGCCCCGGCCGACGTACCGACGAGCACATCGGCCGTGCGGGGGTCCCAGCCCTGCCGCTCGAGCTCGGCCAGGACGGCGGCCGTCCAGGCGAAGCCCAGGGTGCCGCCGCACCCGATCACCAGTGCGCGTCCCACGGAGGCCCCCTGCGGTCTCGAAACGGAATGGCTTGTCAGTTCCGGAACGTATCGTCATTTTCGGGCGCCTGCAATAGGCTCCGTGGTCATGACGACGGTGGACCCGGGACTCTCGCGACTGGAGCGGCGCAAGGCCGAGACCCGTCGCGAGATCATCGACGCCGCCTTCACCTGCTTCGCCGAGCAGGGCTACCACGCGACCGGCATCGCCGACATCGCCGCGCGCCTGGGCATCGGCCACGGGACCTTCTACCGCTACTTCGAGAACAAGCGCGACATCGTCGAGCACGTCATCGACGACCTCATCGCCCGCATCGTCGGCACCCTCGGTGCCGAGAACGCCCCCGACGCCGTCGACACCCTCGAGGGCTACCGGGAGCAGTCCGCTCGCATCGGCGAGGCCCTGGCCCGGATCTTCGCCGAGGATCCCCGCGTCCCCCAGCTGCTCCTCGCCGCCGCCGGCATCGACGACGCGATGCGCGAGAAGATGCTCGACCTGTTCGAGCTGACCACGCCGCTCACCGCCGCCTACCTCGAGCACGGCGTCCGGGTCGGCTACCTCCGCGCCGACCTCGACGTCGAGCCCACCGCCCAGGCCATCAACGGGATGATCCTCGGCTCCGTCCTCGCGGCCCTCCGCGACCCGACGCCCGAGCGCCAGGCCCGGCTCAGCGCCGCCATCCGGGCCGTCATGTACGACGGCATCGCGGCTCGTTGAGGCTCCGGATCCTCCGGCGACTGCAAGGCCGCGCTGATCGGGGGATCGGGCACTCCGTGGCCACGAGGTGACCTGGGTCTCTGGCGCCGGCGCTCGAAGTCCATAAAGTCAGTCGAGAAACATTTCGCGACTGGCAAGGGGGTGCCGGATGATCGAGATCACCGCGCTCACGAAGTCCTACGGGACCACCACCGTTCTCGACGGCATCGACCTCGTCGTCGGCGAGGCACGGATCGCTGCCGTGGTCGGCCCCAGTGGTGCCGGCAAGAGCACGCTGGCCCGCTGCATCAACCTCCTCGAGCGGCCGACCAGCGGTGCGATCGCCGTCAACGGGCAGGACCTCACCCGGCTCTCGCGCCGCGACCTGCGGGACGCACGCCGCCAGATCGGCACGGTCTTCCAGTCCGCCAACCTGCTGCGCCGGCTCACCGCCGCGCAGAACGTCGCCCTGCCGATGCGGCACGCGGGTCTCCCCGAGGACGAGGTGCGGCGCCGGGTCGGCGACCTGCTCGAGCGCGTCGGCATGGTCCACCGGGCCAACCACTTCCCCTCCCAGCTCTCCGGCGGGCAGCGGCAGCGGATCGGCATCGCGCGCGGCCTCGCGCTCCGGCCGGCCGTGCTCCTCGCGGACGAGGCCACCTCCGGCCTCGACCCCGAGAGCACCCGCGCGATCCTCGACCTGCTGACCGGGCTGCGCGACGACCTCGGCGTGACCATCCTCGTGATCACCCACGAGATGGACGTCGTGCGCTCGATCGCCGACCTCGTGGCCCAGCTGGACCACGGCCGGATCGTCGAGCAGGGCATTGTCGCCGACGTCGTACGACGCTCGGACTCGGCGCTCTCCCGGGCGCTCCTGCCGATGCCTCCGGTTCCGGCTGACGACGCCCTGCGCGCGTGGAGCGTGCGCTACGAGGCCGCGGCCGTCTCGCCGGTCTGGCTGGCCCAGGCCGGTCGCGAGCTGGACGCCGACATCGCCGTCCTGGCCGCGCTCGTCGAGGCGGCGGGGGACAGCCGGGTGGGTCGCCTGACCGTCGGGCTCGACCCCCGGCTCGACGAGCGGCGGGTCGTCGAGGTCCTGGGCCGGTACGGCGTCGTGGCCGAGCCGGTCGAGGGTGCGCTCCTGCACGCCGTGCCGGCCGCCTCGGGAGCGGGTGCCGCATGATCGCCCTGCTCGGCACGCCCTGGTCCGACGTACCCGACCTGATGCTGCCCGCTCTCGGCGAGACCTTCCGCATGGTCGGGGTGGTGATGGCGATCGTCGTCGCGCTCGGCGGCCCGCTCGGCCTGCTCATCCACAACACCTCGCCGCTGGGGCTCTTCCCGAACCGGGCCGTGCACGTGTCGATCAGCTGGATCGCCAACCTCGGTCGCTCGCTGCCCTTCCTCGTGCTCATGGCCGCGGTGATCCCCGTGACCAAGCTGGTCTTCGGGACCACGATCGGCTTCCAGGCCGCGCTGATCCCGATGTCGATCGCCGGCATCGCGTTCTTCGCGCGGCTGACCGAGAACGCCGTCCGCGAGGTGCCGCGCGAGCTGCTGGACGTCGGCCTGGCCGGCGGCGGCAGCAAGCGCCAGATCATCACGTCGATCCAGCTGCGCGAGGCCCTGCCCGGGCTCGCGGCGGGCCTGACGCTCAACGTGATCGCGATGATCGAGTACTCCGCGATCGCGGGCGCCATCGGCTCCGGCGGCGTCGGCTACCTGGCCGTCAACTACGGCTACCGGCGCTTCGACGACAACATCATGATCGCCTGCATCGTGCTGCTGGTCGCGCTCGTCCAGCTCATCCAGTTCTCCGGTGACCGGGTCGTCCGGGCGCTGACCCACTGAAAGGAACCGTCATGTCCACCACCCAGCAGCCCGGCAAGCGAGCCGCGGACCGTGTCGATGGCGAGGCGAAGGACCTCATCGACCTCGGCGGCTCGGGCAGGAAGTGGCTCTGGCCCGCTGTCGGTGCCGTGGTCGTCCTGGCCCTCGCCCTCGTCCTGGTGCTCAAGTTCACCGGCGGCGACGACAAGGCCGTCGCCGGCAGCCACTTCGGCAACGACTTCCAGATCGCCTACCAGGCCAGCAGCGCCTCCGAGAAGGCGTTCCTCGACTACCTCAACGAGGAGGTGGCGCCCGACTACGGCGTGA
>DATLIG010000122.1:0-1774 GCA_035539555.1 Nocardioides sp. | reverse complement strand
GCCGAGTTCATGGTCGTCGACTGCTTCCTGTCGCTGGCGTTCCTCGCCTGGCCGGTGCGCAGCCCCAACTACTTCTACGTGATCGACCGGCCGCTGTGGCTGTGGAACTGGTCCAAGCCCGGCAAGGCGGTCAACTCCTCGCTGTTCGCCGTCCTGCTGCTGGTCACCGGCTGGGTGTGGCTCGGGGCCGCGATCGCCACCGGGCTGCTGGTGCTCAAGTGCGTGTCGCTGGTCCGGCTCGGCCGCATCGGGTTGCCGGTGCCCGGCCGCTGACGCACGGTAGAGTTCGGCGCATGTCGCTCACGCCTCTCGTCACCATGGCCGCCGCCGAGTCCAGCGGTGGCATCAACCCGTGGTTCGTCGGCGTCGGCGTCTTCGTCCTCCTCCTGGTCATGCTCGGTGGCCTGCTCGCCTTCGGCGGCGGCCGCGACCACTCCTGAGCTCACCAGTGACCCTGCAGTGACGAGGACGCGTGGCTGAGCAGCACCGGGACCCGGCGCGTCGGCGCGTCGGCGTCATGGGCGGCACGTTCGACCCCATTCACCACGGGCACCTCGTCGCCGCCAGCGAGGTCCAGGCCTGGTTCGACCTGGACGAGGTCGTCTTCGTGCCCACCGGGCAGCCGTGGCAGAAGCAGGAGCGTGTGGTCTCCCCGGCGGAGGACCGCTACCTCATGACGGTCATCGCGACGGCCTCGAACCCCCGGTTCTGGGTCTCCCGCGTGGACATCGACCGGGACGGTCCGACGTACACCATCGACACGCTGCGCGACCTCCGCAAGGAGCTCCCGGACGCCGACCTGTTCTTCATCACCGGCGCCGACGCCCTCAGCGACATCTTCACCTGGCGCGACGCCGACGAGCTGTTCGACCTCGCGCACTTCGTGGGCTGCACCCGGCCGGGCTTCACGATGGACCACTCGACGCTGAGCGGGATGCCCGAGGACAAGGTCACGATCATCGAGATCCCCGCGCTGGCCATCTCCTCGACCGACTGCCGCAAGCGCCGCATGCGGGGCGAGCCGGTGTGGTACCTCGTCCCCGACGGGGTCGTGCAGTACATCACCAAGTACGCCCTCTACACCCCCGAGAAACCCACCTCGAAGCTAGGACCGACACCATGACCGCCACCGACCGGGCCCTCGAGCTCGTCCGCACCGCCGCCCAGGCCGCGTCGGACAAGCTCGCCGAGAACATCGTGGCCTTCGACGTGTCCGACCAGCTGGTCATCACCGACGCGTTCCTGCTGGCCTCCGCGCCCAACGACCGCCAGGTCAAGGCGATCGTCGACGCGATCGAGGAGGGCCTGCGCGAGATCGGCGCCAAGCCCGTACGTCGCGAAGGGGAGCGCGACGGCCGGTGGGTGCTCATCGACTACGCCGACATCGTGGTGCACGTGCAGCACGAGGAGGAGCGGTCGTTCTATGCCCTCGAGCGGCTCTGGCGCGACTGCCCGCTGATCACCCTGCCGGACACGGTCACCTCGGGCCGCGACCGGTGATCTCCGGCGAGAGCCGGCGCCTGGTCCTGCTCCGGCACGGCCGCACCGCCTGGAACGACTCCGGCCGGGCCCAGGGCCACGCCGACATCGAGCTCGACGCGGTCGGCCACCGGCAGGCCGCCGCAGCCGCGCCCGCGCTCGCCGCCCTGCGGCCGAGCGCCCTGTGGACCTCGGACCTGGCCAGGGCCCGGCAGACCTGTGCGTACGTCGAGCGCGCCACCGGGCTCGCCGCCAAGGTCGACGAACGGCTCCGCGAGTACGACGTCGGCGCCCG
>DATLIG010000121.1:0-17377 GCA_035539555.1 Nocardioides sp. | reverse complement strand
GTCCTCGGCGCCGCGTCGTGGCGCCGAGGACGGTCTCGGTGGACAGACCCAGCTCCGCCATCGCGAGGATCTCCTCGTGCAGCACGCCGTGCCGCGACGAGCCACCGCCGTCGCTTCCGACGTAGAGCGCGACACCCGCTTCGTGGGCGTTCATGAGCACCTCACGCCGGCGGGCGAAGAGCCGGTCCATGGTGGCGGAGTACGCCGGGAACTTGTCGCGACCGTCCGCCGCGAAGCCAGGGAACTTCGAGGTCTGCAGCACGGTCGGCACGAGCGCGACACCGCCGGCGACCATCTGGTCGAGATGTGCCTCCGTCAGCCCCGTGCCGTGCTCGATGCAGTCGATTCCTGCGTCGAGCAGCGGGGCGAGCGCCTCCTCGCCGAAGCAGTGGGCGGTCACCTTGGCCCCGTGCGCGTGGGCGACCCCGATCGCCGCCGCGACCGCGTCGGCTGGGAAGGATGGCGCGAGGTCCCCCTCCTCGCGCGAGATCCAGTCACCGACGAGCTTGACCCAGCCGTCGCCGCCCTGCGCCTGCTCGGCAACGGCGTCGGCCAGCCCGTCGGGCTCGACCTCCTGGCCGTAGTTGCGGATGTAGCGGCGGGTGCGGGCCACGTGGCGGCCGCAACGGATCAGCCGCGGCAGGTCCTCGCGCTCGTGCACCCACCGGGTGTCGGCGGGCGAGCCGCAGTCGCGGGTGAGCAGCACGCCGTTGTCGCGGTCGGCGATCGCGGTCCGCTCGATCTCCTCGTCGGACACCGCTCCCCCGTCCTCGAGGCCGAGGTGGTTGTGCGCATCGACCAGGCCGGGCACGATCCACCCCTCGGCAGCCGTCTCGGCGCCCGCGGGGCGCTCGTAGGTGACACGACCGTCGACGACGAAGAGCTCGCGCACCTCGCCGTCGGGCAGGACCGGACCGGTGAACCGCAGCGCACTCACCCGGCGAACCTACCAACGTCGTACGACGCCACGGGGCCCGCCTTCGAGGAGTGGCACCTCAGAGGTAGGACAGCAGCCAGGTCGGGCTGAGCGTCGTCGCGCCGACGCCGTGGACGCGGGCGTCGAGCGCGCGGTCGGCCGTGACCACCACGGTCCGGCTCCCCTTCTCCACGGCCTTCGCCGCCTCCGCCAGGATCGTCGCGTCGCCGTCCTTGGGCGCGTGCACCGTCCGCACGTGCGCGTCCCTGCCGGCGCGCACCCCGCCCTTGGCCTGCCCCTCGAGGACGAGCACCACGACGTCGTACGGGACGTCGGCGACGAGCAACTGCTCGTGGAGCCGCTGGGCGGCCCCCGCGCGGTCCTTCCACCAGCCGTCGGGCCGGGCACCGACGACATTGGCGCCGTCGACGACGAGCGTGGTCCTCACCGTCCGGCCGTCCCGTCGGCGGGCCGGGGGCTCAGGACGCCGAGGTCCCACAGTGCGAGCTGGAGGGCGACGAACTCCGCACGGTCGAGCGTGATGTCGAGGCTGCGCTGCTTCGGGCCCTGCTCCCAGCCCGTCCACGTCGAGCGGACCACGCCGGCGGTGCGGCAGTGCACCCTGATCCGGCGACGGCCCGCGCACAGCTGGAGGTAGACGCCGACCGCCACGTCGGTGCTCTCGTAGCCGTCGTCCCAGCCCTCGACGCCGGCCGGCCGGGCCTCGCGGGCGCCGCCGAGCACGACGCGGTCGATCACGCCGAGCCTGCGGCGGCCGAGCCCGAAGGAGTGCCGGAGCAGCGCACCGCGCCCATCGACGCGCAACCGCCCGGGGAACAGCGGGGCACCCCAGCCGACGGCGCCCCACACGATCATCGCCACGGCGAGCAGCCCGATGGCACCGAGGATCAGTCGGTCGTCCGGCTCGCCCGCGGTCACCCACACGACGGCGACGACCGCGACCACCACGACCGCCACGGCGAGCAGGCGCCGCGAGCCGACCCGCTCAGGGCCGGCCCAGGCCGTCGTACCCGCTCCGGGGTCGGCGACGCCGGGGTGCACCTTCCCCAGATGCCGCTCGAGGTTGGCTCCCTTGACCCCCGCGGCACAGGCCGGACAGGGAACGGGCGCGTCAGGACGGGCGGCCGCCAGCCGCCGGGCCCGCTCCGCCGTCGTCATCGGTGGGCTACTTCAGGAACTTCGAGAAGTCCTTCGGCAGCTGGAGGTTCTCCGCCGCCGACTCGTAGTCGATGTCCTCACCGATGCCGAACGGGTTCGGCTTGGCCTCCGCGGCCTTCGCCGCGGCGGCAGCCGCCTCCTGGGCGGCCTTGGCCGGGTTGCCCGACTTGCGCGCGCCCTTGCCCTTGGTCTGCTTCGCCTTCTGCTTGGCGCTGACCCGCTTGCCGCCGCCGGGTCCGCCCATGCCGGGCATGCCCGGCATCCCGGGCATACCGCCGCCGCGAGCCATCTGCATCATCATCTTGCGCGCCTCGAAGAAGCGGTCGACGAGGCCGTTGACGTCGGAGACCGTGCGGCCGGATCCCTTGGCGATGCGGGACCGGCGCGAGCCGTCGATGATCTTCGGGTTGGCGCGCTCGGCCGGGGTCATCGACCGGATGATCGCCTCGACCCGGTCGATCTCGCGCTCGTCGAAGTTCTCGATCTGGTCGCGGATCTGGCCCATGCCCGGGAGCATCTTGAGGATGCTGGTCATCGAGCCCAGCTTCTTCAGCTGCTGCATCTGGGCCAGGAAGTCGTCGAGCGTGAAGTCGCCGCCGGTCAGCTTCTCCGCGGCGCGGAGCGCCTCCTCCTGGTCGAAGGCCTTCTCCGCCTGCTCGATCAGGGTGAGCACGTCACCCATGTCGAGGATGCGCGAGGCCATCCGGTCGGGGTGGAAGACGTCGAAGTCGGTCAGCTTCTCGCCGGTGGAGGCGAACATGACCGGCCGGCCGGTGACCTGGCGGATGGACAGGGCGGCACCACCGCGGGCGTCACCGTCGAGCTTGGTGAGCACGACGCCGTCGTACCCGACGCCGTCGAGGAAGGCCTGGGCGGTGGTGAGCGCGTCCTGGCCGATCATCGCGTCGACGACGAACAGGACCTCGTCGGGCTGGACCGCGTCGCGGATGCCGGCGGCCTGCGCCATCATCTCGGCGTCGACGCCGAGGCGGCCCGCGGTGTCGACGATGACGACGTCGTGGAGCTTGCGCTTGGCCTCCTCGATGGACGCCTTCGCGACGGAGACGGGGTCACCGACGCCGTTGCCGGCCTCGGGCGCGAAGACGGGGACGCCGACCTTCTCGCCGTTGACCTGGAGCTGCTGGACGGCGTTGGGGCGCTGCAGGTCGCAGGCGACCAGCAGCGGCGCCTTGCCCTGCTCCTTGAGCCAGAGCGCGAGCTTCGCGGCAAGCGTGGTCTTCCCGGCGCCCTGGAGGCCGGCGAGCATGATCACCGTCGGGCCGGTCTTGGCGTAGCGCAGCCGGCGGGTCTCGCCGCCGAGGATCTCGATGAGCTCCTCGTTGACGATCTTGACGACCTGCTGGGCGGGGTTCAGCGCCTGGCTGACCTCCTCGCCGCGGGCCCGCTCCTTGACCGCGGCCACGAAGTCCTTGACGACGGGCAGCGCCACGTCGGCCTCGAGCAGCGCGATCCGGATCTCGCGGGCGGTCGCGTCGATGTCGGCCTCGGAGAGCCGGCCCTTGCCGCGGAGGTTCTTGAAGGTCGCGGACAGGCGGTCGGACAGTGTGGCGAACAAGAGCGTTGCGTCCTCGTCGGAATCGTCGGTAGAAGTGAGGTCTTCGAACACCGATCGTAGCCGCCGCGGCCCATGGGCCGGACGTCTGCGGTGGACGTTCGAGGGTACTGCGCGGGCGCTCGGGGCTCGCGTGGTGGTCGGGAGTGCCATCGGGGGCACCCCGCCGGGTCAAGGAGGATCCCATGCCCACCACGACACCTGTACGACGCCAGGACGGCCCGCGACGCCGCCTGACACCCGCCGGCATCGCGATCTGGGGCGGCATCGCCCTCGTCGGCGCGGTCTGCTGGACGGTGCTCGCCCTCTCCCGCGGTGAGGAGGTGTCGGCCCTGTGGATCCTGTTCGCCGCGCTGGCGTCGTACGCGATCGCCTACCGGTTCTACGCCCGCTTCATCGCGGACCGGGTCCTGGGCGTCGACGACACCCGCGCGACGCCGGCGGAGCGGCTCGAGAACGGCCAGGACTTCGACGTCACCGACCGCCGGGTCCTCTTCGGGCACCACTTCGCCGCGATCGCCGGTGCGGGGCCGCTCGTCGGTCCGGTGCTGGCGGCGCAGATGGGCTACCTGCCGGGCACGATCTGGATCATCGTCGGCGTCATCCTCGCCGGCGCCGTGCAGGACATGATGGTGCTCTTCTTCTCGATGCGGCGCGACGGCAAGAGCCTCGGCCAGATGGTGCGCGAGGAGATCGGCGTGGTCGGCGGCACGGCCGCCCTGGTGGCGGTCTTCGCGATCATGATCATCATCCTGGCCGTGCTCGCCCTGGTCGTGGTCAACGCCCTCGCGGAGTCCCCGTGGGGCGTCTTCTCGATCGGCCTGACCATCCCGATCGCCCTGTTCATGGGCTTCTACCTGCGCTACCTGCGCCCGGGCCGGGTCAGCGAGACGACCGCCATCGGCGTCGCCCTGCTCCTGCTCGCGATCATCGTCGGCGGCTGGATCGACGACACCGGGCTGGGCGACACGCTCACCCTGTCGCACGAGACGCTGACGATCTGCCTGATCGTCTACGGCTTCATCGCCTCGGTCCTGCCGGTCTGGATGCTGCTGACCCCGCGGGACTACCTGTCCACCTTCATGAAGGTGGGCGTGATCCTGCTGCTGGCGGTCGGGCTGGTGCTGGCGCGCCCCGTGCTCGCCAACGAGGACGTCACCTCCTTCGCGCTCGACGGCGACGGTCCCGTGTTCGCCGGCAAGCTCTTCCCGTTCGTGTTCATCACGATCGCGTGCGGCGCCCTGTCCGGCTTCCACGCCCTGATCTCGTCGGGCACCACGCCCAAGATGATCGCCAAGGAGAGCCAGGTCCGGATGATCGGCTACGGCGGCATGCTGATGGAGTCCTTCGTCGCCATCAGCGCACTCATCGCCGCGTGCGTGATCGACCAGGGCCTGTACTTCGCGATGAACAGCCCGGCCGGCGCCACCGGAGGCACGGCTGCCAGCGCCGCCGAGTTCGTCGGCACGCTCGGCTTCACCGTCTCCCCCGACGTGCTCACCCAGGCCGCGGCCGCGGTGCAGGAGCCGACGCTGGTCTCCCGCACGGGTGGCGCGCCGACCCTCGCGGTCGGCATCTCGTCGATCTTCACCGACGCGTTCGGCGGCGGGCTGGCGGCGTTCTGGTACCACTTCGCGATCATGTTCGAGGCGCTCTTCATCCTGACCGCGGTCGACGCAGGCACCCGCGTGGGCCGCTTCATGTTGCAGGACACGATCGGCAACTTCTGGCCGCGCTTCGGCGACACCTCGTGGAGGCCGGCGGCCTGGGGCGCGAGCGCCCTGGTGGTCGCCGCGTGGGGCTACATGCTCTACGTCGGCGTCACCGACCCGCTCGGCGGCATCAACCAGCTGGTCCCGCTGTTCGGCATCAGCAACCAGCTGCTCGCGGCGATCGCGCTGTGCGTGTGCGTGACGCTGATGCTGAAGCACGGCAAGGCGCGGTGGGTGTGGGTGCCGCTGGTGCCGCTCGCGTGGGACCTGGTGACCACGATGACGGCGAGCTGGCAGAAGGTCTTCTCCGACAACCCGGCCATCGGCTACTTCGCGCAGGCCGACCGCTACCGCGACGCCCGCGACGCAGGTCAGGTGCTCGCCCCGGCGAAGGACGTCGGCCAGATGGACCAGGTCATCCAGAACTCCACGACCAACGGCGTCCTCCAGCTCACCTTCGCGGTCCTGACGCTCATCGTGGTCGCCAACGCCGCCGTCGTCTGGGTCCGCGCGTTGCGGGCGGGCGGACTGCCCACGACGGAGGTGCCCGCAACCCCCTCGGAGATCGTCGCGCCCTCGGACTTCTTCGCCACGGCCGAGGAGAAGGCCGCGGTCCGGGAGTGGGAGGAGTCGCGCCTCACGGGGAGACCCCGATGACCGCCGTACGCCGCTGGTGGGCGGGGCTGCGCTGGTTCGTCCGGGAGTCGACGGGCGAGGCCCGCTGGGACCAGTACGTCGCCCGGTGCGCCGCCTCCGGCACCGAGCCGATGAACCGGCGGACCTGGGAGCGCCACCGGGCCGACCAGCGGGAGCACAGCCCGCAGTCGCGCTGCTGCTGATCCGGCACCACCGTTCCCATCGGCGGCCTACGCTGGGGCGGTGGTGACGGTGGCGGTGTTCCTGGGCGCGGGGTTGCTCCTGCTCGTGCTCATCGTCGTCGCCGGCAACCGGACGCTGCGGGCCGACCACCCCGTGTCGAGCGGGATGGCCGACGGGCTGGGCACCTTCATCGACGTGTTCGACCCGGCTCGGGCGCGAGCCGACCGCGACCTCAAGTCGCACGACAACCAGGGCGCGGTCACACCCCAACCCGATGACGACGACCGCCCGGTCCGGGTCGACCTCGACCGCGGCGTCGCGACCGTCCGCAGGCCGCGCTGAGCGTTCCCGTCGCGACCTGGCGCCGCTGTCAGGGGACGACTCACCCCGGGCTGATCGCGGCCCGGACCGTGTGGGCGGCCTCGGCCGCGCGCGTCTCCGAGAGCGCGCCGGCCGAGGCCTCCTGCACGTAGAAAACGTCGACGGCCTGCGGTCCGAGCGTCGAGACATGGGCCGAGCGGACCGTCATGTCGAGCCCGGCCAGAGCCGCGCTCACCTGGTAGACGACACCGATCCGGTCCGCGGCCCGGACCTCGATGACCGTCGCGTGGTCGCTCGCCTCCGGTCGGACGACGACCGTGGGCGCCAGCTCTCCCTCCGCGGCCGGGCGCGGGGCCAGCCGCTGGGCGGGGTCCACGCGGCGCGCGGCGATCCCGTCCAGCTGGTTGCGCAGGGCCCCGGCGTCGAGGAACTCGTCGGCGACGTCCCACACGGAGACGCCGTAATCGCCCTGCGACCACACGCGGGCCGCCCGCACCGGCACCCGGCGCAGCGCGAACATGGCGGCGACGTCGGCCAGCAGGCCGACCCGGTCGGGTGCGACGGTGGTGACCCGGGCCCCGTCGTCGACGGGCTCCACGACGATGGAGACGCCGCCCCCGAGCGCGGTCTGCGGGATCTCGATCTCCTCCACACGGAAGGCGGGAGGGACGCTCCCCTGCTGGAGCGCGGCACGCGCCCGGCGGGAGAGGTCGAGGACCAGGCCGGCCCGCCACGACGACCAGGCCTTCGGGGACGCGGCCTTGGCATCGGCCTCGGTGAGCGCGGTCAGCAGGGCGAGCGCCTCGGGCGTCGCGATGTGCTCGGTCAGTGCGTCGATGGTCGCGGGATCGTCGGGATCGCGGGTGGTGGCGAGGTCGGCCAGCAGCAGGTGCCAGCGCACGAGCTGCGCGATGAGATCGACCTCGTCGTCGCCGAACCCCATCCGCTCGGCGATCTCGCGGGCGATCGGCGCACCGGCGACGCTGTGCTCGGTCAGCCCGCCCTTGCCGATGTCGTGCAGCAGCGCGGCGACGGCGAGCACGTCGGGCCGCGCGACGTCGCGGATCAGCGCCGAGGCCTCGACGCACGTCTCGACGACGTGCCGGTCGACGGTGAAGCGGTGGATGACCGAGGCATGCGGCAGCAGGCGGATCCGCTCCCACTCCGGCAGGATCCGGGCCAGCGCTCCGGTCTCCTCGAGCGTCTCCCAGACCCCCAGCAGGCCGCGGCCGGCGGCCAGCAGCCGCACCATCTGCTGGCGTGCCTCGTCGGGCCACGGGACGGGCAGGGCTCCCCCCTCCCGCACCAGCCGGGCCGCCGTCGACGGTGCGAGCACGACGTCGCGGGTGGCCGCCTCGGCGGCGGCACGCAGCAGGAGGACGGGGTCGTGGGCCGGGCGTGCTCCCTTGTCGAGCACGACCTCGCCCTTGGACAGCGCCACCCCGGCGGCGATCCGCTCGAGCTCGGGCCGCCGTGGCTTCGCCGCGGGAGTACGCCGCACTGCGTCGTCGGCCCGCCTCCAGGCGAGCCGCGACAGGTGGGTCAGTCGTCGCCCGAGCTCGCGCACGTGGCGCTGGGCCGCCCGCTCGTCGGGCAGGTGGAGGCCCGCGGCGAGCGGCGTCCAGAACTCCGGGGCGATCCGGTCGGTCGCCCGGCCGGCGGCCTCGTGCAGCACGTCGCGCGCGTCGAGCAGCTGCACCCGGCAGCGCTCGAGGTCGGCCGCCGGCACGTCGACCAGCCAGGTGGCGGTCAGGCTCTTGAGGACGGTCGCGTCGCGCAGTCCGCCCTCCGCCTCCTTGAGGTCGGGCATCGACAGGTGCGCCAGCTCGCCGATCAGGCGGTGCCGGTTGCGCACCATCTCATGGAGCTCCGGCAGCCGCTCGCGGGCCTGCCGCCGCCACTGCGCGAGGATCGTGGTCCGCAGCCGCAGGGTCAGGTTGTAGTCGCCCGCGACATGGCGCACGTCGAGCAGACCCGACGCGACCCGGATGTCGGCCTCGGCCGCGGTGAGCATCTCGGGCAGCGAGCGCACCGAGTGGTCGAGCTTCACCCCGGTGTCCCACAGCGGGTACCAGACCTGGCCGGCGAACTCCTCCCACCACTCCCCCCGTTCCTCGGCGACGCCCTCGTCGGAGACGAGGACGAGGTCGAGGTCGGAGAAGGGCGCCATGTCACCGCGTCCGTAGCCACCGACCGCGACCAGCGCCACCCCGGCGTCGGGGCCGCCCGCGTCGTCGTACGCCTTGGTGCAGAGGGCGTCGGCGGCCTCGGTGCGGGCGACGCGGTCGGCAGCGGTCATCGGGGACGGTGGCGGTCCGGCGTCAGACGGCCGAAGGGCCGGTGTCGCCGGTCCGCACGCGCACGACGGACTCGACCGGGGTGACCCAGATCTTGCCGTCGCCGACCTTGCCGGTCTGGGCGGCCTTCGTGATGGTCTCGACGATCTGCTCGACGTCGTGGTCGTCGGCGACGATCTCGATGCGCACCTTCGGCACCATCGCGATGTCGTACTCCGCGCCACGGTAGACCTCGGTGTGGCCCTTCTGTCGGCCGTAGCCGCTGACCTCGCTGACGGTCATGCCGTTGACGCCGACGGCCTCGAGCGCCTGCCGGACGTCCTCCCACTTGTGCGGCTTCACGACCGCGCTGATGAGCTTCATGAGTGAAGGTTGCCAGTCCCGTGGCCGAAATGGGGGCGAGCACCGCCGGTGGCGTGCAGGTCGTACGCCGTCTCGGCGTGGATCACCTGGTCGACACCCGCCACCTCGTCCTCCGGATCGACCCGGAAGCCCATGGTCTTCTCGAGCACCCAGACCAGGGCCGCGGTCATCGTGAAGGAGAACGCGAGGGTCGCCCCGGCGGCCACCAGCTGCTTGCCGAGCTGGTCGGCGCCGCCGCCGTGGAACAGGCCGTCCACGCTCGTCACGTCGGAGGAGGCGAGCAGGCCGATCAGGATGGTGCCGACCAGGCCACCGACGAGGTGGACGCCCACGACGTCGAGCGAGTCGTCGTACTTGAAGGTGTACTTGAGACCGACGGCGAGTGCGCAGATCGCGCCGGCCGCGATGCCGACGAGCATCGCGCCGATCGGGGTGACCGAGCCGCAGGACGGCGTGATCGCGACCAGGCCGGCGACCACACCGGATGCTGCGCCGAAGGACGTGGCGTGGCCGTCGCGGAAGCGCTCGACCGCGAGCCAGGCCAGCAGGCCGGTGCAGCCCGCGAGCAGCGTGTTCACGAAGACGATGGCCGCGGTGTTGTTGGCGGCGAGCGCGGAGCCGGCGTTGAAGCCGAACCAGCCGAACCACAGCAGTCCCGCGCCGACCATGACGAGGGTCAGGTTGTGCGGCTTCATCGGGTCGCGGCCGAAGCCGACCCGCCGGCCCAGCACGAGGGCGGCGGCGAGACCCGCCGCGCCGGAGTTGATCTCGACCGCCGTACCGCCGGCGAAGTCCAGGGCGCCCAGCTCGTTGGCCATCCAGCCGCCGACGTGCTCACCGGCGCTGAAGTCGAAGATCCAGTGCGCGACCGGCGCGTAGACCAGCACGGTCCACAGCCCCGCGAAGACCAGCCAGGTGCCGAAACGGGTGCGGTCCGCGATGGCACCCGCGATCAGGCCGACCGTGATCACCGCGAAGAGGCCCTGGAAGGCCGCGAACAGCGTGATCGGGTACGACGCCTCCGGGTCCGCCTCGAGCATCCCCTTGAAGCCGGCGAACTGCGTCGGGTCGCCCACGAGGCCGCCACCGAGGTCGTCGCCGAACGCGATCGAGTAGCCGACGAGCACCCACACGACCATGACGACGGCGAGCGCACCGAAGACCATCATCATCATGTTGAGCACGCTCTTGGAGCGGACCATGCCGCCGTAGAAGAACGCAAGGCCGGGGGCCATCAGCAGGACGAGTGCGGCCGCGGCGAGCAGCCAGGCGGTGTCGCCGGCTGCGGTGTCGGCGGCGGCCACCGCGAGCTGGGGCTGGAGCAGTTCAGGCATCCGAAAACTGTGAGGGCGCATTGTTACCACCGTGTAACGCGTATCGGGATACGCGTTACACGGTGGTGAATGGCTCTTCTCGAGCGCTCTGCTCTCAGATCGCCGCGTTGTCCTTGTCGCCGGTCCGGACCCGGACGACCGTCTCGACCGGGCTCACCCAGACCTTGCCGTCACCGATCCGGCCGGTGTGGGCCGTCTTGGTGATGATGCCGACGACGTCCTCGGTGTCCGCGTCGTCGACCACGATCTCGATGCGGATCTTCGGCACCAGGGCGATGTCGTACTCCGCGCCGCGGTAGACCTCGGTGTGGCCCTTCTGGCGGCCGTAGCCGCTGACCTCGCTCACCGTCATCCCGGTGACGCCGAAGGTCTCGAGCGCCTCGCGGACGTCCTCCCACTTGTGCGGCTTGATGACTGCCGTGACCAGCTTCATGGCTCTACCTCTCGCTTCAGGGGGTGAGGACCGAGGTACGACGGGCGCCGCCGCCGGTACCGAGGTCGTAGGCGGACTCGCCGTGCTCGACGAAGTCGATGCCCTCGACCTCGTCATCGGCCTCGAGCCGGAGCCCGATCGTGTACTTGACGGCCAGGCCGACGATCAGCGTGGCGAGTGCCGACCAGACGATCGCGTAGAGCGCGACGACGAGTTGCACGACCAGCTGCTTGGGGCCACCGCCGGTCAGCAGTCCGCCGTCGTTGGAGGCGAGGAAGCCCACGCCGATGGTGCCGATGAGGCCGCCGACGAGGTGGACGCCCACGACGTCGAGCGAGTCGTCGTACCCGAGCTTGTACTTGAGGCCGACGGCCAGGGCGCAGACGCCACCGGCGACGACGCCGAGCACCATCGCGCTCCACGGGACGAGGTTGCCGCAGGCCGGGGTGATCGCGACCAGGCCGGCGACGACACCGGACGCGGCACCGAGGGAGGTGGCGTGACCGTCGCGGAGCTTCTCGACCAGCAGCCAGCCCATCATCGCCGCGCAGGTGGCGAGCGTGGTGTTGAGCCAGACCAGGCCGGTCTCGGTCGTGTAGGCGTCGAGGTTGACGATCGAGCCGACGTTGAAGCCGAACCAGCCGAACCACAGCAGGCCGGCGCCGATCATGGTGAGGGTCAGGTTGTGCGGCTTGAACGGCTCCTTGCCGAAGCCGATCCGCTTGCCGACGAGCAGCGCGAGGACCAGTCCCGCGACACCGGCGTTGATGTGCACGACCGTGCCGCCGGCGTAGTCGATCGGCGCGACCTCGGCGATCTTCGTACCGTCCTCGGCCGTGGCATTGCCGAGGACCAGCGACGCGAGGCCGTTCTCGACGCCGCTGAGGAAGCCGCCGCCCCACACCTGGTGGGCGAGCGGGAAGTAGGACAGGGTCACCCAGATCGGCAGGAACACCAGCCACGCCGAGAACTTCAGCCGGTCGGCGACCGCACCGCTGATCAGGGCGGCCGTGATCACCGCGAAGGTGAGCTGGAAGGCCACGAACACGTAGTTGTCGGGCAGCGTCTTCTCGAGCCCGAACTGGTTGAACGGGTCGGAGAACAGCTTCGCGATCTCCTTGCCGGTGCCGCCGTCGACGTCGCCGTACGTCGTGCTGTAGGACATCGACCAGCCCCAGAGGGCGTAGACGATGCCGACCACGCCGAGGGCGCTGAACGACATCATCAGCATGTTGAGGACCGACTTGGTCCGGCTCATGCCGCCGTAGAAGAGCGCCAGGCCAGGGGCGGTCATCAAGAGGACGAGCGAGGCCGACACCAGCATCCAGGTGTAGTAGCCGTTTTCCATGGCCCGAACGTTCCTCGCGGTTGGTTTCGGCCGCGGCGGGGTCGTGTTTCGACGATGTAACGAGTTCCGGGAAACCGTTACGGGGTGATGTCGGCGGACCGGGTTTCCCAGCCCTTCCGCGTGCCTCAGCCGTTGAGGTCGACGGTGAACCAACACCAGTCGGTGAAGACGGAGTCCATCGAGTCGGCGGACCCCTCGTACCACCACGACGAACGCGCAGCCACCTGAAAACGGTAGACGTGGCCGTCGCTGACCTCCCACGGGAGCGTCGTCCTCTCACCGCTGGCGACCTGCGTCCCGAGAGCGTCCTCCTCGTCCGCGGTGAGGGCAGTGTCCCGGCGACGGAAGACCCCCGTGAGGTTCGCCGAGTAGCTGTCAGCGCTCGACAGCGTCGCCGCCAGGGTGACCGAGGAGGAGCCGACCACGGCCGGCGCGGCCTCGGTGCCGCACGGCGTGCTGGCGTTGGAGGTCCGCACCGCAACGTCGGTCGGCTCGTCAGGCATGCTGACGTAGGTCACGTACAACGACGCGTTGCTGCTGTCGAAACGCTTCCACGCGCGCGGTTCGGCCTCGCTGCGCGCGCGGACCAGGAAGGTGGCCGTGGTCGTCACGCTACGGGCGTAGTAGCGCGCGGCCTCGGTCACATCCCAGCCCACCATCCCGTACCCCGCGTCGCAGCCCATCGTCGAGTTGCTCGAGGACTGGAGCGCATTCCGGACAGGCTGGTTCCGCCAGGTCGCCCGCGACCCCACCGGCCCGGTCCGGTAGACGTCCGTCAGCCACGGGCGGCAGGACGCCGCATCGAGCTGACGCAGGTTGAGCTCGGCGCCGAGGATCCGCTTGCCCTTGAACGCACGCGTGTCGAAGCGGAAGTACGAGCGCACCACCTTGCGCTTGGCGCCTCCGTAGCCTGCGCCGAGAGCCGTGGTGCTCTTCCAGAACGAGCGGTCCGGAAGGCCGCTCCACACTGCGGTCCAACTGACCGGCTCGCTCCCGTTGACCACGTTGGCGCTGGCGGTCCCGACCGGGGCGCGATCGATCGGACCGGCCGCGGAGACGGGGTGCGCGCTGCTGTGGTCCGGGCTGAGGATCAGCATTGCTGACACCATCAGTCCAACGGCCAGCCAGGACAGCTTCGCAGTTCGACGGGCACCGGTTTCCCGAGACATTGCCGGCTCCTCTCCGAGATGGCTGCCGGCGCCGGGCCGTCAGCTCAATAGAGCGCGACCGTACCCCGGCCTTCCGGACGTCGCCGGCCAAGTCCTGAAACCTGCGGCCAGCGCTTCCTCAGCTCAGCAGTGCGTCGACGAATGCCGCCGGGTCGAACGGCGCGAGGTCGTCGGGGCCCTCGCCGAGGCCGACGAGCTTGACCGGGACGCCCAGCTGGCGCTGGACGGCGACGACGATGCCGCCCTTGGCGGAGCCGTCGAGCTTGGTGAGCGCGATGCCGGTGACGTCGACGACCTCGGAGAAGACCTTCGCCTGGATCAGGCCGTTCTGGCCGGTGGTGGCGTCGAGGACGAGCAGCACCTCGGTGACCGGGGTCTGCTTCTCGATGACGCGCTTGACCTTGCCGAGCTCGTCCATCAGGCCCTGCTTGTTCTGCAGGCGGCCGGCGGTGTCGACGACGACGGTGTCGACGCCGCGGTCGATGCCCTCCTTGACCGCGTCGAACGCGACGCTGGCCGGGTCGCCGCCCTCGGGCCCGCGGACCACCTCGACGCCGACCCGCTCGCCCCAGGTGGACAGCTGGTCGGCGGCGGCGGCGCGGAAGGTGTCGGCGGCGGCGAGCAGCGTCGCGCGCTCGTCGGCGACGAGGATGCGGGCGATCTTGCCGACCGTGGTGGTCTTGCCGGTGCCGTTCACCCCGACGACGAGTACGACGCCCGGGGCATCGCCCTCGCCGCTGACCCGCAGGGCGCGCTCCATGGTCGGGTCGACGAGGTTGATCAGCTCCTCGCGCAGCACGGCGCGGGCGTCGGCGACCTGGCCGCCCTCGACGCGCAGCCGGGTGCGGAGCCTCTCGACGAGCTCCTGGGTCGGGGCGACGCCGATGTCGGCGCCGATGAGGAGGTCCTCGATCGCCTCCCAGGTGTCCTCGTCCAGCTGGTCACGGCTGAGCAGGCCGAGCAGGCCTCTGCCCAGCGCGTTGGAACCGGCGAGGCGCTGGCGCAGGCGGACCAGGCGGGAGGCCGGCTTCTCCGGCGTCTCGAGGGGCGGCGCGGCCGGCTCGGCCGGAGCCTCGGGGGTCTCGACCTCGACGGTCGGAGGCGCTGCCGGCGCCTCGATCGTGTCGGTCGACGACGGCGTGACGGCGTCGGTGGACGCCTTCTCGGGGAGGCGGCCCGGGCGTCGTACCCGCGTGGTGACGAAGCCGGCGATCGCGAGCACGCCGAGGACGGCGATGCCGATGACCAGGTAGATCCACTCCTGCATGGACCCATCCAATCAGGCGCCGGCCGCAGGCCGGAATCGTGCCGCGGGCTACTGCAGGCGCAGCAGGTCGCGCTCCTCGTCCTCGATCACCGGGGCGGCGTCGACGGCCTTCGCCATCGCGTCGCCGAGCCACGGAACGCCGGGGACCTGCTCACCGCGGTGCGGGTAGGCCACGTAGAGGACCACCACGCCGGAGACGGCGAGGCTGAACAGGATGGCCAGCAGGACGAAAAGCACGGTCGACTCCTCCGAGCAGGGATCGGTCTGTCCCCTCCATCCTGCCTCGCGGACCCAGCGGATCCCGAACCGACGTGGCCCGATCCGGTCACGGAGCGGCCGAAGTCACACCGGCGTCACACCACGAGCGGCGCGACGGCCGTACGGATGACCTCGGGGATCGGGGTGACCGGCCGAGCAGGGTCGGTGTTGTCGACGTACACGTGCACGAACCGGCCCTCCGCGCACGCCTCGTCGCCGTCGCCCTGGAAGAGCCCGACCCGGTAGACGACCGACGAGGTGCCCAGCCGCTCGACGGCCAGGCCCATCTCGATCGGGCGCGGGTAGCCCATCTCGGCGAAGTAGCGGCAGGAGACCTCGGCCACCACGCCGATCGCGGGCAGGTCGCGGATGTCGGAGCCGGTGGCCTCGTGGAGGTGCACGTTGACGGCCGTGTCGATGAGGTCGAAGTAGCGCGCGTTGTTGAGATGGCCGTAGACGTCGTCGTCGGACCACCGCGTGGTCGCCGTGCGCCATGCCTTGTACGACGACCGGGTCGGCCTGCTGCGGTCCCCCTCGGTCGTCACGGACCCGCTCACGCGGTCTCCTTGCGCAGCCGCTGGCTGATCACGGCCGAGACGCCGTCGCCGCGCATGGTCACGCCGTAGAGGGCGTCGCCGACCTCCATGGTGCGCTTCTGGTGGGTGATCACGAGCAGCTGGGAGTTCTCGCGCAGCTCCTCGTAGATCTCCAGCAGGCGGCCGAGGTTGGTGTCGTCGAGCGCGGCCTCGACCTCGTCGAGGATGTAGAACGGCGAGGGCCTGGCCTTGAACAGGGCAACGAGGAAGGCGACGGCCACGAGCGAGCGCTCCCCGCCCGAGAGCAGCGAGAGGCGCTTGACCTTCTTCCCCGGCGGGCGGGCCTCGACCTCGACGCCCGTGGTGAGCATGTCGGAGGGGTCGGTGAGGACGAGCCGTCCCTCGCCGCCCGGGAAGAGGCGCGCGAAGGTCGCGTCGAACGCCTTGGTGACGTCGGCGTAGGCCTCGGTGAAGACCGCCTCGACGCGGGCGTCGACGTCCTTGACGATGTCGAGGAGGTCCTTGCGGGTCTGGCGCAGGTCCTCGAGCTGCTCGGAGAGGAACTGGTGGCGCTCCTCCATCGCGGAGAACTCCTCCAGCGCGAGCGGGTTGACCTTGCCGAGCATGGTCAGCGCCTTCTCGGCGGTCCGCAGTCGCTTGACCTGCTCCTCGCGGACGTAGGGCACGGTCCGCGGCTCGGCCTCGGCACCGTCCTCGGCCTCCGCGGCGCCTGCGGGCGGCTCCAGCACGGGCACCGGCTGGTCCGGGCCGTAGTCGGCGACCAGGCCGTCGGGCTCCAGGCCGAGCTCCTCGAGCGCCTTCGTCTCGATCTGCTCGATCCGCATGCGCTGCTGGGCGCGAGCCATCTCGTCGCGGTGGACCGAGCTGACCAGCTCCTCGAGCTCCCTGCCGAGGTCGCGCAGCGCCTGGCGCACGCCCATCAGCTCCTGCTCGCGGCCGCGACGGGAGTCCTCGACCTCCTGGCGGCGCGCGGCCGCCTGCGCGACGGAGGCCTCCAACCGGGTCAGGACGTACGCCGCCGCCGCGGCGACGGCCTGACCGGCCCTGCCCTCGGCGATCAGCCGGGCCCGGCGCTCGGCGGCCCGGGCGCGGGCGACCCGCTCCGCCTCGGCGGCCTTGCGCATCTGGTCGACGCGGCCGTGCAGGGCGCGCGCCCGCTCCTCCGAGGTGCGCAGGGCGAGCCGCGCCTCCATCTCGCTCTGGCGGGCCGCTCGGGTCGCCTCGACGAGGCGCTCCTGCTCGGTGGTGTCCGGCTCCTCCTCGCCTCCGTCCTCCTCGGCGGCGGCAAGCCGCTGCTCGAGCTCGGCGAGGCCGACGAGGGCCTGCTCGCGGGAGGTCTCGGCCTGGCTGATCGAGGCGGTGAGCCGGTCGGCCTCGGCGCGGGCGGCCCGGGCCAGCGAGCCGTGCTGACCGAGCTCCTCGGCAACGGCGGCCAGGGTCGCGTCGGACTCGTGGAGCTTGGCCAGCGCGACATCGACGCGCTGCTGCGCCTCGGCCCGCTCGTTCTCCAGCCGGGAGAGGTCGAAGGAGAGCCGCTCGGAGGCCGCGACCGCCTCGGCGAGCAGCTCGGTCGCCTCGTCGACGGCTGCCTGGACCTCGATCAGGCTCTGGGTGGCGTGGGACCCGCCGGAGGCGAAGTGGGCGCCGAGCAGGTCGCCGTCGCGGGTGACCGCCACCAGGTCGGGCAGGGCGGCGACCAGCGCGCGGGCCCCGGGCAGGTCGTCGACGACCGCGACCTTGCGCAGCAGCCGGTTGAGCGCAGGCCGCACCTGGGCGGGGCACTCGACGACATCGAGGAGCGGCTCGCCAAGATCCGCGAGGAGGCCCAGCA
>DATLIG010000120.1:0-9429 GCA_035539555.1 Nocardioides sp. | reverse complement strand
CGCCACTGCCGCTCGAAGGGCAGTCGCCAGGCGTAGGGCGCGATCAGCTGGTGGATCTGGTTCGGTCCCCAGCTGCCCTGGCGGTAGGGCCGCACGATCGGCGGGCTGTCCAGCAGCGGCGCGGACACCTCCCACAGCCGCTCGATGCCCTCGGCCGACGTGAACAGCGTCTGGTCGCCGCGCGCGGCGTCGTAGATGAGCCGCTCGTAGGCCTCGAGCACGGAGCCCGCCCAGGTGGTGTCGCCCATCGCGAACTGCATGGAGAGCTTGTCGAGCTTCATGCCCGGCCCCGGCCGCTTGCCGTAGAACGACAGCGACATCTTCGCCTTGTCGGCGAGGTCGAACGTCAGGTGGTCGGGACCGTGATCACCGACTCCCGAGTTCGCCGGGAACATCGACTTCGGGGGCTCCTTGAAGGCGATCGAGATGATCCGCGCACCCTCGGCCAGGCGCTTGCCGGTGCGGAGGTAGAACGGCACGCCTGCCCAGCGCCAGTTGTCGATGTAGCACTTGAGCGCGATGAAGGTCTCGGTCTCCGACTCGGGCGCGACGCCCTCGATGTTGCGGTAGCCCTGGTACTGGCCGCGTACGACGTCGGCCGGGTCGATCGGGACCATCGAGCGGAAGACCTTGTTCTTCTCCTCGTTGATCGCGGCCGGGGTCAGCTCGGTCGGCGGCTCG
This sequence comes from Nocardioides sp., assembly GCA_035539555.1. GTDB lineage: Bacteria > Actinomycetota > Actinomycetes > Propionibacteriales > Nocardioidaceae > Nocardioides. The sequence continues at coordinate 8,748 of DATLIG010000120.1, read as the reverse complement.
AGCGCGATGAACGCCAGCACCTGGAAGAGGTGCGTGACGACCATGTCCTTGTAGGCGCCGGTCGACTCGTAGAAGTTGGCGCGCTGGTCGAGGCCGAGCTCCTCCGGCACGTCGATCTGGATGTGGTCGATGTTGTTGCGGTGCCAGATCGGCTCGAACAGCCCGTTCGCGAACCGGAAGGCCAGGATGTTCTGGGCCGCCTCCTTCCCGAGGAAGTGGTCGATCCGGTAGATCTGCGACTCGTCGAAGGTCTTGTGCAGCTCGGCGTTGAGCGCCTTCGCCGAGGCGAGGTCGACGCCGAACGGCTTCTCCATGATGATCCGGCTGCCCTCGACGAGCCCGGCCTCGTCGAGGGTCTTGACCACCGACAGTGCGGCCTTCGGCGGGACGCTCAGGTAGTGCAGGCGGATCCGGTCGCCGTCCAGTCCCGACTCGGCCTTCTCCACCGCGGCTCGCAGGCCCGATGCCCCCTCGGCGCCCGGCGCCCAGTGCAGCAGCTTGCTGAACTCCGGCCAGGCGGCCATGTCGCCGTCGTCGCCCGAGAACTCCTTGACGGCCTCGTGCACGAAGTCGACGAACGACTCGGTCGTGTGGTCGTCCAATGACGTGCCGACGATCTGCAGGTGCGGGAGCAGGTCGGTCTCGAAGAGGTGCAGCAGCCCCGGCAGGAGCTTGCGCCGGGCCAGGTCACCGGTCGCGCCGAACAGCACCACGGTCACGGGCTTCTGCGTCTTCGCTGCCATGTCGTCCACATTGCCTCCCAGATGTTTCCGGGACAATAACGCTCGCCGAACGCACCCGGCTCGGGTAAAGAATCCGGATGGCCGGGAACCCCGCGGGCCCCCCGGACCTCGTGGGTGCATGAGACACACCACCACCCTCCTGCGGACGTCGGTCGCGCTCGCCGTGGCGACCGCCCTCCTTGCCGGCTGCTCCGACAGCGACGCAGATGACGACAAGGCGGCCGACGCGCCGTCCTCCGACCCGACGACCACGGCAGCCGCCGACCCCGACGGCGTCCAGGCTCTTCCGCCGAACGACGCGGGCGCCGACTTCGCCACCCTCGCCGCCGGGCGCTACCGGATCGCTCTCGGCGACGCGCTCGCCTTCGACGTCGACGTGCCCAGCGAGAGCTACGCCCACGACGACGGCCTGTTCGTCGCCACCGGGCCGGTCGTCCTCAAGACCGAGATCGCCGGTGACGACTTCGGTGTCGCCGCCGATCCCTGCACCCGCCACGGGATCGTCCCCGCCGGGCCGGGCGCCGATGACCTCGTCCGGGCGCTGCGCGCCCTCGCGCCCTTCCACGTCACCGAACCACGGCCCGTCACTCTCGGCGGCGCCCGGGGCACCTATCTCGAGGCGACCCTGCCGGCGTCGTACGACACCGGGTCGTGCCAGGGCGGCGAGGTGCAGCTCCCCGGGACCCCGGACAGCGCGGTGAACGGCCTCGCACCGTACATCGGGCGCTGGTGGGTCCTCGACGTCGAGGGACAGCGCGTCATGGTCCAGCAGGCCTGCTGGGAGTGCACGGCCGCCGACATGGATGCCGTCACGTCGATCCCCGAGAGCCTCGTCTTCACACCGGCCGGCTGATGCGGGACGGTTGACGGGGATGACGGGGGTGCTCATGGCCGACCGGGACGAGGTCCACGACCTCGACGCGCTCTACGCCGCGTCGTACCGGCGCCTCGTCGTCCAGATGTACGCGATCTGCGGCGACCGTGCCGATGCCGAGGACGCGGTCCAGGAGGCGTTCATCACGGCGTTGCGCAAGCGCCGGACGCTCCGGTCGGTGCAGAACCCGGAAGCCTGGATCCGGACGGTCGCGCTCCGCCGGCTGCACGGCGGCTGGCGGCACCGTGCCGTCGTACGCCGCCACCAGGCAGCGCTGTCGCCCGACACCGGGCCCGGCGCGGGCGAGGTCGGTCCGGACCACGTCGTCCTGGTCGCGGCGCTGGCACGCCTGGACCGCGGGCAGCGCGAGGTGGTGGTCCTCCACCACCTCGCGGACCTGTCCGTCGACGAGATCGCCGAGCAGCTGGAGATCCCCGTCGGAACCGTGAAGTCGCGACTGGGCAGAGGGCGCCAACGGCTCGCGGAGCTGCTGGCGGAGAAGGAGGAGCCGAGCCATGGCTGACTGGGAGCAGTTGCGGGAGATGCACGACGACGTCGTGCCGCCGGACTTCGAGGGGCTGGCGCGCACGGCCCGGCACCGGGGGCGCCGGGCTCGGGCGGCCCTCGGGGCAGTGGCGGCGCTGGTCCTGCTCGGCGGCGGCTTCGGCGTGGCGGCGCTCGACCGCGACACCGACGATTCCGGGCAGCCGGTGAAGGATCCGACCCGGATCACCGAGCTGCCGGACGGCGCGCGCGACCTGCCCGGGAACGATGCCGGCGCCGACTTCGCCACGCTCGCGGGCGGGCGCTACCGGATCCCGCTGAACGACAGGCTGGCCTTCGACGTCGACGTCCCCGACGACGCCTACGCCCACGACGGCGGCCTGTTCGTCGCCACCGGAAAGGTGGTCCTGAAGACCGAGATCGCCGGCGCGGACTTCGGTGTCGCCGCCGACGCGTGCACCCACCACGGCATCGTTCCCGTCGGTCCGAGCGGCGACGACCTCGTGCGGGCCCTGCGGACCCTCCGTCCATTCCGGGTCAGCGCGCCGCGACCCGTCACGCTCGGCGGCGCCCGGGGCACCTACCTCGAGGCGCGGCTGCCGGCGTCGTACGACATGACGCGGTGCGTCGAGGAGAGGGTGCAGCTGCCCGGCACCCCGAGCAGCGCCGTGAACGGCCTCGCGCCGTACGTCGGGCGCTGGTGGGTCCTCGACGTCGAGGGACAGCGCGTCATGGTCCAGCAGGCCTGCTGGCAGTGCACGGACGCCGAGCTCGACGCCGCTTCCGGGATCGCCGAGAGCATCACCTTCACCAGCGGCGACCGGTGAGCCTCAGCCGACCCGTTGCCGCAACCCGTCGAGGAGGAGCTCCAGCCCGAGGGCGAAGTCGGCGTCGACGTCGTCCTGGTGGGCGAGAACGAACCGGACGAGCGCCCGGGCACCGACCCGGGCCAGGTCGTCGTGTGCCCCCGCGCGACCCAGTGCTGCCCGCAGCGGCTGCTCCAACGCCTCCGCGTCCGCCCGGTGCACCTGGGCGATGAGGAGGGCACCGTCGCGATGACGGCGCATCGCGTCGCGCAGCCCGAGGCAGAGCAGCTGCAGCTCGGCGTCCCACGCCATGATCTCGGCCGGCCGGCGCCCACGCCGGAGGATCTCGTCGGCGACCGCCTGGAGGAGCGCGTCCTTGCCGGCGAAGTGGTGGTAGAGCGCGCCGGGCTGCACACCGAGGTCGCCCGCGAGCTTGCGCATCGTGAGCCCGTCGATGCCGCGCTCGTCGAGCACGGCGATCGCCCGCTCGACCACGTCCTGTCGCCGGTAGCGCACCCGACCCCCTCATCACCACGCCCGCCGGGCCCGCTTTGACCCCGGTCGCACCGCAAGCCTAACCTGAACACCGTTCAGTTCGCACCGCCGTCGCGCCGCGATCCTCCCGAGCACCCCTGAGAGTGACCGATGACCCGCCGTACCCCCACCACCGATGTCGCCCTGATCGCCGGCTTCGCGGCGCTCATCGCCGTGTGCGCACTGCTTCCCGAGATCAAGACCGGCGTGGGCGTCCCCTACTCGCTGCAGACCTTCGGGGTCCTGCTCGCCGGCGCGGTGCTCGGTCCGGTGCGCGGCTTCCTCGCGGTCCTGCTCTACCTCGCGGCCGGCCTCGTGCTGCCGATCTACTCGGGCGGCACGTCCGGCATCGCGCACTACAGCGGACTCACCGCCGGCTACCTCGTGGCGTTCCCGCTGGCCGCGGCCCTGTGCGGCTACCTCGTGCACCGCAGCCGGACCAACGCCACGCAGTTCGCGGTCGTCTTCACGTGCGGCCTGCTCAGCAGCGTGGTGTTCATCCACACCCTCGGCCCACTGAACCTCGCTTGGCGAGGCGACATGAGCATCAAGGCGGCCTTCGTCATCGACACCGCCTACTTCCCCGGCGACATCGCCAAGAACGTGGTGATGGCCCTGGTCGCCACCGCCGTGCACCGCGCCTTCCCCGACCTGGTCGCGCGCCGGTCGCGGGCCCAGGAGCCGGTCCCGGCCGCCGCATGAGCCGGATCGAGCTCGACCGGGTCGTCGTCCGGGCGCCGACACCCGGTGGCCCCGCGCCCGAGCTCACCGTCCTGCACGAGACCTCGCTCGAGCTGACCGAGCAGCGGATCGCCCTGGTCGGCCCCAACGGCTCCGGCAAGTCGACCCTCGCCCGGCTCGTGAACGGCCTCGTCGAGCCCACGTCCGGTCGGGTCGTCGTCGACGGGCTCGACGTCGCCCACAGGGGCCGGGAGGTACGACGCCGGGTCGGCTTCGTCTTCACCGACCCCACCGCGCAGCTGGTGATGCCCACGGTCCTGGAGGACGTCGCGCTCTCGCTGCGTCACCGGGTCCGCGGGCGCGAGGAGCGCACCGCCGCCGCGCGGGAGGTGCTGGCGTCGTACGGGCTCGAGGGACTGGCCGACCGCAGCGTGCACGCGCTCTCCGGCGGCCAGCGACAGCTGCTCGCCCTCGCCGGCGTACTCGCCACCGAACCCGCGATCCTGGTCGCCGACGAGCCGACGACGCTGCTCGACCTCCGCAACGCCCGACGGATCGGCGACCTGCTCCTCGGGCTCCCCCAACAGCTGGTCGTCGCGACGCACGACCTCGACCTCGCCCTGCGCTGCGAGCGGGCGCTGCTGGTCGACGGCGGCCGCGTGGTCGCCGACGGCGCCCCGGCCGAGGTGGTCGCGTCCTACCGTGCCGGCGCGCTCTGAGGGTCCTCGATGACAGCGAGCCCCCTCGGCGACTACCAGCCGGGCACGTCCGCGCTGCACCGGCTTCCCGTCGGCGCCAAGCTGCTCGGCCTGCTCGCCCTCAGCGCGCTCGGCGTGGCCCTGCGCAGCGTGCCCACGACGGCCGCCCTGCTCGTCCTCGGCGTGGCGGCGTGTGCGGTGGCGGGCGTGCGGCTGCGAGGCGCGGCCCGCGCGCTGCGGGGCGTCGCGATCGGCCTGGCGCTGCTGGCGGCGTACCAGACGTGGCAGGCGGACGGCGAGCGTGCGTTCGTGGTGACCGGCAGCCTGGTGGCGATGGTGCTGTGGGCCACCGCCTTCACCACGACGACCTCGATCGAGCGGCTGGTCGACGCGATCACCCGGTGGCTCGGGCCCTTCCGCCGCGTCGGCGTACGCCCCGAGCTGGTCGCCCTGGCCTTCTCCCTGCTCGTCCGGGGCATCCCGCTGACGCTCGAGATCGCGGCGGAGACCCGGGACGCCGCGCGGGCGCGTGGCCTCGAGCGCAACCCGCGCGCCTACCTCACGCCCCTGGTGATCCGGGTCGTCGCCCACGCGCGGGCGACCGGCGAGGCGCTGCATGCCCGCGGCGTCGGGGACGACTGACGCCGCGCGACCTCCTCGACGAACGGTCGACGTACCGGCGGATCACGGCTATCCTACCTACCTGAACACTGTTCAGTTCGGCCGCCTCGCCCGCTAGGAGCACCCATGACCACCAACTTCGACGCGCTCGCCACCCGCATCCTCGAGGGCGGCGACGCAACCGAGGCCGACGCGCTGGCCGTGCTCCAGGCGCCCGACCACGAGCTGATGTTCCTCGTCGCCGCGGCCGGCCGGCTGCGACGCGAGCACTTCGGCAACACCGTCAAGGTCAACTACCTGGTCAACCTCAAGTCCGGCCTGTGTCCCGAGAACTGCAACTACTGCAGCCAGGCGATGGGCTCCGAGGCGCCCATCCTGAAGTACTCCTACCTGTCGAAGGACGAGACCCTCAAGCAGGCCGGCGCCGGCCTGCGGGGCGGCGCGACCCGCGTCTGCATGGTGTCGTCGGGACGCGGCCCGTCGGACCGCGACATCGACAAGGTCGTCGAGATGACCGAGGCCCTCAAGGACGAGTACGACGGCGTGGAGGTCTGCGCCTGCCTCGGGCTGCTCAAGGACGGGCAGGCCGAGCGACTCAAGGACGCCGGCGTGGACGCCTACAACCACAACATCAACACCGCCGAGTCCAACCACGACAACATCGTCCAGACGCACACCTACGCCGACCGCGTCGACACGATCGGCAAGGCCAAGTCCGCCGGCCTGTCGCCCTGCTCCGGCCTGATCGCCGGGCTCGGCGAGACCGACGAGCAGCTCGTCGAGGCGCTCTTCGCGCTGAAGGCGCTGGACACCGACTCGATCCCGGTGAACTTCCTGATGCCGTTCGACGGCACGCCGTACGAGAACACCTGGGAGCTCTCCCCCACCCGCTGCGTGAAGATCCTGACGATGGCGCGCTTCGTGTGCCCCGACAAGGAGATCCGCATCGCCGGTGGCCGCGAGATGCACCTGCGCACGCTGCAGGCCACCGCGCTGCACGTCGCGAACTCGATCTTCCTCGGCGACTACCTCACCTCGGAGGGCCAGGACGCGCTCGCCGACCTGCACATGCTGCGCGACAACGGCTTCTCGATCCTCGGCCTCGACGATGCCGGCTTCGCCGAGCTGATCGCGACCCACGAGGCCAACGCGGCGACGGTCCACCGCTCGCACGCCGTGTCCACCACGCCGTGCGGGTCGTCGGCCGGCACCGGGTGCGGCGACGGCTGCGGCGGCTGCTCGGTCGCCCAGGCGCCGGCCGACGCGGCCCCCGTCGAGAAGCCCGTCATCCGCTCGCGGGGCGCGGGGACCCAGGTCGCCGCCAACGCCTGACGTCGTGACCACCGCGCCGGCCGACGTGCTCGCCTTCGACCGCGAGCACCTCTGGCACCCGTACACGTCGATGACCGAGCCCACCCCGGTGCGGCTCGTCACCGGCGCGTGCGGCGCCCGCCTCCAGCTCGGCGGTGTGGACGACGGCCGCGAGGTCGTCGACGGCATGTCGTCGTGGTGGTCGGCGATCCACGGCTACCGGAACCCGGTCCTCGACGCGGCGCTGCGTGACCAGGTCGCGGAGTTCTCGCACGTGATGTTCGGCGGGCTGACCCACGCACCGGCCGTGGAGCTCGGCCGGCGGTTGGTGGCGATCACGCCCGAGCCGCTGGAGCGGGTGTTCCTCGCCGACTCCGGCTCGGTGTCGGTCGAGGTCGCGATGAAGATGGTGCTGCAGTACCAGCGGGGCGTCGGCCGGCCCGATCGCACGCGGATGCTCACCGTGCTCGGCGGCTACCACGGCGACACCTTCGACTGCATGAGCGTCACCGACCCGGTCGGCGGGATGCACGCGATGTGGCAGGGCCTCCTGCCGCAGCAGGTCTTCGCACCGCAGCCCCCGTCGGCGTCCACGGACGAGGCCGACGTGGCGGCCTGGGCGCGGACGCTGCGGCACATCGCCGACCAGCACCACCACGAGCTCGCCGGGATCATCGTCGAGCCGCTGCTCCAGGGCGCGGGCGGCATGTGGCCCTACCCCGCCGCCTGCCTGCAGGTGCTCCGCGAGATCGCCGACGAGCACGGCCTGCCGCTGGTCTTCGACGAGATCGCGACCGGCTTCGGTCGCACCGGCCACCTGTTCGTCAGCGAGCTGGTCACCCCCGACATCCTCTGCGTCGGCAAGGCACTGACCGGCGGCTACCTCACCCTCGCCGCGGTCCTCACCACCGACGCGGTCGCGCGCGGGATCTCCGCCAGCGAGTCCGGCGTCGTCATGCACGGGCCGACCTTCATGGGCAACCCGCTGGCCTGTGCGGTCGCGAGCGCATCGATCGACCTGCTGCTCGCCGGCGACTGGGCAGCGACCGTGGGCCGCATCGGCGACCGGCTGGCGTCCGGCCTCGCGCCCCTGCGGGAGCTGCCGGGCGTGGTCGACGTACGGACGATCGGAGCGGTCGGCGTCGTCCAGCTGGACCACGACGTCGACGTCGTCGCGGCGACCGACGCGGCCATCGAGGCGGGCGTGTGGCTGCGGCCCTTCCGGGACCTGGTCTACGCGATGCCGCCGTACGTCATCAGCGACGACGAGCTGGACACGCTCGTCGCAGGGATCGGAGCGGCGGTGAAGGCTGGATGAGCGCCTGGCAGGAGTGGCTGGCCGACGAGGCGAGCAAGCGGGAGGACGCCGGGCTCACCCGACGGCTGCGCGAGCGGTCCGCCGACGACCCGACGATCGACCTCGCCGGCAACGACTACCTCGGCCTCGCCCGCGACCCGGTCGTCCGGCAGGCGGCCGCCGATGCAGCGCTGCAGTGGGGCTCCGGGGCCAGCGCGTCGCGTCTGGTCACCGGCACCTTCGCCCTGCACGCCGAGCTCGAGGCCGAGCTCGCCGACTACCTCGGACAGCCCTCGGCGCTGGTGTTCTCGACCGGCTACCACGCCAACCTCGCGATCGTCACGGCCCTCGCGGACCACACCGTCCGGGTCATCTCCGACGCCCACATCCACGCCTCGCTGGTCGACGCGGTGCGTCTCTCGCGGGCGCAGCTGACCGTCGTCCCGCACAGTGACGTCGACGCCGTCCGCACCGGCCTGGTCGCTGCGGCCGCGGCGGGCGAGCGGGCGATGGTGCTCGTCGAGTCCGTCTACTCCGTGCTCGGCGACGCGGCGCCGCTGGTCGAGCTCGCCGCCCTGTGCGAGGAGTACGACGCCCTGCTGGTCGTCGACGAGGCGCACGGCGTCGGTGTCCACGGCCCCGGCCTGGTCACCACCCTCGGCCTGGCGGGCCTGCCACA
>DATLIG010000119.1:0-7683 GCA_035539555.1 Nocardioides sp. | reverse complement strand
TAGGAGTCGGTCGCGAAGTCGAGCCGGTAGCGGTCGTCCTCGAGGATCCCGGCGTAGGCGTCGTCGGCCAAGGGTCCGCAGATCTCCGCGATCGGCGTGCCGTCGTCGTAGGCCGCCTCGATCCGGGCGTCGACGACGTTGACGGCGACGATCTCGGCATCATGGCCCTCGGAGCAGCTCGCGTCCCACAGGTCGTCGGTCTCGGTGCCGAGGAAGCCGGTGTTGACGCACTGGCCGACCCTGGCGTCCTCCTCGAACACCACGTTCGTCGCCGCGATCACCGTCGCGACCAGCACGGCGATCAGGACGACGCTCGCGATGCTGCCGAGGACCAGGCCGGTGATCGCCGCCCAGCGCCCGCCCCTCCGGCCGTCCTTGGTCCGGACGATCCCGGCGATGCCGAGACCGACACCGACCGGCGCGGCGCAGCAGGTGAGGGCGCAGACGAACGCGGCGATGGACACGCCGTCGACACCGGGACGCGGTGCGCCGGGCTCGTAGGCGCCGTACCCGCCGCCGTACGGGTTGTGCGGCGGATTGCCGGGCGTCTGCCAGTCGCTCATCCCGGGGTCAGAGGATGGGGTCGGAGAGCTTGCCGGGCGGGTCGACGTAGCAGACGAGGTGATCGCCGACGGAGACCTTGTCCGGATCCTCGATCAAGGCGTTGATCTCGTCGAGGTGATCGGTCAGCTTCGCGAAGTCGCTGGAGTCGATCGCCTTCGCGCAGTAGCCGGCCATGGACGACTCGACCTCGTCACGGTTCTCGGCAGTGACCTCGGCGACGCCGACGATCTCGGCGTCGTGTTCCTCGGTGCACTCCTTCTTGTAGAGCAGGATCGATCCGTCGTCCTCGTCGACGTTGACGCACTGGCCGACTTTCGCGTTGCCCGGCGTGACCAGGCTGTCGGCGAAGATGAAGATCGCGGCACCGACGACGGCGGTGACGATGCTCATCAGGATGCCGATGATGATCGCGGCGATCGCGAGGCCGCGGCCCTTGCGCTGCCCACCCCTGGTTCGCCGGATGCCGACGATGCCCAGGATGAGTCCGATCGGCGCCAGGCAGCACAGGAAGCTCAGTACGAGTGCGGCGATGGACACGCCGTCGGTCTTCGGCGGCTGGCCGCCGAAGCCGCCACTGCCGCCGTAGCCCTGCGGACCCCCGCCGCCGTACGAACCGCCACCGCCGTAGGGCTGGGGCGCGGGAGGCTGCTGGCCGTAGGGGTTCTGGCCGTACGGGTTGCTGCCCGAGGGGCTGCCGTAGGGATCGCTCACGCGGGTCACCCTAATGGGCGAGGATGGGTCGCGTGGTGCAGATGACCGACGCCGATCGCCGTCGTCGGCTGGCGGTGCGGCACGGCCTCGCCCGCCGGCTCGACACCGTCGAGGCCGCGACCCGGGCGTTGACCGTCCTGCACGCCACCGAGGCGGCCACCGTGCACCTGGCGCTCTGGGCGCGGGTGGACGGCGTCAGCGTCGCCGACGTCGACCGGGCCCTGTACGACGACCGGAGCATCGTCAAGCAGCTGGCGATGCGCCGCACGCTCTTCGCCTTCCCGTGCGAGCTGTTGCCGGCGGCGTGGGGGAGCGCGGCCCGCCGGGTGGCCGGGCAGCAACGGGCCCTGATGGTCAAGGACCTCGTGGCCGGCGGCGTCGCGGACCCGGACGCCTGGCTCGCGAAGGCGGAGGCCGACGTGCTCGCCCTCCTGGCGGACGGGACGGCGCGCACCACCGCCGAGGTCCGCGAGCAGGTCGCCTCCCTCGCCGGCACCGTCCAGCGCGGCACGCCCGGCTCGAAGTGGGCCGCGGAGGTGCCGCTCGCCCCACGCGTGATGACCCTGCTCGGCGCCGACGGACGGATCGTCCGCGCCGCCAACGCCGGCCACTGGCGGCTGAACAAGCCGGCGTGGACCACGACGGCGGCCTGGCTGGACGTCGTCCCGCCACCGCTGGACGAGGCCGCTGGGTACGCCGAGCTGGTCCGCCGCTGGCTGGCGACCTTCGGTCCCGGCACGGAGGCCGACATCGGGTGGTGGCTCGGCGCCACGAAGACCGCGGTCCGGCGCGCGCTGGCCGACGTCGAGGCCGTGCAGGTGGGGCTGGAGACCGGCGGCACGGGGTGGGTCCTGCCCGACGACACCGACCCGGTGACGGCCGAGGAGGCCGAGGTGCGCCCGTGGGCGGCCCTGCTGCCGACGCTGGACCCCACGGTGATGGGGTGGAAGGAGCGCTCCTTCTACCTCGACGCCGGCGACGCGTCGTACCTCTTCGACAGCAACGGCAACGCCGGCAACACCGCGTGGTGGGACGGACGGGTCGTGGGCTGCTGGGTGCAGGACGACGCCGCGCGCGTCCACCTCGTCCTGCGCGAGGACGTGCCCGTGCGTGGCCGCCGGGCGCTCGAGGGCGAGGCAGAGCGACTGACGGCATGGCTCGACGGGGTCCGGATCGCCAACGCCTACGCCTCGCCGCAGATGCGCGGCGCCCGCCTGCCCTGACCTAACATCAGGGCCCGTGAGTCGTCAGCAGCCCGAGCAGCAGGCACCCCCGGTCCAGAAGCTGCGGATCCGGTACGCCAAGCGCGGTCGCCTGCGGTTCACCAGCCACCGCGACGTCTCCCGCGCCATCGAGCGCGCGGTCGTCCGCGCCGCCATCCCGATGGCGTACTCGTCCGGCTTCCACCCGCACCCGCGGATCTCCTACGCCGGGGCGTCGCCGACCGGTGCCGCCAGCGAGGCCGAGTACGTCGAGCTGGGTCTCGCCGAGGTCCGCGAGCCCGCGGACGTGGCGGCCGCGCTCGACGCCGTGCTTCCCGACGGCCTCGACATCGTCGCCACGGTCGACGCGGCCACGTCGACCGCGGGCTCCCTGTCCGACCTGCTCACCGCCAGCCACTGGCTGGTCGACCTCGGCGACCTGCCCCTCGACGCGGTCACGGCGGGCGTGGCGGCCTTCCTCGCCGCCGACTCGGTGGTCGTGGAGCGGATGACGAAGAAGGGGATGCGGAGCTTCGACTGCCGCGCCGCCGTCGTACGCCTGGCCGTGACGCCGGAGGGCGGCCTCGACCTGCTCCTGGAGCACGCCGTTCCGGCGGTCCGGCCCGACGACGTCCTCACCGGGCTCCGCGAGGCGGGCGGCCTCGACGTGCCGCAGGCCGTGCTGCTGACCCGGGTCGCGCAGGGCGTCCTCGACCGCGAGGACGGGTCGATCGGCGACCCGCTGGCGACCCGCTGATCCTGCGTTGATGCCGGGCGCCTGATCGGCGTGTGCGATACTCGCCACAGATCACACCGTGCGCGTCCCACCGGACTGCGCTCAACGATCTGACGACGTTCTCGCCGCCCGGCAGGTGACTGACCGGACGGCACGGTGGAGTACGGACACCCGCCAGACGCGACGCACACGGCGACCGCGGCAGGCGAGGGCCCGGATTCCAGTGACGCTCCGCGGAGGGTGTCGTCCCACGCAGGCTTACGGCAGCGCGCGTGGCGCGACTGCCGACGACACCCCGGTCGCTGAGCGACCGGGTGGAGGAGTACCGCAATGACGGACGCGCCCACCGAGAACCCGATCGAGGCCCCCGCGGCCGAGAACTCCGCCGAGGCGCCCGCCTCGGCGCCCATCGAGACGCCCCCCGAGGCGCCTTCCGAGACGCCCGCCGAGACGCCCGCCGAGGCGTCGGCGCCCGCGGCCGAGAAGCCCGCGAAGCCGGCGAAGAAGGCTGCCGCGAAGAAGGCGCCGGCCAAGAAGACCACCGCCGCGAAGACCACCTCCGCGAGGACGGCGAGCCGGGCGAAGAAGCCGGCCCCGGACTCCGAGCAGTTGGTGCTGACGCCGGACGAGGACGAGTCGACCGCGACCGACGCCCCTGCCTCCGCCGCCGTGCTCTTCCAGGCACCGAAGGTGACGACCCGCAAGCGCTCCGCCCCGAAGCCGAAGCCGAAGGCGGAGCCCGCTGAGGAGCCCGCCGAGGACACGGAGGCCGTCGACGAGGACGCCGCGCCAACCGCCGAGGCCGCCGCGGCCGCCGCGGCCGCAGAGGCCACCGCGACGCAGGTCGAGGCTCCGGCCGAGGAGCAGGCCGGCCAGCCGACCGACGCGGAGGGTGAGGAGTCCGACGAGGACGACGACGAGTCCGACGACGCCGACGGCACCACGGGCCCGGCCCGCCGTCGCCGTCGCCGGGGCGGCCGTCGCCGCCGCAAGCCCGCCGGTTCCGGCCAGGGCGCCGGCGAGGGTGGCGAGGACGGTGACGACACCGACGGCGAGCAGGGCGACCAGCCCGAGGCGGCCGAGGGCCAGTCCGCCGATTCGGGCGACGCCGAGTCGGACGACGCGGGAGACGACACCGAGTCGTCGGAGAACGGCGGAGGAGGCCAGGGCAGCAGCTCCTCGCGCCGTCGCCGCCGGCGACGCCGCGCCGGCGAGGGCGGCGGTGGCGGGGACGACTCCACGGACGACCCGGAGAACACCGTCACCCGTGTCCGCAAGCCGCGCTCGGCCGATGACGAGATCACCTCGATCTCCGGCTCGACCCGCCTCGAGGCGAAGAAGCAGCGCCGACGCGAGGGCCGCGAGGCCGGCCGCCGCCGCGCGCCGATCGTGAGCGAGGCCGAGTTCCTCGCGCGCCGCGAATCGGTGGAGCGGGTCATGGCGGTGCGCCAGCGCAAGGACCTCACCCAGATCGCCGTCCTCGAGGACAAGGTCCTCGTCGAGCACTACGTCGCCCGCGAGTCGCAGACCTCGCTCATCGGCAACGTCTACCTCGGCCGCGTCCAGAACGTGCTGCCCTCGATGGAGGCCGCGTTCATCGACATCGGCAAGGGCCGCAACGCCGTCCTGTACGCCGGCGAGGTCAACTGGTCCGCGCTGGGCCACAAGGACGGCCAGCCCCGCAAGATCGAGTCGGTCCTGCAGTCCGGCCAGACGATCCTCGTCCAGGTCAGCAAGGACCCGATCGGCCACAAGGGCGCCCGCCTCACCAGCCAGATCAGCCTGGCCGGCCGGTTCCTCGTCTACGTCCCGGACGGTACGACCTCCGGCATCTCCCGCAAGCTCCCCGACACCGAGCGCTCGCGGCTCAAGAACCTCCTCAAGGAGATCGTGCCCGACACCGCCGGCGTGATCGTCCGCACGGCCGCCGAGGGCGCCTCCGAGGACGAGCTGACCCGCGACGTCGAGCGGCTCAAGGCGCGCTGGGAGGACATCGAGTCCAAGGTCGCCAAGGGCAACGCGCCGCAGCTGCTCTACGGCGAGCCGGACCTCACCCTCAAGGTGGTCCGGGACCTGTTCACCGAGGACTTCGCCAAGCTCGTCGTCCAGGGCGACGACGCCTGGTCCACTGTCAAGGAGTACGTCGACCACGTGGCGCCCGACCTCGTCGAGCGGCTCGAGCGGCACGACGTCTCCGGCGGCGCGCCGGACCTGTTCTCGACGTACCGGATCGACGAGCAGATCGCCAAGGGCCTCGACCGCAAGGTCTGGCTGCCCTCGGGTGGATCGCTGATCATCGACCGCACCGAGGCGATGACCGTCGTCGACGTCAACACCGGCAAGTTCACCGGCTCCGGGGGCAACCTCGAGGAGACGGTCACCAAGAACAACCTCGAGGCTGCCGAGGAGATCGTCCGGCAGCTGCGGCTGCGCGACATCGGCGGCATCATCGTGGTCGACTTCATCGACATGGTCCTCGAGTCCAACCGCGACCTGGTGCTGCGCCGCCTCGTCGAGTGCCTGGGCCGCGACCGCACCCGCCACCAGGTCGCCGAGGTCACCTCGCTGGGCCTGGTCCAGATGACCCGCAAGCGGATCGGGACCGGTCTGCTGGAGGCGTTCAGCGAGACCTGCTCGCACTGCCAGGGCCGCGGCATCGTGGTCCACGACCTGCCGGTCGAGTCCAAGCGCGGCGGCAACCAGGGCGGCGGCGAGTCCGAGGAGTCGCGGCGCCCGAGCCGGCGCAAGAAGGGTGGCCGGGGACAGGGCGGCGGCGAGAACGGCGCGGCCGAGGCCGCCCCGAAGCCGGTGCCCTCCCCGAAGGACGTCGCCGCGATGGCCAAGCACCACGACGACGTGCCGTCGGACGAGGACGCCCCGCTCGACGAGGTGGTGGTCGAGGAGACCGCTCCCGTGGCCGACGAGGCCGCACCGGTGGTCGAGGAGGCCCCGGTCGAGGTCCCGGAGGCGCTCGAGGAGCCCGCTGCCGAGGAGCCCGCTGCCGAGCAGCCCGTCGCCGAGGAGCCTGCGGCCGAGGAGCCCGTCGCGGTGGCCGAGGAGCAGGCGGTCGAGGTGGCCGCCGCGCTCGAGGAGCCCGAGGCCGTCGTACCCGAGCCGGAGGCGGTCCCCGAGCCCGAGCCCGCCGCGGAGCCGGTCGCCACGACCACCGTGGTGACCCGGACGCGTACCCGGCGCAGCGCAGCGAGCCGTCCGGCGGGTCCGCCCGCCGCGGTCGAGGCGGCCGACGGCGCAGCGGTCGAGGTGCCGGAGGTGGCCGCCGGGGCCGACGCGTCGGCGGACGAGCCGCACGTGGAGCACGTCCCGATCAAGAAGAAGGGCGCCCGCAAGCGCTGACGCGTGGGGCGCCGGCTCCGCTGATTATGCGGATACCGGCGCCACCCGTAGTATTGACCGTCGGTGCGCCGCCGAGGTGCGCCGTTCTGCTGGCACCCGGCACCCGACCCGGATTGCTGTGTGTGCCGCAGCCGAGACCTTCGGAACAGACGTTGACGAGTGAGGAGCCCGCGGTGGTGTACGCGATCGTGCGCGCAGGCGCGAAGCAGGAGAAGGTCGCTGTCGGCGACGTCATCGAGATCGACAAGGTCTCCACGCCGGTCGGCGACACCCTGACCCTGCCGGTCGTGCTCGCGGTCGACGGTGAGACCGTCACCAGCACCGGCCTGGACAAGGCGACGGTCACCGTCGAGGTCCTCGGCGCCACCAAGGGCCCGAAGATCATCATCCAGAAGTACAAGAACAAGACCGGCTACAAGAAGCGCCAGGGTCACCGCCAGAAGTACACCCAGGTCAAGGTCACCGACATCTCGCTCTGAGCCCCACCGGCTCGGCACTCACTCCGAAGGACTGAAACATGGCACACAAGAAGGGCGCAGCGTCCACCAAGAACGGTCGCGACTCCAACGCCCAGCGCCTCGGCGTCAAGCGCTTCGGTGGCCAGCTGGTCAACGCCGGCGAGATCATCGTCCGCCAGCGTGGCACCCACTTCCACCCGGGCTCGGGCGTCGGTCGCGGTGGCGACGACACCCTGTTCGCGCTGGTCGCGGGCAACGTCGAGTTCGGCAAGAAGCGCGGCCGCAAGGTCGTCAACATCCTCCCGGAGGCGTGAGCTGACGCTCACCCATCTGGAAGCGAAGGGCGTCCCGGACGGGGCGCCCTTCGTCCATTTGGTCTCGAGGCTCGCAAGCTCGCGCCCCGACCATCGAGTTGAAAAGATGAAACCATGGCTGTGCCCACCTTCGTCGACCGCGTGACCCTCTCCGTGTCAGCCGGCCGCGGCGGCAACGGTGTGGCGTCGGTCCACCGCGAGAAGTTCAAGCCGCTCGGCGGCCCCGACGGCGGCAACGGCGGCCCCGGCGGCTCGGTGATCCTTCGGGTCGACCCCGACGTCACGACGCTGCTCGACTACCACCACAGCCCGCGCCGCAAGGCCGAGCACGGCGGCCACGGTGC
>DATLIG010000118.1:0-4386 GCA_035539555.1 Nocardioides sp. | reverse complement strand
CGCCGTGTCGCCGCCATGGGCGAGACGATCTTCGCCGAGATGTCCGCCCTCGCGGTCCGCACCGGGTCGGTGAACCTCGGACAGGGCTTCCCCGACACCGACGGCCCTCCGGCGCTCCTCGACGCCGCTGCGGCGGCCCTGCACGGCGGCGCCAACCAGTACGCCCCCGGCATCGGCGTGCCCGTCCTCCGGCAGGCGATCGCGCGCCACCAGCAGCGCAACTACGGCATCGAGCTCGATCCCGACCGCCAGGTCGTGGTGACCACCGGCTGCACCGAGGCGATCGCCGGCGCGCTCCTCGGGCTGGTCGACCCCGGCGACGAGGTGGTCGTCCTCGAGCCCTACTACGACTCCTACACCGCGATGATCGACTTCGCCGGTGGGGTACGACGACCGGTGACCCTCCGCGCGCCGGACTTCCGGCTCGACCCCGCCGAGCTCGAGGCCGCGGTGGGTCCGCGGACGAAGCTGATCCTGCTCAACACCCCGCACAACCCGACCGGCCGCGTGCTCGATGCCGACGAGCTGGCCGCCGTCGCCAGGGTGGCCCAGCAGCACGACGTGCTCGTGGTGACCGACGAGGTCTACGAGCACCTCACCTTCGAGGACCACCGCCATGTGCCGATCTCGACGCTGCCCGGGATGGCGGAGCGGACCCTCACCCTCTCCAGCGCCGGCAAGTCGTTCTCGGTGACCGGCTGGAAGGTCGGCTGGGCGACCGGTCCGGCCGAGCTGGTCGGGGCGGTGATGGCCGCCAAGCAGTGGCTGACCTTCACGTCCGGCGCTCCGCTGCAGCCCGCGGTGGCCGCCGCGCTGGACGACCAGCACGACTTCCCCGTCCGGCTCGCGGCCGACCTCCGGGACCGGCGCGACCAGCTGGTCGGCGGGCTGCGCGAGGCCGGCCTGGCGTCGTACACGCCGGAGGGGACGTACTTCGCGACCACCGACGTGAGCGCCCTCGGCTGGGCCAGCGGCGGCGACTTCTGCCGCGCCCTGCCCGGACGGGCGGGGGTGGTCGCGATCCCGTCGGAGGTCTTCTACGACGACCCGGACGGCCCCGGTGCCGGGCGGCACCTGGTCCGGTGGGCGTTCTGCAAGCGGCCCGAGGTGATCGACGAGGCAATTCGGCGGCTGGCCGCCGCCGACCTGACCGCCTGACCGTCGGGGACCGCTAGCGACCCGGGCGCCGGAACCGGTACCAGCCCACGACCTCGGGCCGCATCAGCAGCCACGTCCCGACCCCGAGCGCGCCCGCGACGACCACCAGCGGCGGCGCGGACAGCGACATCACGAGGGCGAGGATGGTCGCGCAGACGCCCGAGACGGCGAGCGCGATCCGGGCCCAGCCGTGACCGGCGAAGGCCAGCCCGGCGAGCACGAGGGCGACCATCCCCCACAGCACGAGGCCGGCGGCGATGACGAGGAAGGACGCGACGAACTGCTGCTCGGTGATCCCGCTGGAGGTGACCAGGTCGGGCTCCTGCTTCTTCACCTCGGCGAAGATCTGCTCCCCCTCGGCGGCGACCACCAGCGCCATCACGGTCATCCCGACCACCGTCAGGGCGGAGAAGACCCACGTCAGGATGCACGCGGCGAGCAACGCCCCCGGACGTCGTACGACGTCGGGCCGGTGCGCCGGCAGCCGGTAGCCGGGCACCGGTGCGGCCGGCGGCGGGACCTGCGCGGGATCGGGCTGTCCGGCCGACGGCGCCTGCGGCCCGGGCAGGGTGGGGCTGCCCGAGCGCAGCCCCGCGACCCGGGCGGAGCGGCGATCCTGGTAGGCCTGCAGCCAGGGGCGGCCGGCGTACCAGTCGCGGGTGGGCTGGGCCCACAGCAGGCCGATGCCGAAGACGGCCATCGCGGAGACGACGACCTCGCTCGCGAGGGCACCGACGAAGAGCAGCGGCGCCAGGACGGCGAGCGCGATCCGGGCGCTCAGCGAGCGCTGGAAGACCTGGAAGCCGAGGATCGCCGACGCGGCGGCCGCGCCGCCGCCGACGATGCACAGGACCCGCAACGTCGTGGCGAGGCCGTCGACGGTCATGCCCTCGAGGTTGTTGGAGGACAGCCAGGCCTCGATACCGCGCTGCGCCTCGAGCGTGTGCAGGGTCGCGACCCGCTCCCAGGCGGCGGCGATCAGCAGCAGGGACCCACCGATGATCAGCACACCGGCGAAGGTCGCCTGGGGCGGTCGGGGCTGCTTCTCGCTCATGCCCCCATTCCACCAGACGGACCCATGCGCGTCCGGCGTCGGGCGGCCGCCGCGGGCGGCGTCAGTGGCAGGGTGCGCCCTCGCAGCACGGGCGGATGTAGCCACATCCGTCGCACCGCTCGTGGGAGGTCTCCCAGCGCATCATCGTGCTGCAGTTCGGGCACGGCTCCGTCAGATCGGCCATGGCCAACAGGGTAGGACGACGGGTGCCGGCCGCCGGGGCGACACGGCTCCACCGACGCCTTTCATGCGCTTGTCAGGGGTTGCAACCCCTGAAAAGCGCATGAATCCCCGGATATCCGGGGATTCATGCACCCTCAGCCGGCCTCAGCCCGCCAGCACCAGCCCGTCCTCGCCCCGCTCGACCTTCACCGAGCCGCCGTCGGTGACGTCGCCGGAGATGAGCAGCCGGGCGAGCGGGTCACCGATCGCGGTCTGGATCAGGCGGCGCAGCGGCCGCGCGCCGTAGGCGGGGTCGTAGCCGGCGTCGGCCAGCCAGGCCCGCGCGTCGGGCGAGACCTCGAGCGAGATCCGCCGGGCCGCGAGCCGCGACTCCAGCGAGCGGAGCAGCAGCTCGACGATGTGCGCCAGGTCGTCCCGGGTCAGTGCGTCGAAGGTGACGATCTCGTCCAGCCGGTTGAGGAACTCGGGCTTGAACGACTGCCGCACGACGCCCAGCACCGCCTCCTTCTGCGCCTCGGGGTCCATCGTCGGATCGACGAGGAACTGCGAGCCCAGGTTGGAGGTGAGGATCAGGATCGTGTTGCGGAAGTCGACCGTGCGGCCCTGGCCGTCGGTCAGCCGGCCGTCGTCGAGGACCTGCAGCAGGATGTCGAAGACCTCCGGGTGGGCCTTCTCGACCTCGTCGAGGAGCACGACGGAGTACGGGCGCCGGCGGACCGCCTCGGTGAGCTGGCCACCCTCGTCGTACCCGACGTAGCCCGGAGGGGCACCGACCAGGCGCGCGACGGAGTGCTTCTCGGCGTACTCGCTCATGTCGATGCGGACGATCGCCCGCTCGTCGTCGAAGAGGAAGTCCGCCAGCGACTTGGCGAGCTCGGTCTTGCCGACACCGGTCGGGCCGAGGAACAGGAACGAGCCCGTCGGCCGGTTGGGGTCGGAGATGCCGGCCCGCGCCCGGCGGACGGCGTCGGAGACCGCGCGCACCGCGTCGTACTGCCCGATCAGGCGGGCCCCGATGACCTGCTCCATCTCGAGCAGCTTCGCGGTCTCGCCCTGCAGCAGCCGGCCGGTGGGGATGCCGGTCCAGGCCTCGACGACCTCGGCGATCTGGGTCGAGCCGACCTCCTCGCCGACGAGCTTCTCCCCCGACGCGACGGCGTCCTCGGCGGCCTCGACCGCCTTGATCTGCTGCTCCAGCGCGGGGATCTGGCCATAGAGGATCTCGCTGGCGCCGGCGAGGTTGCCCTCACGGGTGAGCTTGTCGGCCTCCATGCGGAGCTGGTCGAGCTGGCGGCGCAGCGCGCCCTCGCCCTCGAGCTCGGACTTCTCCCGCTCCCAGCGGACCTCGAGCCCGCGCAGCTCCTCCTCCTTGTCGGCGAGGTCGGCGCGCAGCACCTCCAGCCGCTCACGGGAGGCGTCGTCGCTCTCCTTGGCGAGGGCGAACTCCTCCATCTTCAGCCGGTCGACCTGGCGGCGGAGCTGGTCGATCTCCTCCGGCGAGGACTCGATCTCCATGCGCAGCCGCGACGCGGCCTCGTCGACGAGGTCGATCGCCTTGTCGGGCAGCTGCCGGCCGGTGATGTAGCGGTCGGAGAGGGTCGCGGCGGCGACAGCCAGATGGACGCCGGCAACATGGTCAAGCCGATGCTGGCCCGTGGCGAGCTGCACATGATCGGTGCCACCACGCTCGACGAGTACCGCGAGTCGATCGAGAAGGACCCCGCGCTGGAGCGCCGCTTCCAGCAGGTCTTCGTCGGTGAGCCCTCGGTCGAGGACACCATCCAGATCCTGCGCGGGATCCAGGAGAAGTACGAGGCGCACCACGGCGTACGGATCACCGATGCCGCGCTCGTCGCCGCCGCGACCCTCTCCGACCGCTACATCACCGGCCGGCAGCTGCCCGACAAGGCGATCGACCTCGTCGACGAGGCCGCGTCGCGGCTGCGCATGGAGATCGAGTCCTCGCCGGAGGAGATCGACCAGCTCCGCCG
>DATLIG010000117.1:0-5176 GCA_035539555.1 Nocardioides sp. | reverse complement strand
GGTCGGCTCAGGACCGTCGGCATCGTGTGCGTCGTCGCGACCCTGCTCTTCGGGCTCGCGGCCGGGCAGTCGTTCCGGTCCGCGGACGGCGCACTCGGTCGGGCCGCAGCGAACTCCGACCAGCTCGTGCGGATCCAGGCCATCCAGACCAACGTGGTTCAGGCCGATGCCGACGCCACCAACGCCTTCCTCGTCGGCGGCCTGGAGCCGGCGGCCCAGCGCACGGACTACACCGAGGCGATCGCGACGGCATCCGGCCTGATCGCGCAGGCAGCGCAGCACCAGCCGGCCGATGGCGCCGCCCTCAGCGCACTCAACCAGTCGCTGATCACCTACACCAGCCAGGTAGAACAGGCCCGGGCCAACAACCGCCAGGCCCTGCCGATCGGTTCGCAGTACCTCAGGAGCGCGAGCGCGGACCTGCGCGCCGACGCCCTGCCGCTGCTGAAGAACCTCGGCGAGGCGAACGACGCCCGCGTCACCGAGGAGTTCGACCGCGCCGCACGCGCCTCGTTGTGGCTCGTCGTCGCCGGCCTGCTCGCCCTGGTCGCGCTCACGCTGTCGCTCGTCTGGCTGGCCCGACGCACCCGCCGCTACGTCAATCTCCCGCTGGCGGTGGCCGCCCTGGTGGTGCTCGTGACGATGGTGGTCGGCACAGTCGGGCTGCTGGCCGTCAAGGGCAACGTCGACACGACCCGCGACGGCGTCTACGCCGCCACCCTGTCCACGGCCCGGGCCCGGATCGCCGGCTTCGACGCCAAGTCCAACGAGAGCCTCACCTTGATCGCGCGCGGCTCGGGTGCAGCGTTCGAGAAGGCCTGGCAGGCCTCGTCCGGCGCGGTCAAGGCCGAGATCAGCGGCCTCGAGGCGACGGCCCCGGGCCTCAGCCCGCTGCCCTGGGACGGCTACGCCGACGCGCACGCGCAGATTCGCGCGCTCGACGACGGCGGTGACTGGGAGGGCGCGGTCGCGCTCGCCACGGGTCAGGACGCCAACTCGGGCAACGCCACGTTCGCGGCGTTCGACACCACCTCGGGCGAGCAGCTGTCGGCCCTGAGCGGCCAGACCGCCCAGCAGCTCGACGACACGGGCGGGTGGCTGCCGTTCGCCGGGGTCCTCGGCCTGCTGGCCGGCGTCATCGCGGCCCTGTGCGCCTGGTGGGGCGTTTCGCTGCGACTGGAGGAGTACCGATGAGCCACCGCCAGCGGCGACTGCTCGCCATCCTCACCGTCGTGGGCGCGAGCCTGGCAGTCGGCGCCTGCACCACGGCCGGCGCCTACGACCCGACGCCCCTGTTCACCCCCTCCGCGGCGGCGTCGCCGTCGCCAAGCGCGACCGTGACGCCGTCGCCGGCGCCGTCCGGCACCGACGTCGCCACCACCAACTGCCTGCAGTCCTACGCCCCGGCCGCCACCCTGCCGACCCCCGACAAGCTACCCGCCGGCAGCACCATGGCGAAGATCAAGGAGCGCGGCCGCCTCATCGCAGGCGTCTCGGCCGACACCCTGCTGCTCGGCGCGCGCAACCCGGTCTCCGGCCGGATCGAGGGCTTCGACATCGAGATGCTCCGTGGGGTCTCGCAGGCCATCTTCGGCGACCCGAACAAGGTCGAGCTGAAGGTCATCACCGCGGCCCAGCGCCTGCCGTCTCTCGAGGACGGCAGCGTCGACATCGTGGCCCGCAACATGACGATCACCTGCGACCGATGGAAGGAGATCGCGTTCTCCAGCGAGTACTACCGCTCCGGCCAGAAGGTGCTGGTGCGGCTCGGCGAGAAGACCGGCAGCGGCGCTCCGATCAAGGGCATGGCGGACCTCGCGGGCAAGAAGGTGTGCGCACCGAACGGCTCGACGAGCATGGACAAGCTGCGCACGTTCACGGACATCGAAGCCGTGGGGGCCGACACCCACACCGGCTGCCTCGTGCTCTTCCAGCAGGGTGCGGTCGACGCCATCACCGGTGACGACACTGTGCTCGCCGGCCTGGCGGCGCAGGACCCCTACGCCGACGTGGTGCAGGCGCCGGCCTTCACCGCGGAGCCGTACGGCCTCGGCGTCAACCAGAAGAACGTCGACTTCGCGCGCTTCGTCAACGGCGTGCTCGAGGACATGCGGGCCGACGGCCGCTGGACCAAGGCCTACAACACCTGGCTCGCCGACTCCCTGGGCAAGGCCCCGGTGCCCCCCGAGCCCGTGTACGGACGGACGTCGTGATCTCCGCGGTGAACAGCGCCACGGCACCCGCGGCGCCCGGCCGGCTCGGTCAGCCCCTGATCGCCAGCGAGGCCCTGCACTACCTCGAGGCGCTGGGCACCTGGCGCGACGAGCGAAAGGCCGAGCTCGACGTCCTCGACGAGGCGGCACTCGGGGCGCCCGACGCGACCGCGTACACCGGCGACCTGCTGCTCTCGATGGCGCTGTGGAAGGGGGTGGCCGACCGCCACGACCTGCTCGTCGCGACCTGGGACTCCGGCCGGGTGGGCCCGACGGAGCTCGAGCGACTCTCCACCCTGGTGTGGGGTCGGCTCGATGCCCTGTCCTCGCGCACCGCCGCGACGCCGGGTGCTGCCCCCGCGGCAGCGTCCGTCCCGTCGGGAGCCCTGGCCGTCTCGCTTCCCGAGGCATGCCGGCTGTCCGACGCCCTCGCCGCGTCCCTGCGCGCCCGGCTGGGCCTGGACCCGTCGGAGGCCGACCTCCAGGCGCGACTGCGTGCGGTTCGCGCCTCGGTCGAACGGGTGCGTGACCTCGTCGACCGCGAACCCGCCCAGGGTCGCGCCGCCGCGCTCCCGGTGCTCGACCGGCTCGACTCTCGCATCGCTGACGTGCTCGCCCGGGTCACGCGCGGCGCGGACGTCGGCGGCCTCCTCGGCCCGCTGGAGCAGGATGCCGCCCGCGCCGAGCGAGACCTGATCGTCGGTGCCTCCACCCGACGGGCCCACGCGCACGACGAGGCCAGGGCCCGGGCGCTGCGACTCGAGCTGGAGGCGCGCGGCGCGGCCCTTCGTGATCTCGCCTCGCGGTGCGTGGCCGAAGTTGCTCCGGCCCCTCGGCTGGCGGTGCCCGACGTGTCAGCGCTCGGGCCGGTGCCGACGGAGCCGGCGGCCGTGGACGCCTACCTGGTGCGGCTCGATGCCGTCGGCCGGGCGATGACGATGGCGCAGGACGCCTACGCCTCGGCGTTGGCCGAGCGCGACGAGCTCAGGCTCACGCTGGGGGCGTATGCCGCCAAGGCCGCCGACCAGCGCACCTCACCCCGGTCGCCGCAGTCCGAGGCGGATCTTGCGGACCTCGAGCGACGGGCGGGCGAGTCGCTCGACCGGGTGCCGGCCGACCTGGTCCGGGCCCGCGCGCTCGTCGCCGCCTACGTGGCCTACCTGGGCAGCGCCCGGGACCACCGCCACCACCCACGCCCCGCCGCAGGAGGCCAACCATGAGCGCGACTGCCTGCACCCAGCCCGGGTGCACGGGTGCCATCCTCGACGGGTACTGCGACGTCTGCGGGTCGCCCGGCCCCGCGCAGGCCCTCTCGACGAGCGCCTCGTCGGTCGGCGGGGTGTCCGGCCGGTGCACGCAGCCGGGGTGCAGCGGCACCGTGGTCGACGGGTACTGCGACATCTGCGGGTCGCCCGGCCCCGAGGGGTCGGGCTCCCAGAGCGCGCCCGGCGGCACCGGGTCGACCGCGACCGGGGTCTCGGTCGCGACGATGCCCGCCGGCCTGGCCCAGTCACCCTCGACGGTCTCGCGGGCGTCCAACCAGCTCGCGTCGACCGCCCTCGGCTCGGCCCGGGCGACCGCCGACGGCAGCAGGGTCACCCGACGCGTGGGCACGTCCTCGACCCGGCTGCGCGGGGCGCGGCTCGGCGCCGGTCTGACCTCGATCCCGCCGGTGCCGGCGGTCGACGCCGCGAAGGCGGTGCTGAAGGACCCCATGGTTCCGGAGGACCGGCGTACCTGCCCCTCGTGCGGGTCGCCGGTGGGGCGCTCACGCGACGGCCAGCCGGGCCGTACCGAGGGCTTCTGCCCGACCTGCCGCAACCCGTTCTCGTTCACCCCCAAGCTGCGCGCGGGCGACGTCGTCGGCGGCCAGTACGTCGTCGCGGGGGCGATCGCGCACGGCGGCCTGGGCTGGATCTACGCCGCGCGCGACCGCAACGTCTCCGACCGCTGGGTGGTGCTCAAGGGCCTGCTCAACTCCGGCGACCCCGACGCCCTCGCCGCGGCCATCGCCGAGCGGCAGTTCCTCGCCCAGGTCGAGCATCCGCTCATCGTCGAGATCTACAACTTCGTGACGCACGAGGGCGCCGGCTACATCGTCATGGAGTACGTCGGCGGCACCTCGCTCAAGGAGCTGCTCAAGCAGCGGATGCGCACGGCGGGAGGCGTGTACAACCCCCTTCCGGCCGACCAGGCGATCGCCTTCATCGTCGAGGTGCTGCCCGCGTTCCAGTACCTGCACGACCTCAACCTGGTGTTCTGCGACTTCAAGCCGGACAACCTCATCCAGGTGGGCGACGCCGTCACGCTGATCGACCTCGGCGGGGTGCGCCGCCTCGACGACCTCGACTCCGCGATCTACGGCACGACGGGCTACCAGGCGCCGGAGGTGCCGCACGTCGGCCCGTCCGTGGCGTCGGACATCTACACGATCGGGCGCACGCTCACCGTGCTCGCCATGGAGTTCCGCGGCTACCAGTCCACCTACGTCGCGTCCCTGCCACCCGTGGCCGAGACGCCACTGTTCCTCAAGTACGACTCGCTCTACCGACTGCTGCTCAAGGCCTGCGCACCCGACCCGGCAGACCGCTTCGTCTCGGCCGACGAGCTGCGCGTGCAGCTGCTCGGGGTGCTGCGGGAGGTCGTCGGTGCCGGGCGGGGCGGCGCGGCCGAGCACTCCACGTCGTCCCTGCTCTTCGACGTGCCCACGGTGTCCGATGACTCCCTCGACTGGCAGGACCTCCCCCGCCTGCGCACCGACGACAGCGACCCGCAGATGCCGTGGCTGCGCACCGTCAGCATCGACGACCCCGAGCAGCGACTGGCCGCCCTCGAGGGCGCTCCGGCGACCAGCCCGGAGGTGCTGCTGGCCCGGGCGCGGGCCGCGCTCGAGGCCGGCCAGCTCGAGCGGGTCGACGACGCGGTGCGGGCCCTGCTGGCCGACGACCCGTGGGAGTGGCGGG
>DATLIG010000116.1:0-16947 GCA_035539555.1 Nocardioides sp. | reverse complement strand
CGGTACGACGCCGGGGTGACCGGGTTCTCGTCGACGTTCAGCTTGTAGAACGTGATCTTGTCGCCGTGGGCGCCGGCGATCTCGTCGAGGATCGGGGCGACCTGGCGGCACGGGCCGCACCACTCGGCCCAGAAGTCCACGAGGACGGGCTTGTCGGACTTGAGGACCTGCGCGTCGAACTCGGCGTCGGTCACGGCGGAGATGTTGTCGGCCACTGGGGGCACCCCTTCGGTTTCGGTGAACGTGAAGTCTGTTGATGGAACCTACGCGGTGACCGCGGCATTCCCGGCCGTCGCGGCGGCGTGGTCGAGCGCGGCGATGTAGCGCTCGGCGTCGAGGGCGGCCGCACAGCCGGTGCCCGCGGCGGTGATCGCCTGCCGGTAGGTGTGGTCGACCAGGTCGCCGGCGGCGAAGACGCCCGCGACGTTGGTCGCGGTGGAGCCGGGCTGGACCAGGACGTAGCCGTTGTCGTCGAGGTCGACCTGGCCGGTGAGCAGCTCCGAGCGGGGCTCGTGGCCGATCGCGATGAACAGGCCGGTCGCGGGCAGCTCGCTGGTCTCGCCGGTGACGGTGTCCTTCAGCGTCAGCGACTCGAGGGAGTCCTCGCCGTTGATCGACTCGACGACGGAGTTCCAGACGATCTCGAGCTTCGGGTCGGCGAAGGCCCGCTCCTGCATGATCTTCGAGGCGCGCAGCTCGTCGCGGCGCACGATCAGGGAGACCTTGGAGCCGAAGCGGGTCAGGAAGGTGGCCTCCTCGACGGCGGAGTCGCCGCCGCCGACGACCGCGATGTGCTGCTCGCGGAAGAAGAAGCCGTCGCAGGTGGCGCAGTAGGAGACACCGCGGCCCGAGAGCCTCTCCTCGTTGGGGAGGTCGAGCTTGCGGTAGCCGGAGCCGGTGGACAGGATCACGGCCCGGGCGGTGTAGGTGTCGGTGGCGGTCTTGACGACCTTGACGTCACCGGTGAGGTCGACCTCGACGACGTCGTCGGCGACCAGCTCGGCGCCGAAGCGCTCGGCCTGGGCCCGCATCTCGTCCATCAGCGCGGGGCCCTGGATGCCGTCGCGGAAGCCGGGGAAGTTCTCGACCTCGGTGGTGTTCATCAGCGCACCGCCGGCGGTGACCGAGCCCTCGAAGACGAGCGGGTTCAGCTGCGCCCGCGCGGCATAGATCGCGGCGGTGTAGCCGGAGGGACCGGAGCCGATGACGATGACGTTGCGGGGCTCGGTGGACTCGGTCATGGGACTCCCTGTCAGGGTGGAAGGACTGCACTCGCTGAACCCGATCGTAGGCTCCGGCATTCCCGGGGGCGAACCGCGCCCAGCGACTGGCCGGGCCGCGGACCGGGCGTCAGCTCGCGGCGAGGATCGTGGAGTGCAGGACGTCGCCGGTGCCGCACGCCAGCACCTCGGCGGCCTGGTTCGAGCCGACCGGCTCCCGGAACGCGACGACGGCCGGCCTGCCGTCGTACAGGACGCCGACGAGGTAGCCGCTGCCGAAGTCCGTGGGCTCGCACATGAAGTCGGCGGGCGCGGTGAGCGTCGCGCGTGAGTAGTCGGCGGCGGCCGGGTGCGGCAGCGAGTAGTGCTGCAGCGCGACCAGGTCCTCGCGGAGGTGGCCCGGGCGGACCTTCCGCAGCGCCTCGTCGACGGTGACCCGCTTCAGGTCGGCCGACGACGCCTCCGGCGCGGCCGACGGGCTCACTGCCTTGGCGGAGTCCTGCTCGGACTGCAGGTAGTCGCTGCCGGGCTGGTCACGGTCGTCGGCCAGTCCCGCGGCCTGGCCGTCGCGGGCCGGCGCCTCGTCGGAGGTGGCCGTCGCGGCGTCACCGTCGCCGTCGCCGCCGGTGTCGTTGGTGATGATCCCGGCGCCGACCCCCACCGCGACCACGGCGGCGGCGGCACCGAGCAGCGCGCGCACCCGCACCCGGCGGCGCCGTGCCGCCGCGTCGAGGGGTACGACGATGCCCGGGTTCTCCGGATGGGACACGGTCGCCCCCGACGCGGCCCGGTCCGCCACCAGGTCCTCGATCACGCCGTCGAGCCGTGCGGACACCCCGGCCGGGATCGGCTCGGGTCCGCCCGCGGCCGCGAGGGTACGACGCACCGCACCCCTCGACCCCGCGGTCGAGGGGTGCGCGGGGTGCCTCGGCGGCGGCCGGGGCGTCCGGCTCGGTGGGATCGGTCATCGCGGTGTCCTGGTGGGGCGGTGCCGCCCCTGGGGGTGCGGCAGGTCAGTCGACGGTCGGGGCCTGCGGGGCGGTGCCCGCCTCGGCGGCGGGCGGGCCGCGGCGCGTCAGGGATCCGACGTCCGGGCCGCTCACGGGGTTCCCGTCGACGGTGCCCACCGCCGGTCCGGCGCCCGTGGGCTCGGTCACGTCGAGCACGTCGGCCAGCAGCACGGCCAGCTTGGCCCGCGCCCGCGAGCACCGGCTCTTCACCGTGCCCTCGGCACAGTCGAGGATCAGCGCGGTCTCCGCGACGGAGTACCCCTCCATGTCCACGAGTACGACGGCCGCCCGCTGCTCCTCCGACAGCCGGCCGAGCGCGGCCCGGACGAGGGCGCGGCGCTCGGTCGCGACCGACTGGTCCGCGGGGTCGACCGCGTCGCCGACCGTCGGGCGGATCGGCCGGAGGTCGTCGACGTCCTCGGGCAGGGGCTCGGCCCGTCGTACCCGGGCCGCGCGGAGACGGTCGAGGCAGGCGTTGACGACGATGCGGTGGAGCCAGGTGGTGACGGCGGCCTCGCCGCGGTAGGACCCGGCGCGGCGGAACGCCGCGATCAGTCCCTCCTGCAGGCCGTCCGCTGCGGTCTCGGGATCGTTGCAGGTCCGCAGCGCGACTGCCCAGAGCCGGTCCCGGTGCCGGGCGAAGAGGGTGCTGAAGGCGGAGTCGTCGCCGGCGACGTGGGCGGCCAGGAGGTCCGCGTCGGTCGGCTCACTCAGGCTGAGCTCACTCGCCACGAACCACCACCTCTGCGATCTCGCCCCGGAAGTCCCCACCGTCGACCTCGGGGAGCGAGGTCAGCCAGAGCACAAGGTAGCGGGCCGTGACCGGCTCGCCGTCGGCCGGAGCCAGCGCCACCACGCCGGTGCCGCTCGCCTGGGCGAGCGGCTTGCCCGTGGGCGCGCCCGTCGGCTGCGCGTCGAACCCGAAGACCTGGGCGGTGGTCTGCCCCTCGAGCCGTACGTCGACCGCGCTCACCGCGCGCGGCTGGCCGAGGTCGAGCAGCACGCCGACCCCGGTCTTGAGGCCCGGCGGCGGGCCGAGCTGGTCCTTGTAGGTGCTGGTGCGCCAGGTGGTCGAGGCCTTGCCGTCGAGCAGGTTGCCGACGTCGCCCGGGTTCTCCTCGCGGTCGGTGAGCGGGTCGAAGTCACGCGCGGTGACGCCGCGCAGCACGGCGGCCTGGCCGGCCGAGCTGGACGGGCTGGTCACCGGCTCGTCGTCGGGGTCGCCGCCGAGCGCCGTGCGCCCGCGGCCGAGGTTGAACGCGATCGCGATGCCCACGAGCAGCAGCACGGCCACCGCGACGCCCATCGCGAGCCGCAGCCAGTTGCGGCCGGGGACGATCTCCCCGGTGCCCTCGAGGTCGCCCGGGGGCGCTGCGCCGTCCTCCTCCCACGGCCAGTACCCCGTCGGGGGCGCGCCGTCGTCGCCGACCGACGCCGGCCAGCCGTTGCCGGCAGGACCCGGTCCGAGGTCGGGTCGCGGTCGTCGTACACCTTCGGCGAAGAGGGGTCGCTCGGGCAGGTCCTCGAACGGTGGCGGGGGCGGCGGGGGCGTGCTGCGGGTCCGCAGCCACTGCACGTCGTCGTCCTCGCCCTCGCCGAAGACGGGCATGCCCGCCTCCGTCGGCAGGTCGGTCACGTCGGCGGGGGTCGGCACGGGCGGGTCGGAGAGGTCGACGCTCTCGAGGTCGAGCTCGGGCTCGGCGGCGGCCGGCACCACCGGGATGTCGTCGCGCGAGGAGTCGTGCGGCAGCGGGTCGTCGACGGCGGGCAGCCACACCGGCCGCAGCTCGTTGACCTGGGGGATCGCCTGCGCCAGCGACTCCGGCATCCCCGCCGGGTCGCCGACGAAGGCCATCAGCTCCTCGGCGATGCCCGGGGCCGTGCTGACGTCGGGGTGGTCGCTGCCGAGCATCCGGCGCCGGGTGTGCACGCCGGTGCACTCGAACTCCCGCCACACCAGGTCGAGCTGCTTCGGGACTCCCGCGCGGACCTGGCGTGGGCTGAGGAAGGTGCCGTTCTCGCGCGGCGCGGCCGGCACGATCGAGCCGGACGGACCCGGCCAGACGCCGGTCAGCGCGCAGTAGAGCAGGCCACCGAGGTCCTCCAGGTCTCCCTGTACGTCGCCCGGCGGGAGCCCGTGCAGGGCCGCATCGACGCACATGCCGATCAGGCGGACCGATCCGTAGCGGTCGATGAGGACGTTCTCGGGGTTGAGCCGCCCGTGGGTGACGCCGGCGGCATGGGCCCGGCCGATCGCGTCGGCGACGTCGGCCACCAGCCAGGCCGCGCGCCGTGGGCCGAGCGGACCGGCGTGGGTGATGAGGATGTCGAGCGAGGTGCCGGTCCCCCACTCGTTGACGACGAAGCAGCGCCCGTCCTCCTGCTGGGCGTCCAGCACCCGCAGGATCCGGGGGTCGAGCACCCCGGCCGAGGTGCGGGCCGCCTCGACCAGGCCGGGGGCGCGCGGGTCCTCGACGTCGATGACGTGGAGGGCGACGAACCGCTCGAGGACCGCGTCGTGGGCACGCCAGAACCGCCCGCCGCCGCTCTCGCTCAGCAGGTCGATCAACCGGTAGCGGCCAGCGAGCACATCCCCCGACCGCGTCGACGTCGCCACCTGGAAGTCCAGTCCCTCTCTCGTCACTCCATCCTAGGCACGTGCGGTCGCCGCCGCAGGCAGGCGGCGCTCAGCGCCGCACGCGCGCCAGCACGGTGCCCACGACGGAGTTCACCTCGTCGATCCGGAGAACCTTCGCGGCCGCCAGCAGCGCGGCGCCACCGGCTGCCGAGACGACCGCCAGCTCCACCCCGGCCCACACCCACCCGGGCGAGCCGGAGACCTCGGCGATCGTGTCGTCGACGACCAGCAGGACGATCCGCGCGACGGCGTACACGATCGCGGCGGCGCCGAGCAGGCGGAGCACGAAACCGCGCCACTGGCGGGCACCGCCGCGGGGCGGGTGGCCACCGCGACGCAGCAGCCGGACCAGCACGATGCTGGAGAGGACCGAGCCGACGGCGTAGGAGGCGGTGTAGGCGAGCACCAGCATCGGCGAGGTGTCCCACGGGTCGACCCGGCTGACGAAGAGCAGCGCCAGGCCGATGTTGGTCGCCGCGATCACGCACTGCACCCAGAAGACCGTGCGGTTGCGCTCGAGGGCGTAGAAGCCACGCAGCACCAGGTAGTGCACGGTGAAGGCGACGACGCCGAAGCCGAAGAGCACCATCGACGACTCGAACCGCTGGTAGCCGTCCGCCGTGGCGCCGTGCCCCCAGATCACCTGGGCCAGCGGGAGCGCGATCGACGGCAGCAGCGCCGCGAAGGGTACGACGACCGCGAGCGCCGTGCGCAGCGTGCTGCCCAGCGTCGCCGCCAGCGCCCCGAGGTCGCCGCGGGCGGCCGCGTCGGAGAGGCGCGGCAGGATCGCGGTGGCCAGCGAGACCGTGATGATCGAGTGCGGCACCATCACCACGAGCATCACGCTGGAGTAGATCGTGATGCCGGTGCCGTCGTCGGCCGACGCCGTGCCGTTGGAGGCGAGCCGGACGACCACGATGTAGGCGATCTGGTTGACGATGACGAACAGCACCGTCCACACGCCGAGCTTGAAGGTCTGCCCGAGGCCGACGCCGCGGAAGTCGAAGCGCGGCCGGTAGCGGATGCCCGCCGCCCGCAGGTAGGGCACGAGGATCAGCAGCTGCGCGGCGATGCCGAGGCTGGCCCCGATGCCCAGCAGCGCCTCCTGACCGGCGCTGAAGGCGCCGACCTGCTCGGCCTTCGTGGCCGGCCCGAACACGACCAGGTAGGTCACCAGCACCGCCACCGAGATGACGTTGTTGGCGATCGGCGCCCACATCATCGGGCCGAACCGGCCACGCGCGTTGAGCACCTGCCCGATCAGCACGAACATGCCGTAGAAGAACACCTGCGGCAGGCAGAAGCGGGCGAAGTCGATGGCCGACTGCCGCTGCTCGGCGAGTGCCGGGTCGTCGAACTTCGAGCCGAGGACCACCTGCATCACCAGCGGCGCCGCGACGACGAGCAGCACGGTCACCACGCCGAGGAAGCCGATCGCGAGCGTCATCAGCCGGTCGACGTACGCCGCGCCGCCGTCCTCGTCGCGCAGCATCGCCCGCTTGAGCTGGGGCACCAGCACGGCGTTGAAGACGCCGCCCGCGATGAGGATGTAGATCATGTTGGGCACGGTGTTGGCCACCGTGAACAGGTCGGCGTGCAGCGAGACGCCGAGGGCCGCGGCGAGCAGCGTGGAGCGGATGAAGCCGCTGAACCGGGACACGACCGTGCCCGCCGCCATCACCGCGGTGTTGGCCAGGATCTTGCGATCCTCGGCCGATCCCGCCTCGTCCGCAGCGCTCACGCGGTCTCCCCGGCAGGGTCGGGCTGGCCGCGACGGCGGTAGCGGCGGACCAGCCGGATCGCGATCGCGACGAACAGGATCGCCACGCCGGAGCCGATGATCGCCCAGATGACCACGCCGGCCTGGCCGGTGCGCAGCGGCAGCGTGTCCTGCGCGCCCAGCGCGGTGCCGTCGGTGTCGGTGAGTCGCAGGGTCACGTTGTGCACGCCGGTGCGGCTCATCGACGCGTCGATCGGCACCGACGTACGGCTGTGGGCGGCGAGCCGGATCGGGTTGGCGACCTCGATCGTCGCCCCGGAGTCCGCGGTCGCGTCGATCGCGACCGTGACCGGCTCGTCGAGGTCGTTGCGCACCGACACGTTGAAGCCGCCCGACGTGCCGGACAGGGTCACCCCGTCGGGCGCCTCGATGGTGATCTGGCCGAGCTGGTCCTCGACCCACATCCGGGTCGTCATCAGCCGCGAGCCCGCCAGGTCGTC
Organism: Nocardioides sp.; assembly: GCA_035539555.1. Classification (GTDB taxonomy): domain Bacteria; phylum Actinomycetota; class Actinomycetes; order Propionibacteriales; family Nocardioidaceae; genus Nocardioides. Next base: position 9,859 of record DATLIG010000116.1, on the reverse strand, counting down.
ACCGCGCATCGAGTACGACGACCCGGTGAGCGCCTCGCGGACCAGCTCGCCGCCGACGGTGTAGTCCTTGCCGAGGATCGCCTGGTAGGCGCGGGCCGCGCGGATCAGCTGGCCGGCCTCGACGAGCACGCCGGAGGGCAGCTCCAGCTCGTCCTGGTCGGCCGGGTAGTCGAGGTCGGCGAGGTCGATCTGCCGGTCGTCGGCCGTCTGGCCGTCGGCGCCGGTGCCGGGCTCCACCACCAGCTCGTCGAGGCCGGTCAGGTTGATCCACGGCTCGTCCAGCCCGGACCAGAAGCCGGGCGCGCCGGCGGCCGACACCGAGGACGGGAGTACGACGACCAGCGGGTCGGGCTCCTTGTCCCGCGCCCGCAGCAGCCGGATCACCGCCTCGGCCAGGATCCGCTGGCGCAGCGCGACCGGGGAGAGCGCGGGGTCGGGGCCCGGCCCACCGGTCGCGGCGGCGGTCGACGTGACGACCACGGGCCGGTCGCCGATCAGGCCGGCCACGGGCGGGCGGGCCGAGAAGGCCTCGCGGGGGAACATCTGGTCGCCGAGCAGGAGCGCCGCGCCGTCGTCGACGGAGCCGATGCCGTTGGTCGGCAGGAACCCGTCGGGTGCACCCGCGACCGGCAGGGTGTCGAGCTCCCAGGAGGACAGCTCCTCGCCCGCCTGCTCGCGGGCGGAGCGGTAGAGGCTGGGCAGCGAGTCCGCCGCGGAGGCCAGGTCCGGGTCGCCGTACGGCAGGGCGGCGACGGTGTCGTCGCCGAGCTCGCTCTCCGCCTGGACCAGCCACGAGCGGGCCGACCGGGCGAGCGGGGTGTCGGTGTCCGGCTGCTCCTCGGCCTCCTGCTCGCCGTCCTCGGACGGGTCGTCGCTCGGCGTCGGTGCGTCGGGGTCGGGCACGGGCGTCACCTTGCGGGCCGGGTTGCCGTCGGCGAGCCGGCGGACCGCGTCGGGGACCGCGGGATCGACCAGCCAGGTCACGGGCGCGATGCCGGCCGCGGCACCGAAGGCGAGGGGACCGCCGAGCGGGCCGTCGACGCCGAGCGCCTCGCTCCAGTCGCTGGTGTCGGCGAGCGTGCCGTCCTCCTCGTGGGCGACCCGGTTGCGCAGCGGCAACACGATCGCGGTGTCGACCTCGGGCCCGTTGGGGCTGCGCACCGACGGCAGGAAGGTCCGCGCCCGTCCGTCGGCGTTGCCGTCGTCGCCGGTGCGCGCACTCGCGCCGAGCGCGTGCACGCCGAGCCAGTAGACGCCCGTCTTCGGGTCCGGGAAGAGCGTGCGGAGCACCGACTGCGGCACGGTCAGCGTGTACGACGTCGACTGGCCCGGCTCCAGGGACGCGATGTCGTAGCGGACGCTCGTCTCCCGGACGCCGACCGGGGCCACCGGGTCGGACTCGGCCGCGAGCGCGAGGTCGGCCTCCGAGGTCATCACCTCGGCGCAGCTCGTCGAGGTGCACTCGGCGCCGACGTTGAACATCGGGTAGAGCCGGATCGTGCTCCACGTCTCGAGGTCGGCGTTGGTGATCGTGCCGGTGATCTCGAGCGGGCCGGTGCGCGGCAGCACGCCCGGGGTCAGGCTGTCGATCGTGATCTCCAGCGGGGCGTCGTACCCGTCGTCGTCGGGGCGCGCGGACGCCGGCGCGGCGGTGCCGAACAGGCCCGCCAGCAGAGCCGTCACCACACCCCAGGGCAGGAGCGAGCGACGGACGACCACGTCCCGAGGGTAGTGGGGTGCCCTGTGCGGTTCGGGGACCCGGGCTCACCGGCCCTAGACTCCCCACCCGTGAACGACGCCGACCGCCCTGCCTCGCCCGAGCCGGGTGCGCCCCTGCGCCTGGTCGACGTGCAGGCTGCCGTCGCCGCGGAGCTGGACCGGATCGCCCCGGTCATCGACGAGCTCGGTGCGCTCTTCGCCGACGCCGGCCACGAGCTCGCGCTCGTCGGCGGCCCGGTGCGCGACGCGATGCTCGGCCGTCGCTCCAACGACCTCGACTTCACCACCTCGGCCCGCCCCGAGCAGATGGACGGCCTGCTGCGGGCCTGGGGCGACGCCTGGTGGGACATGGGCCGCGACTTCGGCACCATCGGCTGCCGCAAGGGCGACTGGGTCGTCGAGGTGACGACGTACCGCTCCGAGTCCTACGACCCGGACAGCCGCAAGCCGGAGGTGAGGTACGGCGACAGCCTCGCCGGCGACCTCGGCCGCCGCGACTTCACCGTCAACGCGATGGCGGTGCGGCTGCCGGGCCGCGAGCTCGAGGACCCCTACGGCGGCGTGGTCGACCTCGCGCACCAGCTGATCCGGACGCCCGGCACCCCCGAGCAGTCGTTCTCCGACGACCCGCTGCGGATGATGCGCGCGGCCCGGTTCGCCGCCCAGCTCGGCTTCTCCGTCGATCCCTCGGTCGTCACCGCCATGACGGAGATGGCCGACCGGATCCAGATCATCTCCGCCGAGCGGGTCCGCGACGAGCTGGTCAAGCTGGTCTGCGCGCCGTACCCGCGCCTGGGCCTGAGCCTCCTCGTCGAGACCGGCCTCGCCGACCGGGTGCTGCCGGAGCTGCCGGCGCTCAAGCTCGAGCGCGACGAGCACCACCGCCACAAGGACGTCTACGAGCACACGCTGACCGTGCTCGAGCAGGCGATCGACCTCGAGCCCCGCCTCGCCGCGCGTGGCGACATCGCGCCCGGCCCGGACTTCGTGTCCCGCTTCGCCGCCCTGATGCACGACGTCGGCAAGCCCCGGACCCGGCGCTTCGTCGACGACGGCACGGTCACCTTCCACCACCACGACGTCGTCGGCGCGAAGCTCACCCGCAAGCGGATGAAGGCGCTGAAGTTCAGCAACGACGAGATCGACGCCGTCAGCGACCTCGTCGAGCTCCACCTCCGCTTCCACGGCTACGGCTCGGGCGAGTGGACCGACGCCGCCGTGCGCCGCTACGTCCGCGACGCGGGCGACCAGCTCGAGCGCCTCCACGTGCTGACCCGTGCCGACTGCACGACCCGCAACCGCAAGAAGGCCGACCGGCTGCGTCGTACCTACGACGACCTCGAGGCCCGCATCGAGCGCCTCTCCGCCGAGGAGGAGCTCGCGGCGATCCGCCCCGACCTCGACGGCAACCAGATCATGCAGGTCCTCGGCATCTCCCCCGGCCGCGAGGTCGGCGAGGCCTACCAGTTCCTGCTGGAGCTGCGCCTCGACAACGGCCCGATGACGCAGGAGGCCGCGACCGCCGCGCTGAAGGAGTGGTGGGCCGGTCGCTGAGCCGACCCGGTCAGGGCGTCACGGCGACGGCAGCGGCGTGGGTACGACGCCGCCGCCCGCCCGCGACTCCGGCAGGAGCGCGCCGTCCTCGGTGCCCGGGACGACCCGGCAGGCGCCGTCCGGCGCGCCGCAGGTGATGAGCGGGAAGGTCTGGGCGCCGTCGACGGACGCGCTGACGGTCGCGATGCCGGCGGCCGTGGCGTCGTCGAGCCAGGAGTCGAGGGACCAGTCGAGGTCGCGCGGCTGCGGGGCGAGCGGGTCGAGGCCGAGGTCCGCCGCGGTCAGCCGCGTGGTGACCGCCGTCCCGCCCGCGGCGGGCACCAGCTGGGGAGCGCCGCGCGGAGGTTGCCGGATCGTCCACGCCCCGTCCGGGCTGGTCAGCACCGGCTCGGACGCGAGGGCGTCGTACCAGGGCTGGTCGTGGTAGCCGCTGTTCACGTCGCTGACGACCTCGGACCCGCCGGAGGAGATCTCGACCGCGATCACCTCACCGGGGGTGAGGAAGTAGGCGTGGGTGGCGCTGACGCCGAGCACGGCCGGTGGGGCGTCCTCGTAGAGGTCGGCCAGGTCGTCGGTGGCGGTGTCGCCCATGCCGTCGGCGCTGCGGTGGACCTCGCGCCCCGTGTCCAGGTCCACCACGACGGCCTCGGCGAGTGGCGTGCCGTAGTCGTCGCGCTCGCCGCTGTGGTCGAGGAACGCGAGGTACCTCCCGTCCGGCGAGAGGCTCAGGCTGCCCGGCTCGGCGTGGACGCCGAGGGGCTCGTGCCCGCCCGGGGTCACCCGGACCAGCTCGGGCCAGGTCTCGTCCTCCGAGCGCGTGTCCGGTACGACGAACGCCCCGCCCCGCCCCACGACGAAGGCGCGGACCGGCGCACCGGCGTCGAGGGTGGTGCCGTCGCCCAGGTGGATCGTGCGGCCGGCGGCCCAGACCAGGCCACGCGCCTCGACCGTCTCCTCCGCGGCCGGCCAGTCGCCGCCGGGGCCTGCCGGGTCGTCACCGCAGGCCGCGAGCAGCGGACCGAGCAACAGCGCGATGGGCAGCGCGATGGGGCGGAGGGCGGTCCGGGTGCGGGTCACTGCTTCCATTCCTTGTCGACGAACGCGCCCAGCCGGGCCTGCAGCAGGGCGGAGCCGATGAACGAGAGCTGGTCGGAGCGCTCATACTCGATCGCGCTCTCGATCACCCCCCGGGCGGTCACCCCCGAGGACAGCTTGCCCGCGTCCAGCCAGCGTGCGGTCTTGTCGAAGAAGGTGACCACGCCGGTCGCGTAGGCGGGGGCCTGCGGTACGTCGCCGAGGCTGCTCGCCGGCAGGCCCAGGCCGTGGATCTCGGTCTCGCAGACGTCGAAGGAGTCCTGCGCCTCCTTGAGGTGCTGGCCCGCCTTGTTCATCGACTCGTACTCGCTGTGGAGCTCGCCGCCGGCGTACGACGAGCGCGAGTAGAACAGGCTCGGCCACTGGGACTCCGCCGTGCCGCCCTTCGGGGTGGAGTACTTCTCCGAGCCGCTCTCGTAGGTGCCGTAGATCCCGTCGTCGAGCGGCGCGATGCCCTCGAGCATGTTCGGCAGGACCGTCGTCTCGACGGGGGCGCCGAAGCCGCCGTCGCCCTTGTTCGCCAGGTCGTAGGCGATGACGGTCCCGGGGTTGCTGTAGTCACCGGGCTGGTGCCCGGTGTCCTCGTTGTGCCGGCCCTCGGACGTGCTGAAGTAGATCCTGCCGTCGCGGATCGCGACGCCCTGCGTCCTCTCCGGCGTCTCGTACGGGCCGTCGACCCGGACCCACTCCATCCGGCCACTGGCCCGGTCGAACTGCTTCTCGTAGATGTTCAGGACACCGTTGTCGTCGCTCATGAAGGTGCCGACGTAGAGCTTGCCGCCGTGGAACGTGGAGTACGCGCCCTCCGGCATGTCCTGCGGCGGTCCGGTGACGCCGACGGTGCTGCCCGGCGCCTGGGCTCCCGGGCCGATGATGTCGTTGCGGTCGTACTCGTAGACCAGTGGATCCTCGCCGTTCTCTCCCCCGCCCTTGGAGGAGTTGACGTGGACCGTGCCGGTCTCGGGGTCGACGCTCACGCCGCCGGCGTGGTCGGGCGCGATGCCGCCCGGCCCGGCCGCGCCGAGGTTGACGGTGTTGATGATCTCGCCGGTCCTCGGGTCGATGACGGTGAGCACGGCCTGGTGGCTGCTGTTGTACGACGTCTGCAGGAGGTAGCCCGTCTGCGGATCCACGCCCAGGCCCTGCGGGGTCCAGCCGTTGTCGTCGTCCCCCGCGGCGAGCGTGTCGGGGATGATCGGTCCCGGCAGGACGCCGCGCTCCAGGTCGTCGAGCAGGGTCCGGGCCAGCCCGTTGGCGAACCAGGCCTGCTGGTCCTCGGTCAGCTCGTACTCGAAGTAGTCGCGCGCGATGTCCAGCTGCTTGCCGTAGGTGCTCTTGACCTTCTCGAGTGCGGTCACGGTGTTCAGGAAGGTGATGAACCACGCGAGGCTGCCCTTGACCGCGGTCTTCTCCCAGTCGACCCAGAAGTGGTAGATGCGGTCGGCCTCGCCGCTGGCCCACTCGTAGGCGGTGCCCGCCATGCCCAGCGAGAGCTTCGCGCGGTTGAGGCGCATGTGGCACACCTCGGCGACGGCGCGGGTCGCCCAGGCGCTCATGTTGAACATGGCGCGCGCGTCGAGGCTCTCCCAGTTCGGGGTGTCTCGCGCGAGGTGGATCAGGTCGATCGCCGTACGGACGTGCTCCATGGCCTTGTCGACGTCGGCGGCGCGGGTCGTGATCGTGGTGAGGTTCCCGGAGGTGAGCTGGGTGTGCAGCTGTGCCGGAACCGCCATCCCGACCGGTTGCCCGGGCCGGGGTGCGTCGAAACCCGCGGCCGACGGCTGTGGTGGGCATCACGTACCGCCGGTCTGCTACCGGAGGGTAGTTTCCGGGGATCCGACACCGCCGTCACCCGAAGGGCTCCACCATGGCCGAGACGTACGAGAAGCTGCTCGAGGACACCATCGACATCGCCGCCCCGGCAGACCGGGTGTGGGCGCTGGTCACCGACCTCCCGCGGATGTCGAAGTGGAGCCCGCAGGTCGTGAAGTCGAGCGTCAAGGGCGGCGAGGTCAAGCTCGGGGCGACCTTCTCGAACCTCAACAAGCAGGGCATCAAGCGCTGGCCGACCGCCGGCAAGGTCGTCCGGTTCACCCCGCCGGCCGGCGGTGCCGCCGGTGACTTCGCGTTCAAGATCCGCGAGAACCGCACGATCTGGTCCTTCCAGCTGGAGCCGACCGCCGACGGTGGCACGCGCCTGACCGAGCGCCGGGAGGCCCCGCAGGGCATCTCGAACGTGTCCCTGGTGCTGACCAAGGCCGTCCTCGGGGGCCAGAAGGGCTTCACCGAGGAGCTGCGCCGCGGCATCCGGGTGACCCTCGAGAAGATCAAGGCCGAGGCCGAGGCCTGATCGCCGGGTCCTGCTCCGGAGGCTTCGGCCCCGGGGTTGAATGACCCTGTGACCGACGACCTGCCCGACGAGCCCGAGCCCGCGGGGGACGAGCCCGTGGGGGACGAGCCCGCCGGCGAGCCGGTCGGGGAGCCGGTCGGGGAGCCGGTCGGGAGGAAGCAGCCGGTCCCGGGGAGGAAGGCGAGCCCCGTTCCACCGCCGCTGCCCGCGGCGCGGCCGGGCGCCAGCCCGGCCACCCAGGTCGCGACCGTCGCCGTGGTGGTGGTCGTGCTGCTGGTGCTCGGCATCGTCTTCGCGCTGCAGGGCGGCAACGACAAGCCCCCGGCGGCGGACCTCGGCGGGGCGACGACCGTCCCCGACGTACCGTCCTCCGGCTTCCAGCCCTCGGCGAACTCCTCGCTCGGGGCGCCGCCGCTCGACGTCCCGGCGAGCCTGTGCCCGAAGGACCTGACCCTCGAGCACCCGTTCACGGTGCTGTCCTTCAACATCCACTCCGCGATCCGCAAGCACGGCGGGCTCGCGGCGGGCACCCTGATCAAGGAGATCGGCGCCTGGAAGCCGGACATCGTCCTGCTGCAGGAGGTCGACAACAACCGTGGCCGTTCCGGCAACGTCATCCAGGCCCAGCAGATCGCCAGCGCGCTCAAGATGAGCTGGATCGCCGGCAGCGGCGAGACGGGCAACGCGATCCTGTCCCGGTTCCCGGTCAAGGAGCACGAGATCATCGGGCTCCCCCGCGCCGGCGGGAAGTTCCCCCGCCACGCCGTGCACGCGGTGGTCGACGTCGAGGGCACCGAGGTCAGCGTCTACTCGACCCACTTCGACCACATGGCGCAGGGCGCCCGGATCGCCCAGGCGAGCGCACTGGCGAAGCTGGTCCGGGCCGACACCCGGCCGACGGTCGTCGGCGGCGACCTGAACAGCCGGGTCTCCTCGACCGCCGTCAGCACGCTGCGGGCCGCCGGCCTCGGCGACGTCTGGGCCGTGGGCACCGGCAGCGGCAACACCGCCCCGGCGACGAACCCGCGGGTCCGGATCGACTTCATCCTGCACGACGCGTTCCTGCAGCCGGTGCAGGCCGTCGTCCTGGCCTCCAGTGTCTCCGACCACCGCGCCGTGTGGTCGCGGATGCAGCTGAGCGAGACCATCGGCTGCCTCGACGTCGGCCTCGGCTGACGCGCGGCAGCGCGGCGGGAGCCGCTCCACCTGCGAGCTTGCTCGCCGCTCGGCGGCGGAGACGCGCTCGCGCCGAAAAACCAGCCCGCCCCGGCTCGTCGTACGAACCGGGGCGGTGCTGCTGGTCAGTGACGCGAGGTCACTCGCCGGCGATGAACTTCTCGAGGAGCGTGCGGCCCTCGGTGTCCTCGATCTGGACCGGCGGGCTCTTCATCAGGTACGCCGACGCCGGGATGATCGGGCCACCGACACCGCGGTCCTTGGCGATCTTCGCGGCCCGGACGGCGTCGATGATGATGCCGGCCGAGTTCGGGGAGTCCCAGACCTCGAGCTTGTACTCGAGGTTCAGCGGGACGTCACCGAAGGCACGACCCTCGAGGCGGACGTAGGCCCACTTGCGGTCGTCGAGCCACGCGACGTAGTCGGACGGGCCGATGTGGACGTTCTTGTCGTCGATCTTGTCGGCCAGCGGGCCGGTGAGGTTCGACGTGACGGCCTGGGTCTTGGAGACCTTCTTGGACTCGAGGCGCTCGCGCTCGAGCATGTTCTTGAAGTCCATGTTGCCGCCGACGTTGAGCTGGTACGTGCGGTCCAGCGTGACGCCACGGTCCTCGAACAGCTTCGCCATCACACGGTGGGTGATGGTGGCGCCGACCTGCGACTTGATGTCGTCACCGACGATCGGGACGCCGGCGTCCTCGAACTTCTTGGCCCACTCGGGGTCGGAGGCGATGAAGACGGGGAGGGCGTTGACGAAGGCCACGCCGGCGTCGATCGCGCACTGGGCGTAGAACTTGTCGGCCTCCTCCGAGCCCACCGGGAGGTAGGACACGAGGACGTCGACCTGGGCGTCCTTGAGGGCCTGGACGACGTCGACCGGCTCGGCCGACGACTCGTCGATGGTCGCCCGGTAGTACTTGCCGAGGCCGTCGAGCGTCGGGCCGCGCTGCACCTCGACACCCAGCGTGGGGACGTCGGTGATCTTGATGGTGTTGTTCTGCGAGGCGTTGATGGCCTCGGAGAGGTCCTTGCCGACCTTCAGGTCGTCGACGTCGAACGCCGCGACGAACTCCACGTCACCGACGTGGTACTCGCCGAACTGGACGTGCATGAGCCCCGGAACGGTGCTCGTGGCGTCGGCGTCCCGGTAGTACTGCACGCCCTGGATGAGGGACGTGGCGCAGTTGCCCACGCCGGCGATCGCTACTCGAACCGAACCCATGGGGTTTCCTTCCTTGGTACTCATGACATCTCGTGAATGATCAGGACGGCGCCGACGGTGATGCCGTCGGTGCGTCCGGAGCTGGCGTTGACTGGACCTGCACGTTGCGCTCGGCGTTGTTCAGGTCCGACAGCCACCGGACCTCGCGCTCCACCGACTCGACACCGTGGCGCTGGAGCTCCGCGGCGTATCGGTCGGCCTCCGCCTGGGTCATCGACAGCTCGCGCTGCACCCGGTCCAGCCGCTCCTGGAGCCGCGAGCGACGTCCTTCGAGGACGCGCAGACGGATCTCCATGTCGGTGGAGGAGAAGAACCGGAACCGGATGTCGAAGTTGTCGTCCTCCCATGCAGCAGGACCCACCTCCGACATCAGGCGCGCGAACTCCTCGGTGCCGAGGTCGGTGACCTTGTAGACGATCCGCTGCCGGCGGGTCGGCGGACCCGAAGGCACGGTCTCCTCGATGAGGTCGCCGCGGAGCATCTTCTTCAGCGCCGGGTAGAGCGACCCGTAGGACAGCAGTCGACCCCAACCGAGCATCAGGTTGAGCCGCTTGCGCAGCTCGTAGCCGTGCATGGGTCCCACGTGCAGCAGTCCGAGGACTGCCAGCTCGATGGTGTCTCCACGCCGTGCCATGCGACCTATCGTAGCGATATATCCGCGGACCGTGAACTTTCGATGGATCGGGAGTGTCCCCGAGGGGTTCCGGCGGGGAATCGGGCGGGCTCGGGCGTGCGCCGTACCC
>DATLIG010000115.1:0-10901 GCA_035539555.1 Nocardioides sp. | reverse complement strand
CCGCACCGACTCGTCGGCGAGCCCGCCCTCGTCCTCGAGGTCGGTCGTGGTCAGCTGCGCCGGCAGCAGGACGGACCGCTCGTCGCTGGCGACCAGGCCGGGCGTCTCGAACGGATCGGGCACGTGGCCGACGTACCGGGATCCGCGCAGCGCCTCAGCGAGCCGCAGCACCTCGTCGCGGACCTCGGTGCTGGTGAGGTCGAGCGCGCCGCCGTCCTTGGGCCGCACGAGTACGACGAGCCCGGGCTCGGCGCCGTACCCGAGCGCGTCGTGGAGGACCGCAGCGGCCCGCTCGCTCTCGGAGTCGGGGTCCGTGAACCCGGCGGCCTTCAGGTGGTGCTCGACGTCATGGCCGAAGAACCCGGCGACGGCCGCGAACAGCAGGGCGGCCACCAGGACCGACCGGGGCCGCTGCCAGGTCAGGTCGGCGATGCGACGGAGCATGGCCGGACGTTAGTGGCAACGGCCGCTCGCTGTCTGTAGCCGGTTCAGCTCGCCGGGCTCAACCGGCCCGCAGCGCACCCACGCAGCAGGCGAAGGACGCGACGAGCGGGATCGTGCGGATCAGGTGCAGCCGGTTCCACGGGTCCTCGAAGGCGGTGCGGGCGGCTGCCCGGCCGGCGGCGTCGTCGGGGGACCCGGCCGCCATCAGGGCGTCGTTGAGCGCGATGTTGCCGGCCCGGGTGATCGCCACGTTGGCGACGTACAGGACCAGTGCGGCCACGACCCACCACCGTGCCGGGCCGGTGAACGCGGCGACCACGAGGCAGCCCAGCGGCGCGACGAACAGGGTCAGGAACAGCGGGTTGAGGATGGCGACGTTGATGGCCTGCATGGTCGCGACGAAGGTGCGGTCGTCGGTGCGCGCGAGACCGGGCATGACGGCCGTCGAGAACGCGAGGAAGATCCCCGCGACCAGTCCGGTGGTGACGGTGCCGCCGACCAGGGCGGCCTGGCCGACGCCGTTCACGACGCCACCTCGGCGGTCCACGCACCGGCGGCCGCCGCGGCGCGCGCCCAGGTGGCGATGTCGGCGGGCGGGCGCCCGAGGGCGACTGCCACCCCGTCGGACAGGTGGGCGTTGTGGCCGTCGAGGATGTCGGCGAACAGGCCGACCAACCCCGCGGCGTCCTCGTCCGGCAGGCCCGCCGCGACCAGGTCGGCCACCATCCGTTCCGGGGCGACCTGCTCGTAGCCGATCGGCCGCCCGGTTGCCTCCGCGATCACTGCGACGGCCTCGGCGAAGGTCAGCAGCCGCGGGCCGGTGAGCTCGTGCACGCGGTTCGCCGGCACCTCCCCCGTCATCAGGCCGACCGCCACCTCGGCGACGTCGTCGAGGTCGACGAAGGGTTCGCGCACGTCCCCCGCGACGAACGCGACGTGCCCCGCGGCGAGGGGCTCGGCGAAGAGGCTCTCGTCGAAGTTCTGCAGGAAGAACGCACAGCGGACGACGGCCCACTCCGCGCCGTGCCGGGCGGTGGCCTCGGCGACGAGCCGCTCGGCCCGCTGTGCCTCGGCCTCACCCCGGCCCGAGAGGAGCACGATCCGTCGTACGCCGGAGCGCGCCATGCGCTCGGCGACCTCGGCGACGGCCTCCGGAGCGCCGGGGAGGGCGAGGTCCGGCGCGAAGGTGAGGTACGCCGCCGCCGCGGGCCGCTCGACGGTGGCCCAGGTGGCGGGCTCGGCCCAGTCGAACGCGGGACGCGACAGCGGCGTGACCGGCAGGCCCCGGTCCTGGAGGAGCGCGGTGACGCGGCGGCCGGTCTTGCCGGTGCCGCCGATGACGAGGTACGGGTGGGTGGTGGTGTCCATGGCTCCACTCCATCGGGATTTCGTGAGACTTTCCATGGTCTGACGTCTTGATTCCATGCGCGATCGTCCATCATGGTGGGTTCCATGGACGGACTCGCTCACCTGCTCGCCGGTCCGCGGGCGCGGCAGGCGTTCGCGCTGCGGATGGTCATGGAGCCGCCGTGGGCGGTGCGGGTCGAGGACGACCCGGCGCTCACCCTGCTGTCGGTGGCGCGCGGGTCGGTGTGGCTGACCGGGGACCTCGGGGATCCGGTCGAGCTGCGCGAGGGCGATGTCGCCGTGGTCCAGGGCGGTCCGGTCTACACGACCGGCGACCATCCCTCGACGCAGCCGACGATCACGATCCGCAAGGGCAACGAGTGTGTCGACCCCGACGGCGAGCTGCTGGCGCAGCGGATGGCGCTGGGGGTCCGGACGTGGGGCAACAGCCACGACGGGTCGACGGTGCTGCTGATCGGCACGTGGGCGGCCGAGACCGAGGCGGGCCGACCGCTCCTCGCCGCCCTGCCGCCGCTGATCGTGCAGCGTCGCGACGAGGCATCCTCGCCGCTGCTCGCCGTCCTCGCCGACGAGATCACCCGCGAGGACCCGGGCCAGGAGGTCGTCATCGACCGGCTGCTCGACCTCGTCCTGGTCACCGTGCTCCGCACCTGGCTGGCCCGCGAGGAGCAGGTCACCCGCGGGCTCGCGCACGCCGACCCCGTCGTCGGCGAGGCGCTGCGACTGATGCACCACCACCCCGACCACGGCTGGACGATCGCCTCTCTGGCGGCCGAGGCGGGCGTCTCCCGCGCCGCCCTGGCCCGCCGGTTCGGGGAGCTCGTCGGCGAGCCGCCGATGACCTACCTGACGCACTGGCGGCTCTCGCTCGCCGCCGACCTGCTCGTCGCCTCCGACGACGCGATCGACGCGGTCGCGCGGCAGGTCGGCTACGGCAGCGGGTTCGCACTGAGCGCGGCCTTCAAGCGGGTCCGCGGCATCAGCCCACGACAGCACCGGCGAGCGATGCGGGTCTGACCCGGGCTCCCGTCAGAGTGCCGCGCGCATCGCCGTGGTGTCGAAGGAGGCGGCGAGGTCGGCGATCGACGTCCCGGCCAGGGACCGGCGCCAGGCCAGCTCGGCGGCCGCCATCACGCGCGCCACACCACACGGGCGGGTGCACTCCTCCGGCGGTGCGGCGAGCTCGCCCTGCTGGCGGATCTCGGTGCAGCGGAACGCCGGCTCGGGTCCGTCGACGGCCTCGACCACCTCGAGCACCGTGACCTCGGCCGGCGGACGGGTGAGCTCGTAGCCGCCGTCCCGGCCCTCCACCGGCCGGACGATGCCCGCCCGGGCGAGGGCCTGCAGGTGCTTGGCGAGGTAGGTCCGCGACACACCGTGCAGGTCCGCCAGCCGGGCGGCCGGGACCGGCTGCTGCGCCTGGCTGAGCACGACGCAGCAGTGGATCGCCCACTCGACTCCCGCGCTCAGCTTCACACCGGAGAACCCTAGTGCCGCGCGGCCAACCAGGCGTCGTACGACGTCGGGGCGATCCACGCGTCGGCGCCGGGCGTGGCGACGAGGGCGGTGTCGTCGAGGGCCGCGCCGAAGTAGCCGGCGGTGGGGTCGGTGACGACCGTTCGCTCGTCGCCGGAGGCCGCGAGGAGGCGACGGACCAGCTCGTCGATGCCGAGCACGTCGGGACCGGCGATCTCGACGACACCGTCGACCGGAGCACCCGTGACGACCTCGGCGAGGTGGGCGACCACGTCGGCGGACGCGATGGGCTGCAGCTTGCCGGGCGTGGCGCGGACCGTGCCGCCATCGGTCGAGGCGTCGGCGATGCCGGGCACGAACTCGAAGAACTGGGTGGAGCGGACGATCGTGAACGGCACGCCGCCGGCCTCGACACCGGCCTCCTGGGCGAGCTTGGCCCGCATGTAGCCGGCGTCGGTCAGCCGGTCGGCACCGACGATCGAGAGGATCACGTGGTGCCGCACGCCGGCCGCGGCCCCGGCGGCGACCAGGTGGCGCGTCGAGTCGCGGAAGAAGGCGAGCACGTCGTCGTCGGCCCACGACGGCGAGTTGGTCAGGTCGACGACGACCTCGGCCCCCGCGACCGCCTCCGTCACGCCGGCTCCGGTCGTGGTGTCGATGCCCGCCTCACGGCCGAGCGCCACCACGTCGTGCCCCTGCCCGGTGAGGTGCGCCGCGAGCTGGCTCCCGATCAGGCCTGCTCCGAAGATCACGATCCGCATGTCCGCCTCCAAACTCAGATGATGTTTGTCCGAGCTTACTCCGACAACATGTATCCGAGTCAAGTGGCGCTGTCCGGACCGCCCCACACCCGGCCCCGCACCCCGGTCCGGTCGGCGGGGTGTCAGGCAGGTCAGTGCACCTGCTCCAGCAGGACCTCGACCGTTCGCCGGTCGGTGTGGGTGATGAAGACCGCGACATCACCGCGCAGGACGTAGCCGGTCCAGAAGAGCCGGCCCTCGATGTCCTGGCGCCACAGCTCGCGCGGCTCCCGGCCGAGGTCGACCGGGTAGCCCGCGCCGTACAGGCGCAGGCCCTCGCCCGGCCGGGTGCAGTCCTCGTACGGCGTCCACTGGGGCGCCTCGTTGCAGAAGTTCTTGCTCCAGTACGTCGGGATCTCGGCCGCGATGCCCTCGTACTCCGCAGCCGTGGTCTCCCATCCGGGCTCGCCCAGCGCGGGGAAGTCCTCGTCCGGCGCGTCCCCGGTCGTCGCGTTGCCGGTCGTCGCGTTGCCGGTCGGTTCGTCGCCGGTCGGGTCGTCACCGGGAGTGGCCGTCTCGCCGCCCTCGACCGGCGCCCCGGCGCCGGGCGTCGATGCACCGGGGAGCAGGCCTGTCGTGAAGTCCACGGGCCCGCAGTCGGTGGTGGGACGCGCTTCCTTGCCCATCCGGACGGTCGCGAGCACGAGCTCGGCCACCGCCTGCGTGGGCGCAGTCACCCGGACGACGTCACCCGGTCCCGGCTCGTCCGTGAGCACGTAGGAGTCGCCTGTGCGAAAGGACTCGCGGCCGTCGAAGTCCGAGGGGGTGTAGCACACGGAGTAGTCGCCGTGGCCGCCGTCCTCGCCGACCCCCCACCAGGCGGGGACCTCGAATGTCATCCCGCCATGGTCGAAACCGACCCAGGTCCCGCCGTCGACGACTGGATCGTCAGCGACGCGAGCGGTGGAGAGGATCTGGCGGACGAGTGCCCTGTCCTCCAGGAACACGCGCACCTCCCAGTCGCCGGTCATCACGTAGCCGAGCCAGCCGCGGTCGCCACTGATGAGCTCCCCGACGTCGGACGAGCCGTGGGCCCCGGCAGGCAGGAACACCGCCCCGATGCTCTCGGTGCACGCGTCCACCTCGGACGGCGCATAGACCGGTTCGGAGTCGCCTGCCGCGCCGCACGAGTACGCCCGCCAGTCCGGCGGGATCGAGACCAGGGCGGCGCCGCCGTCGACCTCGACCGTCTGCCAGCCCTTCGGGCCCGGGCGATCGACCGGGTCGGAGGCCCGGTCGTTCCCTCCCAGCCCACCGGCGACGACTGCGCCTGCACCGACGACCAACGCCACCGCAGCCCCACCGATCGCGAGGCGTCGCTGGCGTCGTACCCGGTGCCGGCGGCGGGCCGCGTCGGCCAGGCCCGTGGCGCCCGGCGCGCCCTCGGCGGCGTCGGTCAGGACGCCGGCCAGCTGCTGCTCGAGGTCACTCATCGTCCGCACCTCCGTCGGCGCCGGGGACGAGCCCGGCCCGCAGCACCGCGAGGCCGCGGGAGACCCGCGACCGGACGGTGCCCTCGGCGACGCCGGTCAGCGCCGCGATCTCGTCGTACTCCAGCTGTTCGTAGTAGCGCAGCACCACCGCGGTGCGCTGCGCCTCGGGGAGCGCCCGGCAGGCGGCCCAGAGCCGCTGCCGCTCGTCGTGTCCGGGACCGTCGCCGGGTCCGGCCACGACTCCGTCGGGCTGGACGGCCGGCGAGGGCGACTCCCGGCGCCGGAACTTCCGCCACCACGAGGTGTGCGCGTTGACGACCATCCGCTTCACGTAGGCATCGACGTCCTCGACGCGGGAGATCCGCTCCCAGCGCGGCAGCGCCCGGGACAACGCATCCTGGACGACGTCCTCGGCGTCGGCCGCGTTGCCGGTGATCACGTAGGCGAGCCGCAGCAACGCGGGCCCCCGCGCGGCCACCCAGCTGTCGAACGCCGGCGCTTCCGAGGTCGCCATCTCGTCCGGGATCACTGCCTTCACACCCTTCCAACGCTCGCTCGCCGGATCCTGTTGCGACCCTCCCACAGCCCCGACGCCGGCAGCCCTGCAAGGATCGGCGCATGGAGTGGATCGACCTGCTGGAGGCGACGACCGGCCGCTTCGCCGAGGTGCTGGAGACGGGCGACCTCGCGGCGCCGGTGCCGACCTGCCCGGGCTGGACGCTCGCGGACCTGGGCGAGCACACCAGGTGGGTGCACGCCTGGGCGGCGCACGCCGTCGCGGAGGGTACGCCGGACGGGGACACCCCCGCGCCCGGGCCGGCCCGGGACGCGCTGGTCGGCGGCTACCGCGACGCGGCGGCGAGGCTGGTCGCCGTCCTCCGCGCGACGGCGCCGGAGGACGCGGCGTGGACCTTCGGCCCGGAGCCGGTGAGCGCGTTCTGGCGCCGCCGACAGGTCCACGAGGTCACCCTGCACCTGTACGACGCCCTCGCCTCCCAGGGGCGCACCGCCGCCTGGACGATCGACCCCGACCTCGCCTGGGACGGCGTGGACGAGGTGGCGACGCTGTTCTACCCGCGACAGCTGCGGCTGCGGCGCACCGGCCCCCTGCCCGCTCCCGTCTGGATCGTGGCCACGGACCTCGACCGCTCGGTGGTGCTGGAGGCGGACGCGTCCGGCGACGGCGTCGAGCTGGCCGCGACGGCCACCGAGCTGCTGCTGACGCTGTGGGGCCGGCTGCCGGCGACGGGACCGGCGGCCGTCGTACTGGCGCAGGCGACGGTCACGCCCTGACCGCCCGTCAGTCGTCTACGACCGGGCCCACTCGGCGGGGCAGTGCTCGTGCTCGCGGCAGCAGGCGTGCGGGTACATCTCCTCGTCCGGCCACGGGTGCGACCAGCCGGCGCCGCCGAGCTCCGGGTGGGCGCACTTGTAGCGCTCGGGACGATCCGGCGCCGTCGCGAGCTGGAGGACGGCCGCACGCTCGTGGGTGAGCTCGCCGCGACGGTCCAGCAGCCGGGCGACGTCGGAGAGCGTGGGCGCCGGCATCAACCGGCCGTCGAGCCGGCGACGAAGCGGGCGTCGACCTCGGCCGACACCTCGATGTCCTCGGGCGACAGCTCGAGCTCGGCCCCGCCGGAGCTGTCCTTCGCCGCCGCCATCCGCGCGTAGGCCCCCGCAGGGGCGCCGCCGGCGACGTGGAGACCGTTGCCGAGCATGCCGGCGTCGGCCACGGCGACGGGACGGACCGGGCCGAGGTCGAGCGCGTCGGCGTACTCCTGGGCGCGGCGGGCGGCGTCCTGCACGGCGCGGGTGCGGACGGCGCGCTCGAGGTCTTGCCGGTTGCTCTCGGTGAGCGCCCAGACCACGCCGTCGAGGGAGAACCCCTGCGTCGACGAGACGTGCTGGCTGACCCAGCGGCCGAGCGCGGAGAAGTCGCGGAACTTCACCTCGACGCCGACGCTGGCATGGTGCACGAGCGGGAGCTGCTTGCCGTCCTGGTTCCACGGCCGCTGCGCCCAGGTGCGGACGTTCTTCGTCGACCACCACGTGACCGGCCCCCGGTTCGGGTCGTGCAGCACCTTGACCGACGCCTTCACGGCCTCGAGGTCGGCGACGACGCGGTCGTGGACCGGCTGGGGCTGGGGGCCCTCGAACGAGAGCGTGACGTGCACGGTGCCGCGCTCGGGGCGCTGGAAGGCGCTGGAGGAACCGCGCACGGTGAACTCGGTGGCCATGCCCGCCACTGTAGGAGCAGGCAGGTCAGGCGCGGCGGGTCTCGAGCACCCGGAACCCCTTGGCGCTGGCGATCCGCTCCGTCGGGAAGCCCTGCTCCCCCAGCCAGCGCTGCAGCGAGTCGGCGCCGAGGTTCTTGCCGACGACCATCACCGCGCGACCCTCGGGCGCCAGGCGCGGCAGCCAGGTCAGCAGCAGCTCGTGGAGGGCGGCCTTGCCGATCCGGATCGGTGGGTTGGACCAGATCTCGTCGAACACCGCATCGGCCGGCACGCCCTCCGGCACCGTCGCGGTGAACCGGTCCGCGACGCCCAGCGACTCCGCGTTCTCCGACGCGAGGAGCACGGCGCGCTGGTTGACGTCCACGGCGGTCACCACCGCGGACGGAGCGGCGAGCGCGCAGGCGAGCCCGATGACGCCGTACCCGCAGCCGAGGTCGAGGATCCGTCCACCGCTGGGCGGCTCGGTCTCGCGGAAGAGGACCGACGTGCCGATGTCGACGCGGCCCTGCGCGAACACGCCGGAGCCGCTCGACAGGCTCAGGGCATGGCCCCAGACCTCGGCCTCGACGGGCGCGCGTTGGAAGGCGACCGACGGGTCGGCGGAGAAGTAGTGCTCGTCGCTCATCCCTCGGCCTCCAGCGGGGCACGACGGGCCGAGGTCAGCGCCACCCGCGACGCCAGCTCCGCGTCGTCGGGGTAGGCGACCTCCTCGAGGGTCAGCCCGTGGGCGGGCATCACGGCCGCACTGGGGTCGCGCTGCCGGCCGGTCAGGAGCTCGAGGGCCCACGCGGGGTCCTTGCGTCCCTCACCGACGGCGATCATGCAGCCGACCAGGGCCCGGACCATCGAGTGGCAGAACGCATCGGCCTGCACGTGCCCGACGAGCATCCCGTCCGGCTCACGGGTCCAGCCGAAGGCGAGCAGGGTGCGGATCGTGGTGGCGCCCTCGCGCTGCTTGCAGAACGCGGCGAAGTCGTTGAGCCCGACCAGGGTGGCGGCCGCCCGGTCCATGGCCGCCTCGTCGAGCGGCCGCTGCCAGGACAGCACGTGGTTGCGGGTCAACGGGTCGACCCTCGTCGGGTCGTCGATGATCCGGTAGGCGTAGCGCCGCCACAGCGCCGCGAACCGCGCGTCGAAGCCCTCCGGCGCGGCGGCGATCGCGCGGATCCGCACGTCGCGGGCGAGGAAGCCGTTGACCCGGCGGGTCAGCACGTCGAGCTCGGTCAGCTGCCGTGCGGCGGCCTTCGACCCCGCCTCCGGGTCCTCCGGTACGTCGACGTGGGCCACCTGTCCCCGCGCATGGACGCCCGCGTCGGTGCGGCCGGCGCACGTCACCTGCAGCGAGCCCTCGGGGAGGCGGAGCACGGTGGTGAGCGCGGTCGTCAGCTCGCCCTGCACGGTCCGCAGGCCCGGCTGGGCGGCCCAGCCACGGAAGTCACCGCCGTCGTAGGCGAGGTCGATCCGGAGGCGCACCCGAGAAGGGTAGAGCCGTCGGGGTCGGTCCCATGAAATAGAGTCGCCGCCGTGGCCCTGGAGACCTCCCTCGAGAAGCCGGCTCCGGTCCGGGCGATCGCCAACGCGATCTCCGGCTGGATCGACCGGCTCGGCCCCGTGTGGGTCGAGGGGCAGGTGACCCAGGTCAGCCGCCGCCCGGGACTGCAGACGGTGTTCCTCACGCTGCGCGACTCGGTCGCGGACATCTCGGTGCCGGTCACCTGCTCGCGGGTGCTCTTCGACGGCCTGCCGACCCGGGTGGAGGAGGGCGCGAGCGTGGTCATCCACGCGAAGCCGTCGTACTACGCCAACCGCGGCTCGATGTCCCTGCAGGCCCGCGACATCCGCCTGGTCGGTCTCGGCGAGCTGCTCGCCCGGCTGGAGCAGCGGCGACAGCTGCTGGCGGCCGAGGGCCTGTTCGCGCAGGAGCTCAAGCGGCCGCTGCCGACCCTGCCGGTCCGGGTCGGTCTGGTCACCGCACCGAAGTCGGCCGCCGAGCGTGACGTCGTCGAGAACGCCACCCGCCGCTGGCCCGCGGTCCGCTTCGAGATCGCGTACGCCGCCATGCAGGGCCACCGCTCCGCTGCCGAGGTGATCGAGGCGGTCCGCCGCCTCGACGCGCACCCCGACGTCGACGTCATCGTGATCGCCCGCGGCGGCGGGTCGGTCGAGGACCTGCTGCCGTTCTCCGACGAGGGCCTGATCCGTGCGGTGGCCGCCGTGCGCACCCCCGTCGTCTCGGCGATCGGCCACGAGCCCGACTCGCCGCTGCTCGACCTGGTCGCCGACCGCCGCGCCTCCACACCCACCGACGCGGCCAAGATCGTCGTGCCGGACATGGCGCAGGAGCGCGGCCGGGTCGTCGAGGCGAGGGCCCGGCTGCGCCAGGCCGTCGTCGGCCGGCTCGACCGGGAGCAGGCGCAGCTCGACGCGATCCGCTCCCGTCCGTCCCTGGCCGACCCGACGTCACTGCTCGACGTCCGCGCCGCCGAGCTCGACGACTGGCGGGCCAGGATCCGGCGCCAGCTCGAGTGGCAGCTCGACCGCGCCGCCGACGACGTCCACCACCACCGGGCCCGCGTGCAGTCGCTGTCGCCGCTCGCCACCCTGCAGCGCGGCTACTCCGTCCTGCAGGACGCCGACGGCCACGTCGTCACCAGCATCCAGGCCATCGCCGCCGGCGCCGCACTGAGCGTGCGCGTCGCCGACGGCCGCATCCACGTGACCACCACCGCCACCGAGGAGAGCCATGACTGACGCGACCACCGAGGCTGACGGGACGCCGTCCTACGAGGAGGCCCGCGCCGAGCTCGTCGAGGTCGTCCGGCAGCTCGAGGCCGGGGGCACGACGCTTGAGGAGTCGCTCGCGCTGTGGGAGCGCGGCGAGCGACTGGCCACCGTGTGCCAGGACTGGATCGACGGGGCGCGCGAGCGGCTGGAGGCCGTGCTGGCCACGGCCGACGACGAGGACGGCCACGAGGACGGCCAGGAGGACGAGGCGGGCTAGGTGTACCCAGCCATCAGGTTGGTCGCAGGCGGCTGATCGGCGGCTTGCCTCCAAGTGCGCTGTGGCGGCGCTCAGTGTTGTAGTGCTCGAGCCAGGGCGCAAGGGCAGCTGATCGCTCGTCGTTGGTGGTGAAGACCTGGCG
>DATLIG010000114.1:0-19004 GCA_035539555.1 Nocardioides sp. | reverse complement strand
GTCGCGGGCGGCAGCGGCTGGGTGGCGTTGGCCTGGATCGAGTTCGCGGTCGCGCCGCTGTTCTTGCCGTCGATCTTCTCGAGCTTGAAGGCGTAGGGGCCGCCGCTCACGCTGCTCGCGCCGAGGTTCTGGCCCCAGGCGCGGGGGTGCTCGTTCGGTCCGCCGACGGCGAGGTGCCCGCCGAAGAGGAGCACGGCCTGGTGGGCCGTGCCGGGCGTCGGGTTCCGGAAGCTGACCGAGACGTTGACCAGGTCGTCACCGGATGCCGGGGAGGTGTGGGGACCGACCGCGTCGCTGACCAGCAGGCCGCCGTACATCTTCCACTGGCGGTCGGCATCGGGCAGGTCGTGGGCGGAGACGAGGGGCGAGATGCCCGCTCCCGTGGGGGGAATCGTCGCCCCGTCGGCCGCCATCTGCAGGGACGTCGGCGAGCCCGAGCACAGCGACGCGGCGATGCCACCGCACGGATCGGCGTTCTCCACGGTCTTGTTCCAGGTGCCCAGCGAGTCGTAGGCGTGCACCGTGCCCTTGCGGTCCTGGAACGTGAAGGTCAGCGTGTGGACGAGATTGTCCGCAGGCAGGTTGATGACGGCGCGCTGCGGGACGACGTCGTCCTCCCGGAAGTGCGAGTTCCCGCTCTGGATCGAGCCGTTGATCCAGCCGCCGGCGCAGGTCAGCGCCGTTCCGGTGCCGTTGGCGCACTGCTGGAAACCGGCGACGCTCGCATCCGCTGCGGCCGCTGGTCGCGCGACCGCGACGGTGAGCCCCGCCGCTGCCAACGCGCTGACGAGGAGAAGACGCAGGCCACGCATATGAAAAGCCCCCATGACTCGGTTGTGCGGCCACCCGAGTGCCAGGCCCCGGCGAGGGAGACGCCAGAGCCGCGGGTCCCCCCACAGGACCCACGTGGACCCTAGCGACGGCCCTCACGCTTGGTGAGACCTCTCATTCAGGCATTGCCAAGCATGGGCACCTGTGTTAACGCTTGCGCCCGTGGCCCGCATGTCCGACCTCGAGTCCGTCTTCTGCCGTACCCCGCTGTGGCGCTCCTTCGCCCGCCGGTTCGTCGTCCCCCGCGTCCTCCCCCGCGAGCTGGGCGCCGACGTGCTCGAGATCGGCTGCGGGAGCGGCGCGATGGCGGCGGAGGTGCTGCGCGCCCGTCCCGACGTCCAGCGCTACGTCGCCACGGACGTCGATCCGGCGATGGTCGCCCTCGCGCGGCGCCAGCTCGCCGGCTTCGGCGACCGGGCCGAGGCGCAGGAGGTCGACGCGGCGGGCCTGCCCTTCGCCGACGGCTCCTTCGACGTCGTCGTCAGCTGGCTGATGCTGCACCACACGATCACCTGGGAGCAGGTGCTCGCCGACGCCGTCCGGGTGCTGCGGCCGGGCGGCCTGCTGGCCGGCTACGACCTCCCGGACTCGCGCCGCAGCCGCGTGATCCACCACCTCACCCGCTCGACGGTGCGGATGGTCGCCGCCGACGACCTCGCCGCCGAGCTCGAGGGTCTCGGCCTGGGCGACGTCACCGTGCGCCCGCTCGGCATCGCCGGGGCCTACCGCTTCTCCGGACGGCGCTGAGGTGGCCGACGCCGCGCGGGCGGGGCGGACGTGCCCGTGGTGGGTACCGGCGGCGGTGCTCGCGCTGACCGTCGGCCAGCTCGCTGTCGCGACCTTCGTCCCCGGCATCGACCGCTTCGAGGGCAAGGCGTTCGGCGGACGGCTGCTCGCCTACCCGGTGATGATGCTCGCGGTGCCGGCCGCGTGGTGGCTGCGTGCCCGTCGTACCGGTGCCGGGAGGCCGCCGTGGGGTGCCTTCACGCTCGTCATGCTGCCGTTCCTCGTCGACGTGACGGGCAACAGCCTCGACCTCTACGACTCCGTCGTGTGGTGGGACGACCTCAACCACTACGTCAACTGGGCGCTGCTGTGCGGCGGGATCGGCCTGCTCGTCGCCGGCCGGCTCGAGCCGCGGTGGGTGGTCGTCGCCGTCACCGGGATCGGTGCGGTGCTCGCGATCGGCTGGGAGCTCGGCGAGTGGTTCACCTTCATCCGGCACGGCACCGAGCTCGACACGGCCTACGAGGACACGCTCGGCGACGAGGTCCTCGGCACGCTCGGCGCCCTCACCGCGGCGCTGCTCCTGGCGTGGCGAGGGCAGGCCGTGCAGGCGGAGGCGTGAGGTTCGGGATGCCACGCAGCCGGGCGGTCGCGGCGCCCGAGCAGCTCAGCAGGACGATCGCGAGCGCCGCGACGCCCGGCCATCCCCCGAGCGACCAGGCACTGCTGCCGAGGCTGCCGAAGACCGACGAACCGACGTAGTAGGAGCACAGGTAGAACGCGGCCGCCTGGCTCGAGCTCGCTCCGGCCAGATGGGCCCGGACGGCCACCCAGCTGCTCGCAAGACCGTGCATCACGAAGAAGCCTGCGGTCAGGCAGGCGAGTCCGGCGACGATCGTGACCAACGACGGCAGGAGGGTGAGCAGGACGCCGGCCATCGCCAGCGCGCACCCGGCCGGGAGCACGGCACGCCGGCCGAACCGGTCCGCCAGCGAGCCGGACACCGACGAGCTCACGGTGCCGAGCGGGTAGACGAGGTAGAGCAGGCTGATCGCACCGAGGCTGAGGTGGTGCGGCGCCGCGGTCAGCCGGAAGCCGAGGGCGTTGAACACCGCGATCAGCGTCCCGACCGAGCAGCCTCCGAGCAGGTAGAGGCTGCGCAGCGCCGGGTCGGTCAGCGCGACACGGGCCATCGCGGACCGTCCGGCACGTCCCCGCGACCGCGGCACGAAGTTGCGGGACGCCGGGAGGGTCAGCGTCATCGCCAGTGCGCAGGCGAGTGCGAGCGCGGCGGCCGCCGCCATCGCCCAGCGCCAGCCCGCGACGTCGGCGATCGGGGCAGTGAGCAGCCGCGACACCATGCCGCCGATGGCGTTGCCACCGATGTAGAGCCCCGTCGCCCGGGCCAGTGCACTCGGGTGCATCTCCTCGCGGAGGTACGCCGTCGCGACGGCCGGCAGCCCCGCCAGTGCCACGCCCTCCACCAACCGCAGGACGAGGAAGGCCGGCCAGGACCACGCGAACGGGCAGAGGCAGGCCACCCCCGCCGCCAGCCAGACCGACCCGACGACGAGCGGCGTACGGCCCACCGCCTCGGACGCCGGACCGGCCACGAGGAGGCCGACGGCGAGGCCGGCGGTCGTGAGCGACATGCTCAGCGTCGCCTGTGCCGGGGTGACGCCGAAGGCGTCGTGCAGCTCGGGCAGCAGGGCCTGGGTGGCGTAGAGGAGCGCGAACGTGGCGATGCCCGCGGCGAACATCGCCACCATCACCCGGCGGTAGCCGTCGCTGCCGGGGACGTGTCCCTGCGCCTGCTGCTCGATCGCTCCGCTGACCACCCGACGAGGATCCGCCGACCGTTGCCATACGTCCAATGTCGCTGGAGACCATTCTCGATGCATGATGCGTATGATGGTCGCGTGCTGATGCGTGACCTCGCGTGGCTGGTGGCGCTGGCCGACACCGAGCACGTGACCGACACCGCGGCCGCGCTGGGCGTCAGCCAGCCGACCCTGTCGCGCGCACTCGCCCGCACCGAGGAGGAGCTCGGTGCCCGGCTCTTCGAGCGGGTGCCGCACGGGCTGGTCACGACACCGGACGGCGAGCTGGTCGTCGACGCCGCCCGCGAGATCCTCGGCCGCTACCACCAGCTCGTCCGCGACCTCACGACCCGGCTCGACCCGGACCGCGGCGTCGTACGGCTCGCGTTCCTCGACTCGATGGCGACCTCGCTCGTCCCCCAGGTCCTGCGCGGCTTCCACGAGCTCGCGCCGTCGATCCGGGTCGAGCTGGCCCAGGAGCCCGGACATGACATCCTGCGCGACCTGGCCAACGGGGCCGCCGAGCTCGCCATCACCTCGACCCGGCCCGACGGCGACTTCGCGTGGGTGCCGCTGCAGGAGGAGCGCCTCGTGGTGATCGTCGGGCACAGCCACCGGCTGCGGGACCGCAAGCAGGTCGCGCTGGCCGAGCTCGCCGAGGACGAGTACGTCACGACCCCCGTCGGCTTCGGCCATCGCACGCTGGTCGACGGCCTGCTCTCGGACGCGGGCGTCGCCCCTCCCGTCTCCTTCGAGAGCGCCGACCTCGTGACCATCGAGGGCCTGGTGTCCGCGGGCCTGGGCTTCGCGATCGTCCCCGAGGCCCAGGCCGGCCTCTCCGGCACGTTGTCGCTGCGGATCACCCACGCGCGGGCGCGCCGCACCATCGGGCTGACCTGGCGCACCGACCGGCCGCTCGCCCCGCCGGCCACCCGGCTGCGGGACCACGTCGTCGCGCACGCGCCGTACGCGACCGTGCGCCAGGGCTAGGGCGCCGCGCTGTCCCGTGTGGGGGCGTCATACGAACCGGTCGCCAGAGCGCTCGATTCGTATGACGTCAACCGGCCCTGGCTCGCCGGGCGCCCGAGCGTCATACGAAACGGCCGTGATGACGCTCGATTCGCATGACGTCTCGGCGACCGCCGACGAGCAGGGGGCCTCGCCAGCGGCGGCACGGCTCCGGCGTCAGCCCCGCGCCTTGATGTCGGCGAACATCGCATGCAGGTCGGGTGAGATCTCCGCGAGCTCGACCAGCCCGGCACCCGCGGCGGCCACGTCGAGGTAGGCGAAGCGCATCAGGCCACCGGCCATCGTGCCCGCCTGGACGACGTCGAGCCCGCCGTCGGCCGCCTGCTGCAGCGCGAGGTCCATGTCGTCGACCTCGCAGCACACGTGGTGCAGCCCGGCCCCGCGCTCGGCGAGGAACTCGCCGTAGATCGACACCCCACCGACCGGCCGGATCAGCTCGAGCTGGAGGTCGCCGGCGTAGGCCAGCGAGATGTCGGCGACGAAGTCGGCCGGCTCACCGCGCAGGACGCAGTCCTGCGGCCCGAAGTGGATGCCCGGCATCCGGGTCCATGCGCCCGCCCCCAGCGTGGCACGCAGGGCGTGCTCGGTGGCATCGAGGTCGTCGGTCACCCAGGCGAGCTGGACGACCGGGCCGAAGGAGGGCTGCATGCACCTCAGGCTAGAACACGTTTCAGCCCTTCAGCGCCGGGAAGTCCTCGTCGCGGTGCTCCCCTGCCGGGCGGTTGCCCTCGACCTCGTGCTCACGCTGGCGCAGCTCCACCCGGCGGATCTTGCCCGAGATCGTCTTCGGCAGCTCGTAGAACTCCAACCGCCGCACCCGCAGGTACGGCGCCAGGTGCTCGCGTGCGTAGCGCAGGATCGACTCCGCCGTCTCCGCCGTCGGCTCGTGCCCGTCGACCAGCGCGACGTACGCCTTCGGGACGGCCAGCCGCACCGGGTCAGGTGCCGGCACGACGGCCGCCTCGGCCACCGCGGGGTGCTCGATGAGCACGGACTCCAGCTCGAACGGGCTCACCTTGTAGTCGGAGGCCTTGAACACGTCGTCGGTGCGACCGATGTAGGTGATGTAGCCGTCCTCGTCGCGGGCCGCGACGTCGCCGGTGTGGTAGAAACCGCCGGCCATCGCCTCGGCGTTCTTGTCCGGGTCCCCCTGGTATCCGGTCATCAGCGTGAGCGGCCCGGACCCGTCGCGGACGCTCAGGTCGAGGCAGATCTCGCCCTCCCCCACGCCGTCGACGACGGTGCCCTCGAGCGGGTCGACCAGCACCACCGGGACGCCCGGCAGCGGACGGCCCATCGAGCCCGACTTCACCGGCTGGCCCGGCGGGTTCGCGATCGCGGCCGTCATCTCGGTCTGCCCGAAACCGTCGCGGATGGTCAGGCCCCAGTGCTTCTCGACCTGGCTGATCACCTCGGGGTTGAGCGGCTCGCCGGCGGCGATGGCCTCGCGCAGCGCGCCCTTGCCGCCCGACAGGTCCGCGTTGATGAGCATCCGCCAGACCGTCGGCGGCGCGCAGAAGGTCGTCACGCCCTCGGCCCGGATCTGGCCGAGCAGGGCGGCCGCGTCGAAGCGCGCGTAGTTGTAGACGAAGACCGTGGCCTCGGCCAGCCACGGCGCGAAGAAGTTCGACCAGGCGTGCTTCGCCCAGCCGGGGCTGGAGATGTTGAGGTGCACGTCGCCGGGCTGGAGCCCCAGCCAGTACATCGTCGAGAGGTGGCCCACCGGGTACGACGTGTGGGTGTGCTCCACGAGCTTGGGCCGCGACGTCGTACCGGAGGTGAAGTAGAGGAGCAGCCGGTCGTCGCTGGCGTTGCCCGGGTGCGGCACGGGAGCGGCCGGGGTCGCGAAGGCAGCGGCGTACGAGGTCCAGCCGGAGGGGGCATCGCCGACGGCGACGCGCAGGTAGTCGCCCGGGACCTCGTCGAACTTGGCGGCGTCGACGGCGTTGCAGACCACCGCCCGGGCGCTGCCACGGGCGAGCCGGTCGACCAGCTCGGCCGGTCCGACCGCCGTCGTGGTCGGCATGATCACCGCGCCGAGCCGGATCAGCGCGAGCATCGACTCCCACAGCTCGACCTGGTTGCCGAGCATCACCACGACGCTGTCGCCGGCGCGGACGCCCTGCGCGGCGAGGTGGTTCGCGACCTGCTCCGAGCGCGTGACCAGCTCTCCGAACGTGTACGACGCCCGCGCGCCGTCCTCCTCGACGATCACCAGTCCCGGCTGGTCGTTGTCGCGGGCGAAGGCGTCGAACCAGTCGTGGACGAAGTTGAAGGTCGGCCCCACGTCGGGCCAGCGGAACTCCTCGACCGCGGCGGGGTGGTCGGTGCGCAGGGCCAGCAGACGGTCGCGCGTCGCACCCAGCCCGGTCGAGACGGAGGTCGTGATGCTCATGGTCAAAGGCTCGCTTCCCGGGGTGCCGTGCGGCACCCCCGAACGAAGGTGGATCCCCGGGCCGGTGGACGCACGACCGCCGGCCCGGGGAGGACTGGTCCCACGGTTCAGGCGTGGGCCCCGACGCGGGCGTCGCGCAGCATGCCGGTCCCGGGGTGGCAGTTGACGTACTCGAAGAGCTGCTCGGAGCCGCTGGACACCGAGACCTCGTGGTAGAGGCGCAGCTTGTCGAGCCCCTCGGCGACCCGGAAGAAGGTCGTGAAGATACGCAGGTGCGTCGGGTGCGACTCGGCCCACCGCTCGAGCTTGTCGAGCGAGCTCCAGTGGCCGATGTTGTAGCTCTCGTCGATCGGGTTGCCGTCGAGGTCGATGCTGTGGACGTAGCGGTTGCTGTAGCAGCCGACGGCCTCGCCGTTGTCGCGCAGGAAGTCCATGCCGGCCTCCAGGGTCGGCTGGATCTCGTCGAGGTAGAGCGAGCGCTCCGCCTCCTCCGCCTCGATCCACTCCTGGCCGGACCGGATCAGGGCGATGTTGTCGTGTCCGCGGACGACGACCCGGCCACCCTTCGAGGGATCGCCCTCGACGACCGTGAGCGCGCCGTTCGGCTGCATCCAGTCGGTCTGCGAGATCGGGAAGCGCTCGCGCATCGAGCCCCAGTAGCCGTGCTCGTTGATGTCGCCGCTGATCCCGCCCATCACGGCGCCGACGCCCGGCAGCTGCTCCTGGAAGGCGTAGAGCGTCTCGAACTGGTCGACCCTCGGCGCGACGACCTCCCGGAAGTGGCCGAGCCCGTCGTGCAGGCGGTCCTCGGACTCCCACCAACCGGCGACGGCGTCCGAGCGGAGCCAGCGGTCGTACGCCGCCGGGTCCGCCCAGTAGGCGACGACCATCAGGTTGTGGTGGTCCCGGTTGTCGACGTGGTGGGTGAGGTCGTGGTGGACCGGCCCGTCGGGGCCGTCGAAGGTGCCGACGATCGTGCGCAGCGCGGCCAGCGCATCGCCTCGGCGCGCTGCGTCGTCGTACTGGACGCCGAGGTAGGCCATCACGACCTGCTGGAGGGACGCGTCGGCGCGCGCCACCCACATCGGGAAGGGCGGCTGGTAGTCGTCGGGCACACGGCGCGAGAGCGTGCGCGGGCACAACAGGTGGGTGTCGATCGCGGATTCCATGGTTCCTCCTGGGTGTTCACAAAGGGGTGGTCGGGATGCCGGTCACCAGGCGGCGGTGCTGAGCCGGCGCAGGCCGGCCGCGGTGTGGACCTCGCCGAGCGCGGCGGGTGGTGGGGCGGTGCCGGGTCCGCCGAGGCGGACCCAGGCAGCGACCTGACGTGCCCGCTCGACGGTGTTGACCTCGGGGACCCAGGCCGGACGCGCCCCGGCCGAGCGAGCCGCGGCGGACGGGTTGACCACCACGACGTTGGACAGGTCGCAGGCCCAGAGGCAGTCGACCGCGAGGAGCTCGGCATCCTCGCCGAGGTCCTCCCCGAGCGCCCGGGCGATGGCGTCGTGGTCGACGTCGGGGTGCTTGCGCCGGGTGCCGCAGCAGCAGCCCCGGCACATCCGGACGCGGGGTCCCCGTTCGCCGGCCATGGCCCTCAGGCCTCGACCAGGCGCCCGGCACGGGGCGCCACGGCGGCGCGTGGCTGTCCGAGCCAGGCCAGGGCCGCCCCCAGGGCCAGCCACATCAGGCCGATCTGGGCCAGCGACGCGACCCGGAAGCGCCAGATCAGGTCAGCGGGCACGTTCGCCGGCACCGGGTCGGCGGCGTGGGGCAGGACGGCGGCCAGCACGACGGTGCCGACCACCCCGAGCACCACCGCGGCGACAGTGCGGGTCCCGGGCGCCAGTGCTCGGGCGCGTCCCACCCCGGTCACCAGCGCGGCCAGGGCGACCGCGCACACGATGGTGCCGAGGTAGGTCGCCGTGCGGAGGTCGACGGTCGCCGGGTCCCCCACGGCAGGCGGGTTGGCCGGCACGACGAGGGCCGGCGCGAGGGTGAAGGTGAGGAAGCCCAGCCCGGCCAACGCCATGGTGCTCGCCACGGGCGTGCGGCCCGGGAGGCGCGGGGCGAGGAAGCGGTGGACGAGGGCGAAGGCGATGCCGATGAGGACACCCACGACGAGCACGGTCACCAGGCCGGCGACCACCTGCTCGGAGCGCGACACCAGCGCCTCGGCCCCGTGGTCGTGGGTGGCGCCGGAGTCGTGCTCGTGAGCGGCGCCCGCCTCCTCGATGGCGATGGCCGCGCGGATCGAGGGCTCGACGAGCCAGGACATCGCTGCCGCGCCGAGCCCGCCGGCAACGGCGCCCGCGAGGGCGCCGTTGCCGACCGTGCGGCCCAGGGAGCTACGGGTCGGGGCGGACATCGTCCGCGCCGCTCAGTGGCAGGGCACGCCGAGGGCGTGCCGTGCGTCGTGGGTGACCTCGTGGAGGTACGACGCCGCGTCGGCCGAGAGCAGCAGGCCGTTCTCCTGCAGGAGGAACAGCACGCCGAGCAGGGCGACGAGGGCGAGCGCGAGGCCGACGGCGGGGGCCGCGACGCGACCCGGGACGTGGGTGGTGCTGGATGCCATGACGGGCTCCGATCAGTGGTGACGGGTGGGGCGGATCAGTGGTGGACGAGGCGTGCCGGGTCGACGGCGATCGGCTCGGTGTGCGCCTCGTGGTGGTTGCGGTTGGCCGGGACGGCCAGCACGTCGCGGGTCTGGCGGCCCAGCTCGTCGGTGCTGAGCAGGCCGAGGTCGGCGAGCACGGACTCCAGCGCCGCGAGCCAGTGCTCGTAGTAGGACCAGCCGCGGTCGCTGGTCCCGGTGCGCTCCTCCCAGCCGCTGATCGAGGTGATCAGCGCCTGCTGGAAGGCCGTCCAGTCGAACCCGAGCTCGCGGTGGGCGGAGACCGCCATCGCGAACGCCCGGATCTCCCAGGGGTGTTCGAAGGAGAGCTGCTCCGGGCTCGCCTCCGGCAGGTCGCAGACCAGGTCCGTGATCCGGTTGCGCGCCGCGACCAGGTCCGCCGCGTCGGCGTACGGCGCCGGGAGCATCAGGCCACCGCCCCGACCGGGCCGACGCCGATCATGGCGTCGCGGGTGACCAGCGCGAGCAGCTGCTCGTCGCTCCAGTCCTCGGTGCCGGCAGGCCGCTGCGGCAGGACCCAGTAGCGCATCTCGCTGCTGGAGTCCCAGACCCGGACCTCGACGTCGTCGGGCACGGTGAAGCCGAACGACTCGCGCAGCACCTTGCGCGGCTCGCGGGTGATGGCCGCGCGGTACTGCGGGTCCTTGTACCAGTTCGGCGGCAGCCCGAGCACCGGCCACGGGTAGCAGGAGCACAGCGTGCAGACGATGATGTTGTGCACCGTGTCGGTGTTCTCGACGACGACCATGTCCTCGCCCTGCAGGCCGCTGATGCCCAGCTCCTGGCACGCCTCGCTGGCGTCGGCGACGAGCCTGGCCCTGAAGTCGGGGTCGGTCCAGGCGCGGACGACCACCTGCGCCCCGAGCTGGGGACCGACCTCGTGCTCGTAGATCTCGACCATGCGGTCGATGGCCTGGGTCGTCATCACGCCGGACTCGATCAGCATCGACTCGAGCGCCTTGACGCGTGCGGCGATCTCCTCCTGGGTACGGACGGTGGCGCTCATGCGGGGACTCCTTCGGTGGCGGGGTTGCTGACGAGCTCGAGGTAGGGGTCCCAGACGTCGAAGTAGACGGACTGGTTGGGCTCGGCGTGCCCGGCGCCCCAGAGCTCCTCGGCGCTGAACTTCACGGTGTAGACGTGCTCGGGCTGCTCGCCGAGTCCGTTGCCGGCCGTGTCGGGGTAGATGAAGACGCCGTGGGCGAGGACGACCTCGCCGACCGCCCCGCGGACGTAGCGGGCCCGGCGGGTGTGGCCCTTCGGGGCGCTCCGGTCGACCCGCACGACGTCGCCGACCCGGAACCGGGCCGGCTTCTCGACGTCGCGCTTGGCGGTGGCGCCGGACGGCACGACCGCCTCGACGAACGCCAGCAGCTCCGGGTCGTCCGCGTGCTCGGGCAGCGGGGCGTCCGGGTGGGCGAGGTAGTGCGCGGTGCGGCGGTCCAGCTCGGCCATGTCGAGCTTGCCGAGCGCCTCGCCGAAGTGCTCGACGGTGTGCACCCAGTGCTCGTAGTAGGGCGACTTCAGGTAGACGGCCGGGTCGATCAGCTCGATGCCGTGGCGGAACTGGTCCACGCCGAAGAAGCCGGCGCGGAAGCACATGGCGAACATCGGGAAGACCGCGCGCTCCCAGTCGGCGCGGAAGACGGGTTCCTCGTCGGGGACGACGACGGGTCCGATGCCGTCGGTGCCGGCGAGGTCGAAGACTCCGTTCATGAGGTGAGCTCCTTGTCGTGGGTGGTGCGGTGGTGGGGTGCGGTGAGGGTGCCGAGCGTCTGCTCGAAGCTGTGCGCCGCGCGCAGCACGCCGGCGTCGTCGTGCATCCGGCCGACGACCATCAGGCCGACCGGCAGGCCTCCGGCCAGACCGGCCGGGATGCTGCACGCCGGATGGCCGGTGACGTCGAAGGGCGCCGTGTTGGAGACCATCTCCAGCGCACGGGTGACGACCTCCTCGACCCCGGCACCGGGCGCGGGGATGAGGCTGGCCGTGATGGGCAGGGTCGGCATGACCAGCACGTCGTACGACGCCAGGGCGGCGTCGTACGCGGCGGCGAGGAGGTGCTCGAGGTTGCGCGCCTTGCCGTAGGCGGCGCCGTAGCCGCGGCGCAGGGCCCAGGTGCCGCCGAGGGCGACGAGCTTGACGGTCTCCGAGAACGCCGCCGGGTCGCGCCGCCAGCGCTCGCCGTAGAAGGCCATCTGATCGGGGTCGTAGGCGCCCTTCCAGTTCATGCCGTAGGCGTTGCCCTGGACCATCTGCCAGGTCGCGCCCTCGACGGAGATGACGTCCCACAGGGCAGCGCCGTGCTTGTGCCACGGCACGGCGACCTCCTCGGCGACGTGACCGGCGGCGGTCAGGCGCTCGATCGCGGAGCGAACGACGGCGTTGACAGCCGGGTCGGAGTTGGCCTGGTCGAAGCCCTCGGTCACGACGCCGATCCGCAGAGCGCCGTCGAGGCGGTCGAGGCCGGAGACGTAGTCGTCGCCCGCGCTCCCGGCCGGCTGGCGCGGGTCGCGACCATCGGCGCCTGCCAGCACGGTGAGCATCGCGGCGGCGTCGGCGACGGTCGGCGCGATCGGGCCGAGGTGGTCGATGGACTGCTCGATCGGGAAGGCGCCGGTGTACGGCACGAGGCCGAAGGTCGGCTTGTGGCCGACGACTCCGCAGAAGGAGGCCGGGATCCGGATCGAGCCGCCCTGGTCGCCGCCGACGGCGAGGTCGACCTCACCGGAGGCGACGAGCGCCGCGCTGCCGCTGGAGGACCCGCCGCTGGTGCGGTCGAGGTCCCAGGGGTTGCGCACCGGACCGGACTTCGACGTGTGCGAGGCGCCCGAGAAGCACAGGTCCTCGCACACCGCCTTGCCCGCGATCGTGGCTCCGGCGTCGAGGAGGCGGGTGACCACCGTCGCGTCGACCGACGGCACGAAGCCGCGGAGCGTCTCGGAGCCGTTCATCATCGGCACGCCGGCCACGGCGATGTTGTCCTTGACGGCGACGCGGCGACCGGCGAGCGGGCCGCCGGCGGCACCCGTCAGCTCGGTGGTGACGTACCAGGCGCCGAGGGGGTTGGTGGCGGGCTCGGACCACGACCGCTCGGGCGCGGCCGGGGCCGCCTCGGCGTCGTACAGCTCCTCGACGACGGCCCAGGAACCCAGCAGCCCGGTGGCGGCTGCGTGGTAGAAGTCCACGTCCCCGGGCGGGATGCCGAGCCGCAGCTCGTTCGCCAGGTCGTCGATCGCCGCTCGGGACGGCAGCTCCATGGCAGTTCCTCCTGATGCTCTGTCGGTCGTTCCTTGGCGGCAGAGCGAACGCCTCCTGCGGTGGCCCGGTCAACGGTCGACCGCCCCTGACGGGGTTCTGGATAGGGACGGTCAAGGCGAGGCGACGCAGGTGCAGGACGGTGGTCACAAAAGGAGGTGAACCCTTGACCACCGCCGGGGACGCGCCCACTGTTGAGCCATGTCGGGGTGGTTCGAGATCAGTGCCGCGGACCGGCCGGCCACGGAGCGGACGGAGTACTGGCGCAGCAGCGTGTGCGACCAGTTCGTCCCGCTGGCGGTCGAGCCGGACGGCGACGCGCTCCGGGGCAGGGTCGCCGGGGGCAACGTCGCCGAGATGCGGATGCGCCGGCTGCGTGCGACGCGCCACCGGTTCGAGCGCCGCGGCACGGACATCGCCGAAGCCGATCCCGAGGTGCTGCACCTGCTCCACATGGACCACGGCGAGACGCTGGTGGAGCAGGACGACCGCACGGCGACCGTGCGGGCCGGTGACCTGCTGCTCTACGACAGCACCCGTCCGTTCCGGTTCCGCACCGACGACGACTTCCAGTTCACGATCTGCCTGCTGCCCAAGCGGTTGCTGCCGGTGCCGGAGACCGTCCAACGCCGGTGGACCGCGCGAGCGCTGCCGACGACGACCGGCGTCGCGGCGGCAGTCGCGCCCTTCCTCTGCTCGCTCGCCCGCACCAGCCCGGATGCCGATGCCGCGCAGCAGCTCGCCCTCCAGCAGGCGATGGTGAGCATGTACGTCGCCCTGCTGGCCGAGGCCGGTGTCGGTGGCAACCCGCCGACGGTCAACCTGTCACTGGCCAAGTCCTTCATCGCCCGCAACCTGGGCGATCCGCGGCTGGCGCCGGCTGACATCGCGGCCGCGTGCAGCATCTCCGTGAGCTACCTGCACCGCCTCTTCGCCAACGACGACACGACCGTTGCCGGACACGTCCGCGAGCAGCGACTGCAGGCGGTCCACCGCGACCTGCTCGACGCGGCCGTCGAGGAGCCCGTCGCGCACGTGGCGGAACGGTGGGGGATCACCGATCCGGCGCACTTCAGCAGGATGTTCAAGAAGCGCTTCGGGGTCTCCCCCGGAGAGCTGCGCCGGTCCGCGCGCTCCTAGGGCGCGGCCGAGCCTCAGTCCGGCGGCTCTGCCCCCGGCCGCCGCGCCGCGCGCGGGTCGAGCAGCGCATCGCGCCGGACGAGGGTGCCGATGTCGACGATCATCGCCTCGAGGAAGTCCACGATGAGCCGCGGCTGCCCCGGTCCCGGGAGCTCGGCCACGGCGGTCATCGGGCGGCGCCCGCGCTCGGCCCGCCCCAGGTGCAGATCCACCGGGCGACCAGGCACCTCATCCGGGCGATCTCGTCACCCCAGGAACGGCCGGCGCGAGCGCTGTGCATGAAGACCTTCATCGGACTCTCCGTTCTCACCCCATGGGTCGCGGTCGACCGCGACGGCGGGTCGGTACCCGGGCCTCCCGCGGACATACCCTCGCCGACGCGTGCGGGTCGATGCCGGAGTCACGGGACCGGCCCGTCAGGCAGACCTGGCCTCCAGCCAGCTCCGGTAGCGGCGCAGCGCGCGCCTCTGGTGCAGCGTCTCCACCACCAGCGCGAGCTTCGGGCTGACGCCCGGGCGGGTACGACGACCCGCTCCCAGCCGACGCAGCTGGCGTCGTACCCGGGCCATGCTGGCGGCGGACGCGACCGCCTTGTCCGCGATCTGCACCGGCGCGAGCTCGACGCTGGCGCCGGCGTCGTGGCGCCAGGCGTTCGGCAGGTCGGGGTCGACGGCGAGGGCGCTGCCCATGCCGACCACGTCGATCCCGCCGGCCAGGACCTCCTCGGCCACCGCGCGCCGGACGATGCCGCCGGTGAGCATGAGCGGGAGCGGGCTGGCGGCGGCGAGCTGCTCGGCGAGGGTGAGGAAGTAGGCCTCGCGGGCGCGGCTGCGCTCGTCGCCGGCCTGGCCGGTCATCGCCGGCGCCTCATAGCTGCCACCCGAGAGCTCGACGAGGTCGACACCGAGCGGGGCGAGCATCGCGATCACCTTCGCGGCGTCGTCGGCGTCGAAGCCGCCGCGCTGGAAGTCCGCCGAGTTCAGCTTGACCGCGACGGCGAAGGCCGGTGCGACGACGGCGCGCACGGCGCGGACGGTGTCCAGGAGCAGACGGGCGCGGTTCTCGAGGCTGCCGCCCCACTGGTCGGTGCGTCGGTTGGCGAGCGGCGAGAGGAACTGCGAGAGCAGGTAGCCGTGGGCCGCGTGGATCTCGACGCCGTCGAACCCGGCTTCCTCCGCACGGCGTGCCGTGGTGGCGAAGCGCTCGATCGTCTGCGCGATCTGGTCGGCCGTCATCGCGACCGGCTCGGCGATCCGCTTGCTGTTCCTCCCGAGGTCGACGCGGACGGCGGACGGCCCCCACGCGACGCCGGGCATGTCGGCGCGTACCTGACGGCCGGGGTGGTTGATCTGCATCCACACCTGGGCACCCCCGCTCTTGGCTGCGCGCGCCCACTCCGCGAAGGGCGCGAGCGGGGCGTCGGCGTCGAGGACCACGCCGGCGGGCCCGGTGAGGGCCTCCGCGTGCACCATCACGTTGCCGGTGACGACCAGCCCGACCCCGCCCTTGCTCCAGCGCTCGTAGAGCCGCACGAGCGAGCGGCCGGGGAGCTGGCCGTCGGCAGCCATGTTCTCCTCCATCGCGGCCTTGGCGAGGCGGTTGGGCAGCACCGCGCCGCCGGGAAGCTGGAACTGCTCGAAGACCGGGGAGACCATCACTGCTCCTTGGATGCGATATGTTTACGTTGCTCACATGAGGCTAGGCAGAGGATGTAAGCAGTGTCAACTTCCCCGAAGAGTGGCTACCATCACGGCGATCTGCGGACCGCGCTGCTGGCGACGGCGATGGGCATGCTGGAGGCGGGTGAGCAGTTCTCGCTGCGCGCGATCGCCCGCGAGGCCGGGGTCTCCCCGACCGCGCCGTACCGACACTTCACGGACCGCGACGCCCTCGAGTCGGCCCTGGCCGCGGAGGGCCTGCGCGACCTGAAGGAGGACCTGACCCGTGGTCGCGAGCTGGCGTCGTCACCCGACGACCTGGCCGAGCTGGCGGTCGCGTACGTCGACTTCGCGCGCCGCCGCCCGGCACTCTTCCGGCTCATGTTCGGCAACGCGTGCGACGAGGGCAACGCCGAGCGCGTGCAGGCGGCCGCAGAGATCCACGACCTGCTCGGCCTGGCGATGACCACCGTCTTCCCCGACGGCGACGCCGACGCCCTCGCATCGGCCGGCTGGGCATTCGCGCACGGCATGGCCTACCTGCACCTCGACGGCAAGCTGTCCGCCGGCTCCGACCAGGAGGTCGCCGACCGGATCCGCACGGCCTTCAAGGCGTTGCTCTCGCCGGCCTGAGCGCGGTTCCCGCCGCGGGGCCGAGCGCGCTTGTCACTACATGTTCTTGCACCCACCCGGGCGCTGTGACACCGGTTTCCGAACACGAACACTGAGCCACAAGCAGCGTGGCCGCGATCACCCGGCGCAGTGTTGACACTGCTTACATCCGCCCCTAGGGTTCCGGATGTAAGCATTGTCAACATTCAGGAGCACCCGATGGCCCCACAGACGCAGCAGACGGTCCGGGTCGACCTGGGCGGCCGCCCGGTCGACGTGCCCAAAGGCGGCCTCTACGACCGCTACCGCATGGACACCGACCTCGACGTCGTCGCCGCCGACCCGCGGGTCAGCAGCGTCGACTTCTTCCGGGGCCTCCCCAAGTCCCGCGTCGACTCCCCCATCGGCTCGACCCTGACGCCGAACTTCTACTACCGGATCTCGACCGCGCGGCTCACCCTGCCCGCGCCGTCGCGGGCGATCCGCCGCCGCCTGCCCGGCGAGCTGGCGCCGCTCGAGGTCGCGCAGACCGTCGCCCACCAGCGACTGCAGGGGTTCACGCCGCCGTCGTGGATCCGCCACGATCGGTGGGCACGCCTGCTCACCGTCGCCCTCACCGTCCTCAAGCGCGTCGGCTCGCGCTGAGGCTCTCCCACCACCCCAGGAGCACCACCATGACCAAGCGCATCCTCAACGTCGTCACGAACGTCGGCCACTACGACGACGCCTCGCACTCCACCGGCCTGTGGCTCTCCGAGCTGACCCACGCGTGGCACGTCTTCGAGGAGGCCGGCTTCGAGCAGACCCTGGTCAGCCCGGCCGGCGGGGCCGTGCCGCTGGAGCCGCGCTCCCTGAAGTTCCCCAACTACGACCGGACCGCGAAGGCCTGGCGCGCCGACCCTGCGCGGATGGCGCTGCTGGAGAGCACGCCCGGTCCCGATGACATCGACTCCTCGGAGTACGACGCCATCTACTTCACCGGCGGCCACGCGGTCATGTACGACTTCCCCGGCAGCGAGGGCCTGCAGCGGATCACCCGCGAGATCTGGGAGCGCGGCGGTGTCGTCTCGTCGGTCTGCCACGGCTACTGCGGCCTGCTCGACACGAAGCTGTCCGACGGTTCGTACCTGATCGCCGGCAAGCGGATGACCGGCTTCGCCTGGACCGAGGAGGTCCTCGCCCGCGTCGACAAGCTGGTGCCCTACAACGCCGAGGAGCGCGCGAAGGAGCGCGGCGCCCTCTACGAGAAGGCGAAGCTGCCGTTCGTGTCGTACGCCGTCGTCGACGGCAACCTGGTCACCGGGCAGAACCCGGGGTCGGCGAAGGAGACGGCGACGAAGGTGGCGGCGCTGCTCAGCGCGTAGCCGGTCCGCCGAGCCAGGTGCGCAGCTCGTCGTTGTGCTCGCCGAGCCTCGGCGGGCGGACGTAGGCGGTCACGGGCGTCTCCGAGAAGGTGAGCGGGCTGCGCACCTGCGGCGGACGTCCGACGCCGATCTCGACGGTGGGCTCGAGTCCGAGCCGCTCGGCGAGTGCGAAGCCGTCGGCGACGGTGCCGACCCGGCCCGCGGGCAGACCGGCGGCGGCCAGACGTTCGACCCATGCGTCCACCGTGTCGGCGGACAGGGCCGTCTCGAGCGCGGCGACCAGCGCGTCGCGGTGGGCGACGCGGTCGGCGTTGGTCACGAACCGCGGGTCGGTGGCGAGGACCGGTGCGCCGACCACCTCGGCGAACCGGGCGAACTGGCGGTCGTTGCCGCAGCAGACAGCGAGCTGGCCGTCCTTCGCACGCAGCGTCTCGTACGGCGCGATCGACGGATGCTGGTTGCCCATCGCGGCCGGCGCCTCGCCGGTGGCGAGGAAGGCCGAGGCCTGGTTGGCCATCGACCCCAGCAGGCTGGAGAGCAGGTTGACCTCCACCCGCTGGCCGCGGCCACCACGCTGGTCGCGGGCGCGCAGCGCGGCCAGGATCCCGACGACCGCGTCCTTCGAGGTCAGGACGTCGACCAACGCCACGCCCACCTTGGTCGGCTCCCCCGGCGGGCCGGTCACGCTCATCAGCCCCCCGACCGCCTGGACGAGGAAGTCGTAGCCGGCGAGGTCGGCGCCCGCCCGGCTGCCGAAGCCGGTGATCGAGGTGTAGACCACGCCGGGGTTGAGGGCCGCGACGGCGTCGTACCCGAGGCCGTGGCGCTCGAGCGAACCGGTCCGGAAGTTCTCGACCAGGACGTCGCACCGCGCGGCCAGCTCCTTGGCGACAGCGAGGTCCGTCGGGTCGGCGAGGTCGAGCTCGATCGACTTCTTCGACCGGTTGGCCGCCTCGAAGTACGAGCTGGAGTCGACGCTCCACGGCGGACCCCAGTGCCGGGTGTCGTCGCCGGCGCCGGGACGCTCGACCTTGATCACCTCGGCGCCGAGATCGGCGAGGGTCGCCGTGGCCAGGGGGCCGGCCAGCACTCGGCTGAAGTCGGCGACCAGTACCCCGTCGAGGGGGCCGCGCTCCGTCATGGATGCATCGAACCATCCAGCCCGCGGGCCGAGGTCACGGGACCGCAGGATCAGTGCTCGCCGAGGCCGGTGACCCGGAGGCCCGAGTGCGCCTTGTACTTGCGGT
This sequence comes from Nocardioides sp., assembly GCA_035539555.1. Lineage (GTDB taxonomy): Bacteria > Actinomycetota > Actinomycetes > Propionibacteriales > Nocardioidaceae > Nocardioides. Next base: position 292 of record DATLIG010000114.1, on the reverse strand, counting down.
TGATCGAGATCAGCACCGCCGTGAACGGCTCCAGCACCCGCGCCAGCCGCAGCTTCCCACCGTCGATGCCGGGGTGACCGGTCACGGAGGCAGCCAGGTCGATCGCCACCTGCTTGCCCTCCACCGAGTCACCCACCACGATCACGTCCTCGTCGAGGAACTCCTCCTCGCCCCACAGGCCCACCGCCGACACGTTGTGGAAGGCACCCACCACCACAGCGTCGGGCGCCAGCTCGGCAGCCGACTCCGCAGCCGAGCCCTCACCACCGTTGATCACCCGGCCGTGCGCACC
>DATLIG010000113.1:0-6439 GCA_035539555.1 Nocardioides sp. | reverse complement strand
GGACAGGGGGCGGGGAGGGTCAGCGGGCGGCCTCGACGTCGGAGGACAGGCGCTGCGCCAGCCACACCGGGACGATCGAGAACAGGATCAGCACCACCGCGACCACGTTGACCACCGGCGCCTGGTTGGGCCGGAACATGTTGTTGAGGATCCAGATCGGCAGGGTGTTGGCGCCCTGGCCGGCCGTGAACGTGGTCACGATGATCTCGTCGAAGCTGAGCGCGAAGGCCAGCATGCCACCGGCGAGAAGGGCCGACCTGAGCTGCGGCAGGGTGACCAGCCAGAAGGTCATGAAGACGCCCGCGCCGAGGTCGGAGGACGCCTCCTCGAGGCTGGTGCCCATCCGCCGCAGCCGGGCCTGGACGTTGTTGAACACGGTGACGATGCAGAAGGTCGCGTGCGCGATCACGATCGTCCACAGCGACAGGTCCACCCCGAGGATGGTCCGGAAGCCGTTGTTGAGCGCGATGCCGGTGACCACGCCGGGCAGGGCGATGGGCAGGATCACCAGCAGGTTCACGGAGTTCTTGCCGAAGAAGGAGTACCGCTGCAGGGCCATGGCCAGCAGCGTCCCGAGGACGAGCGCGATCAGGGTGGCGACCGCACCGACCTGCAGGCTGGTCACCAGCGCCTCACGGGCGCCGGCGCTGCGCGCGGCCCGCTGCCACCACTCGAAGGTGACGCCGTCCATCGGCCAGGTCATCGACTGGCTCGGGTTGACCGAGTTCGCCACGACCACGAGCAACGGCACGTAGATCAGCGCGAGCACGCCGAAGGTGAGGGCGCCCAGCAGGCGGCGGGCCAGGGGGCTGAGGGTCATCGGACGCTCTCCATCAGAGGTTCTCCAGTGCTCCGGTACGACGGATCGCGGTCAGCAGCACGAGCATCACCACGATCGGGATCATCGCGATGGCCGCGGCGAGCGGCAGGTTGTTGGCCGCACCGGCGTTCACGAAGACGAGGTTGCCGAGCATCTGGCTGGCACCGCCGACGATGTTGACGGTGATGTAGTCGCCCATGGTCAGCGAGAAGCTGAAGATCGCGCCGGCGACGATGCCGGGCACCAGCAGGGGGAGCACGACCGAGCGCATCACCATGCGCGACGGGGCACCGAGGTCGCCGGCCGCCTCGAGCAGCGAGTCGGGGACCCGCTCCAGCGCCGCGAAGATCGGCAGGATCACGTAGGGCAGCCAGATGTAGGACTGGGTGATGACGACCGCGGTCAGGCCGTAGCCGGGCGAGCCGAGGCCGGTCCACTCGGCCAGGCCGCCCTCGGAGAGGACGACCCGCCACGCGAACACCTTGACCAGGTAGCTGGCCCACAGCGGGGTCAGCACGGCCACGACGAGCATCCGCCGGGCGCGCGGGGTGGCCACCTTGGCCATGTAGAAGGCGATCGGCAGCGCGATCACGACGTCGACCACGGTCACCGCGGCGGCCACGCCGACGGTGCGGAGGGTGACCTTCCGGTAGACCTCGTTCTCCCACAGGGTGCGGAAGTTCTCGAGGGTCCAGGTCCGGTCGATCTCGCTGCTGAGGCTGTCGACCGACCACAGCGAGGTGATCAGCAGCGCGGCCAGCGCCACGACGTACACGAGGAGCATCCACGCGAGCGGCGCGGACAGCAGGAGGGACAGGCGCACCCACACCCAGCGGTGCAGGAACCGGGAGACCGGCCGGGCGGCCGGCCCCCGCAGGGCGGGGGCCGGCGCCTGGTCGGGCGTGATCGACGAGGTGGACATCGTTAGCCCTTGATCTCCGTCCAGGCCTGGGTCCACTGGGCGTAGTCGGTGCACTCGACGTCGGTGCGCCCGTCGAGGCACTCCTTGACCGGGGTGCGCCAGAACCACAGCTGCTTCGCGTACTCCTCGTCACCGGCGTGGAAGGTCTCGCAGTGCTTCGGGTCGGTCGTCTTCTCGCACGCCTGCGGGCTGTTCGGCGCCTCGCCGAAGTACTCCGTCGCCTGCGCGTTGGCCTCCGGGCTGAGGATGTAGTCCATCCACGCGTAGGCGCAGTTGGGGCTCTTCGCCTGCGAGGACAGCATCCAGGTGTCGTTCCACGCGGTCGCGCCCTCGCTGGGCAGCGTCACGTCGACGTCCTTGTTCTTGATGTTGTTCTTGATGACCTGCCAGGTCGTGCCGACGACCGAGTCGCCGGTCTCGAAGGCCTGGATCTCCTTGAGGTAGTCCGACCAGTACTCGCCGACGTACTCGCGCTGGAGCTTGAGCAGGTCGACGGCCGCGGCCAGCTGGTCCTCGTCGAGCGCGTACGGGTTGGTGATGCCCAGGTCGGGCTGGGTCTTCATCAGGTACAGCGCGGCGTCGGCGATGTAGATCGGCGAGTCGTACGCCGTCACCTTGCCCTTGTTCTTCTCGAGCTGCTCCTTGTCGAAGACCGCGCCCCAGGAGCTGGCGTCGGAGACGTTCGACTTGTTGAACATGAGCAGGTTGGCGCCGTACCCGTGGGGAACGCCGTAGTTCTTGCCGTCCACCGAGTTCCACTCGGTGTCCTTGAGGAAGTCGTAGACGTTCGCGTAGTTCGGCACCAGGTCGGTGTTGATGGCCTGCGCCTCGTCGGAGGCGATCAGGCGCAGCGACAGGTCGCCGGAGGCGGCGATCACGTCGTAGTCACCGGTCTTGGCGAGGTTGAGCGCCTCGTCGGAGGTGCCGTAGGCCTTGCTGGTGACCTCGCAGCCGGTGTCCTTCTCGAACGCCGAGACCCAGTCGACCTTCGGGTCGTTGGTGCCGTCCTCGACGTAGCCGGGCCAGGCGAGGATCGAGACCTTGCCCTCGAACTCGCCGAGCTTGTCGACCGCGTCGGTCTTCTTGTCGTCGTCGCTGCTGCCACAGGCGGCCAGTGCGGAGACCGACACCAGGGACAGGCAGGCGATGGCCACGCGGCCACGCCGGAAGGTGGATTTCATGAGAACTCCGCTTTCTTTCAAGGGATGGGTGGAGCAGGTGATGGGGTCAGGGGGTGGGCGCCAGCGCGACGGCGTCGGCGCGCGCGAAGCGCACGGTGACGTGGTCGCCGCGGTGGTCCGCGTCGTCGAGGGAGCCGGTGGACTGCTCGAGGGCGACCAGCTCGAGGCCGTCGTCGGTGCGCAGGTGCACCCGGTTGCCGACGCCGAGGTAGATGGTCTCGGTGACGACCGCGGAGAGCCGGACCTCACCGGGCCCCGACTTCTCGCCGTCGGTCGCCGGGGACAGCCGCAGCCGCTCGGGGCGCACCGCGTGCTCGGCGTCGACGCCGAGGAGCCGGGCGGACGTGGCTGCGTCGAGGAGGTTCGTCGTACCGACGAAGCCGGCGACGTACGCCGACGTCGGCTGCTCGTAGATCTCCTGCGGCGTGCCCAGCTGCTGGATGCGGCCGGCGTCGAAGACCGCGATCCGGTCGCTGAGCGTCAGCGCCTCCTCCTGGTCGTGGGTGACGAACACGAAGGTGATGCCGAGCTCGCGCTGGAGCTGCTTGAGCTCGACCTGCATCTGCTCGCGCAGCTTGAGGTCGAGGGCGCCGAGCGGCTCGTCGAGCAGCAGCACCCGGGGCTCGAGCACGATGGCGCGCGCGAGGGCGACGCGCTGGCGCTGGCCGCCGGAGAGCTGGGTCGGCCGGCGGGCGCCGAGGTGGCCGAGGCGCACGGTCTCGAGCGCCTGCTGGGCCCGCTCGCGGCGCTGGGTCCGGCCCATCCCCCGCACCCGCAGGCCGTAGGCGACGTTGTCGAGGACGCTCATGTGCGGGAAGAGCGCGTAGTCCTGGAAGACGGTGTGCACGTCGCGCTCGAAGGGGGCGGCCTTCGTGACGTCGGTGCCGCCGAGCTCGACGGTGCCGGCGCTGGCCGACTCGAAGCCCGCGATCAGGCGCAGCACCGTCGTCTTGCCGGAGCCGGAGGGACCGAGCATCGAGAAGAACTCGCCGTCGGCGATGTCGAGGTCGACGCCGTCGACGGCGGCGACGTCACCGAAGTGCTTGACGAGGCCGCGCAGCCGGATGGCCGGGGTGGTGCTCGCGGCTCCTGCGGTGGCAGCGGCCGGGAGGTCGGCCGGAGGCGTGGTGGCTTGGGTCACACCGAAAACATATGATCCCAGAGGTTATATGTCTAGAGTCCGCTCTGTAACGTTTCCGTGTCCGGACGATCAGCCGCGAGGAGGGGACGACGGATGACCTCGACGTCCAGCCCGCGCCACGGCACCCGCACCCGCGGCGCGATCTTCGCGCCGCTGGAGGAGGTCGGCCGCGCCGTCCGGGTCGAGCAGCGGCTGGCGGACGCGATCCGCTCGGGCGTGCTCCGCGACGGCGAGCGGCTGCCGAGCGAGTCCGAGCTGGCGGCCATGCTCGGCGTGGCCACCGTGACCGCTCGCGAGGCACTCGTCTCGTTGCGCGCCCAGGGCCTGATCAGCACCGTGCGCGGGCGCAACGGCGGCAGCTACGTCACCCGCGCCAAGCTGCACGACCCCGACGCCCAGGCCGCCCGGCTGGCCGCCATGTCGCGCGTCGAGCTGCACGACCGCGGCACGCTGCACCTGGTGATCCTGGCCGGCTGCGCCGAGCTCGCCGCCGAGTACGCCGACGCCGCGGACGTCGACCTGCTCGCGTCCCTGCTCCCCGAGGCCGGCGACGAGGACCCCGGCCACTGGCGTCACGCCGACGCCGAGCTGCACCTGAGCCTCGCCGCGCTGAGCCAGTCCGCCCGGATGACCCGCCAGGTCGTCGGACTCGAGGCCGACTTCGGCGCCCTGCTGCGCCAGCCGCTCGGCGACCCGGAGTTCCAGGCCTTCACCCGCACCTGCCACGAGGAGCTGCTCGGCGCCTTGCGCGCCCACGACGGCGACGCCGCCCGCAAGGCCGTACGACGCCAGCTGGACCAGGCCCTCGACGAGCTCGCCGTGCTCCACGCGTCGTACCGATGAGGTCCGCCAGGTGCTCATCCAGGGAGACGGGCTCCTTGACAGGCACGCAGCGGTGCCGTTCCGTAGCCGTGGGGGTGCAGCCGTGCTGCGCCCCGGAAGGGATGTGTCCATGGGGTCGTTGGTGATCGAGGGGGCGAGCGGACCGGCGTCGCCGGCAGCGCTGGCCTGCGCACGGGAGGTCGAGGCGTACTTCCACCGCGTGATCGGTGCGCTCGACGTCGTACGCGACGGCCTCGAGGAGGTCTGCCGTCGTACCCCGCTGGTCGCGGCCGACCTGGTCGCCGCGGCGCACCCCCTCACCCGCGACCTGCTCGAGGGCCTGCCCCTCTTCGGCGGCGGCTTCGTCGCCGCACCCGGCTTCCTCGCCGACCACCACCTCTACCTCGCCTGGTGGCAGGGCGAGGAGCGGCAGCTGCTCGCCCAGTCGACCGTCTCCGGCTCGGGCGACCCCGTCGACTACAGCCGGGTCGAGTGGTACCGCACGCCCGTCGAGTCCGGACGCCCGCACGTCACCGGGCCCTTCGTCGACTACGTCTGCAGCGACGAGTACATGCTCACCACGACGGTCCCCGTCGAGGTCGACGGGCGCATCGTCGGCGTCGTCGGCGCCGACACCCTCCTCGACACCTTCGAGTCGCTCCTGCTCGGTGCGGTCCGCGACGCCGGCGCGACCGTCGTCAACCCTGCCTTCCGGGTCGTGCTGTCCGCCGACCCGCGGGTGCCGACCGGCCGGCTGGTCTCGCCCGAGCAGCGCGGCGCGCTGATCCCCTGCGGCGACCTGCCGCTGAGCGTGCTGGTCGGCTGACCCACCCGGGCGCTCACCCCCGGCGGCGCGCCAGCTCGGCCAGCAGGTCGCGGGCGATGGCCTCGAGCGCGGTACGACGTGCGGCGAGCTTGCGCGGGCCATAGGCCAGCGACAGGTGCACCACGGCGTTGTCGAGGCGGGTGACGAGCGTGCTCCCCCGGCTGCTGATCGCGGCCTCGTCCCCGAGCCCGCTGATCGGCGTGAAGGGGTCGATGTCCTGGGCGGTGTCGCCGTCGGCGGTGTTGGCGAAGGTCGCGCGCGCGACGTCCTCGGCCGACAGGTCGCCGTCCGCCGCCAGGGCGAACGCGTGGACCTGCAGGTTGAAGTCTCCGCCGCCCCCCGTGCCGAGGTCGCTCGTCTGGGTGAACGAGCAGTTGGCGGGCACGCCCGCGGTCTCCCGGTAGCCGAGGAGGTCCAGCGACACGGGCGTGATGCCGGTGCAGAGGTCGGCCGCCTGACGTGCGGTCACCTCGTCCTCCGGCGCGGCCGCGAGGAACCGGCTGGTCGGCGTGCCGTCGGTGTCGAGCCGGAAGGCAGCCACCCCGTCCTCGACCTGGCCGATGAGCAGGTCACCCGCGACGTCCGCCGTCGCGGTGCCGAAGAACGAGCCGATCGACTCCGGGATGGTGCCGAGGACGAGCGGGTCCGCGGGATCGGCGGGGTCGACCAGGCGCACCACCGCGCCCTGGGCCAGCGGGTTGCCGGAGGAGACGGTGGTGACCAGCCG
>DATLIG010000112.1:0-10093 GCA_035539555.1 Nocardioides sp. | reverse complement strand
CGTCGGGGTAGGTCTTGCTGACGCCCCGGAACTCGATGCCCATGGTCCAGCACCCTAAGGGGCGGTGGGGACATCTGTCGGGCAGACGGTGCGAGGCGAATCCTGCCGCACTTCCGCAGTGCCCCGGGTTCGGCTGTCGAGGACGGGTACCGCGAGGCGGAAGGACAACGAAACCCCGACCGGGAGGAGCACGATCCATGAGCACGATCGAGAAGACCATCGTCGTCGAGGTGCCGGTCCGCACGGCCTACGACCAGTGGACGCAGTTCGAGAGCTTCCCGAAGTTCATGCAGGGCGTCGAGAACGTCACACAGGTCGACGACAAGCACCTGCACTGGAGCGCCGACATCGCCGGCGTGCACCGGGAGTGGGACGCCGAGATCGTCCACCAGACGCCGGACGAGCGGATCACGTGGCGTGCGACGGACGGTACGACGAACGACGGGACCGTCTCCTTCGCACCCGACGCCAGCGGGCGCGGCACCCGGGTCACCCTGCAGATGGACTTCGAGCCCCAGGGCATCGTCGAGAAGGTCGGCGACGCGCTGAGGATCGTCGACAAGCGCACCGAGGGCGACCTCGAACGGTTCAAGGAGTTCATCGAGGCGCGCGGCACGGAGACCGGCGGTTGGCGTGGGGCCGTGAGCCCCAGCGACGTGGACCGGCCCAACCCGGCGCTGTGATCCTGCGCTGAGCCCCGACCCGAGCCCGATCCGGCGTCGTGGAGCAGGTCAGCCCAGGCTGGCCTGCTCCACGATGCGCTCGAAGCGCGCACCCATCGCCTCGGCCAGCGCGTTGGCGGCCTTGAGCGGGCGGACCATCACCATGAAGTCGGTGATCAGGCCGGCGTCGTCGAGGACGAGGAAGTCGCAGCCGGTGATGTCCAGGCCGCCGACCGTGGCCTCGAAGACCAGGGCGTGGCCATCGGGGTCACCGAGCTCGCGGACGTAGCGGAAGTCCTCGAAGACCTCGATCACATTCGCCAGGATCGCCGCAGTGATGGGCTTTCCGGGGTACGGCTTGTGGGCGACCGGGCTGCGGAAGACCACCTCGTCGGACAGGCAGGCCCTCATCGCCTCGACGTCGCGGGCCTCGACGGCCGCGCGGAAGCCGCCGACGCTCGCGCCGCTCACAGCGCTGCCGCCAGCTCGGTGCCCTGCTTGATCGCGCGCTTGGCGTCCAGCTCGGCGGCCACGTCGGCACCGCCGATCAGGTGGACGCGGCCGGGGAAGTCCGAGGCCAGCAGGTCGTCGTACAGGCTGCGGACCGACTCCTGGCCGGCGCACACGACGACGTGGTCGACGTCGAGCACCCGCGGCGCACCGTCGACGGTGATGTGCAGGCCGGCGTCGTCGACCCTGTCGTAGGAGACGCCGTTGACCTGGTGGACGCCGAGGTCCTTGACGACCGCCCGGTGCACCCACCCGGACGTCTTGCCCAGGCCCTTGCCCTGCGCGGACTCCTTGCGCTGCAGCAGCCACACCTCGCGCTTCGGGGTGCGCGGCGCCTTCTCCGTCACGCCGCCGCGTACGACGGCCGGGTCGGCCACGCCCCAGTGCGCCTTCCACTCCTCGAGGCTCTCCTCGGTGTGGGCGAGCAGCTCGGTGACGTCGAAGCCGATGCCGCCGGCACCCATCACGGCGACCTTCGCGCCCACGGGGACGCGGCCGGTGATGGCGTCCGGGTAGGACACGACCTTGGCGTGGTCGATGCCGGGGATCGACGGCGTGCGCGGCTCGACGCCGGTTGCGACGATCACCTCGTCGAAGCCGGCGAGCAGCCCGGGCGTCGCCCACGTCGACAGCTTCACGTTGACGCCGAGGACCTCCATCCGGCGGCGGAAGTAGCGCAGCGTCTCGGCGAACTCCTCCTTGCCGGGGATCTGCATGGCGAGGCGGAACTGCCCGCCGATCTCGTCGTTCGCCTCGAACAGGGTCACGTCGTGGCCGCGCTCGGCGGCGCTGACGGCCGTCGCCAGGCCGGCGGGACCACCGCCCACGACGGCCACCCGCTTGGCGGCACGCGTCGGGCCGAGCACGAGCGTGGTCTCGTGGCAGGCGCGCGGGTTGACCAGGCAGGACGCGCGCTTGGCCTGGAAGGTGTGGTCGAGGCAGGCCTGGTTGCAGCCAATGCAGGTGTTGATCTCGTCCGCGCGGCCGTCGCGGGCCTTGTTGACCAGCTCGGAGTCGGCGAGGAACGGCCGGGCCATCGAGACCAGGTCGATGCCCTGCTCGAGGATCGACTCGGCGACGTCGGGGGTGTTGATCCGGTTGCTCGCACACACCGGGATCGACACGACCTCCTTGAGCCGCAGCGTGCTGTCGACCCACGCGCCGCGCGGCACGCTGGTGACGATCGTGGGGACCCGCGCCTCGTGCCAGCCGATGCCGGTGTTGATGACGCTCGCGCCGGCCGCCTCGATCCGGTGCGCCAGCTCGACGGTCTCCTCCCAGGTCTGGCCGTCGGGGACCAGGTCGAGCAGCGACATCCGGTACATCACGAAGAAGTCCGGCAGCTCCTGCCGGATCCGGCGCACGATCTCGACCGGGAAGCGCATCCGGTTCTCGGCGGAGCCGCCCCACTTGTCGGTACGACGGTTGGTGCGCGCCGCGAGGAACTGGTTGATCAGGTAGCCCTCGGAGCCCATGATCTCGATGCCGTCGTACCCGGCCTTCTGCGCGAGCTTCGCGGACGCGACGAAGTCGTCGACCGTCCGCTCGACCGCACGCGTCGACAGGGCCGATGCCTTGAAGGGCGTGATGGGCGACTTGGTCGCGCTCGCGGAGACGCTGAACGGCGTGTAGCCGTAGCGGCCGGCGTGGAGGATCTGCAGCGCGATCCTGCCGCCGTTCTCGTGGACCGCGTCGGTCACCCGCTGGTGGCGGTGCGCGTTCATGCGCGTCGTCATCTGCGAGCCGAAGGGCAGCAGCCAGCCGCGCACGTTCGGCGCGTAGCCGCCGGTCACGATGAGGCCGACGCCGCCGGCCGCGCGCTCGGCGAAGTACGCCGCCATCTCGTCGATGTGCCACGGCCGGTCCTCGAGGCCGGTGTGCATCGAGCCCATGACCGCGCGGGACTGGAGCTCCAGGCCACCGACGACGGCCTTCGAGGTGAGCAGGGGGTAGCTGGTCATCGGGACTCCTTGGTGCTTCCAGCGGTGGTGTGGGCGTCGAGGTACTCGGTCAGCCAGCGGATCCAGAACTCCTCCATGAGGAGGCCACCGCGCAGCACGAGGTAGATGTCGAGCTCGGCGCCGGTGAGGGCGCCGGGGTCCGGGAAGTCCCGGGTGGCGAGGAACTCGTAGAGCGAGAGCCGCTTGGTGTGCTCGTCGAGCTGGCGGCGCAGGTCGTCGAGCAAGGCCGCCCGGTCGCCGTACGACGCCCCGCGCATCTTGATGCCGACGCTGCTGCGCATGGCGTCGGGCGTGGTCGGCTCCCCGATCCAGCGGGTGAGCTCGGCGCACCCCGCGTCGGTCACGGCGTAGACCTTCTTGGCGGGCCGGTCGGACTGCGGGACGGTCTCGGCGCTGACCCAGCCGTCGCCCTCCATCCGGCCCAGCACCCGGTAGATCTGCTGGTGCGTCGCGGACCAGAAGAAGCCGATCGACGCGTCGAAGCGGCGCACCAGGTCCGATCCGGACGCGGCGCGCTCGCTCAGCGACACGAGGATCGCGTGCTCGAGGGCCATGGCACGAGGATGCCCCAGCCGGGGCGGCTATGCAACTAGTTGCGCAACTCGTTTCATGTTGGGCGCGTCACGTGGCGCGGTGGGGGCAGGAATCACCGGTTCAGCGGTGATTCCTGCGCCTACCGACCGTTGCAACGGTCAAGAAGCGCAGGGAGCGGTCAAGAAGTGGAGCGGTGGTAGGCCTTGTTGGCGATCCGCCACGCACCGTCGACCTCCAGCAGGACGAAGACGTCGGTGAAGGCGTCCGGGCCGTGCTGGAGCGTCATCACGGCGGTGCCGGTCGTGCCGGACGTGCTCACCTGCTCGATCCGCCGCCACCGGTTGGCCTCGTCGTCGGCGGGCCTGCCGGTGAAGAGGGCGCAGAACTCGTCGAGCGTCCACGAGACGAACCCGCCCTCGCGCAGCCCCTCGACGTGCGCGGTCGGCAGGAACGCCCGTCGGTGGTACGACGCCTCGCCGGTCGCGTGCCCCGCCGCATAGGCCAGCAACGGCTCCAGCACCTCCGGGGGCGCAGTGACGCCGGGCGCGAGGGTGAGTCCGTGCCGGGGCGCGGCCAGGCCGGCGATGTCGTCCTCGTCGGCCAGCGGCGCTCGCACCATCTCGGCCAGGAGGCCGGCAGCGGAGGGGGCGTGGCCGGCGAGGAGCCGGACGTCCTTCGCGAGGGCACCGACGGTGAAGTCGGCGTCGCCGAGGTCGGCCCCGGCGAGCCGGTCGCGCTTGGCCCGGACCAGGCCGCCGATGGAGGTGCGTTCGAGGACGTCCCAGGTCAGCGCGGCGTCGAGGCCCAGCTCCTGGGCCCGGGTGCGGCTGTCGCGGATGGTGAGCAGGGCGCCGGCGAGCACGCCGTTGGCGACCAGCTTCGCGGCCGCGGCGCGGGCCGGCGACCCGCAAGGGATCGCCTCACCCAGGTCGGTGAGCACGGCAGCGGCCCGCTCGGCGGGCGAGGCGGCGCCGACCAGCAGGGTCAGGGCGCCGGTGGCGGCGGCAGGGGTCGAGCCCATGACCGGTGCGTGCAGGTATCCCGGCCCGACGGCGGCGGCCAGCTCGGCGGCCTCGTCCACGCCGACGGTCGCGGTGTTCACGAGGACCGCGTCAGGGCGGAGCCGGCCGTCGAGGGCGCCGAGCACGGCACGGCACGCCGCGGCGTCGTACAGGCAGAGCAGGACGAGGTCCGCGTCGGCGACGGCGTCGGCCGGGGTGGCGGCGGAGGCGAGCCCGGGGACGGACCGGCCGGAGCGGGTCCAGGTGGTGACGGTGTGGTCGCGGTCGGCGAGGCGGGCGGCCATGGCGGCGCCCATTCGGCCGAGGCCCAGGACGGTGACGTGCATGGCTCCATCGTCCGTGCGTTCAAGACCTGCGACCAGCGCAGATTTGTCACGCCTGCCATGCGGAGACCGCATAGATTGCTCCCATGGACCTCACCGGCTGGCGCACCTTCCTCTCGGTCTGCCGCCTCGGCTCGCTGTCGGCGGCCGCGGTCGAGCTCGGCTACACCCAGTCCGCCATCTCGCGGCAGGTCGCCGCGCTGGAGCGGGAGATCGGCGTGGTGCTCGTCGAGCGACGCCCGCGCGGCGTCGTACCCACGGCGGCGGGGGAGACCTTCGCCCAGCACGCCCGGGTCGTCGTCACCGCCGCGGACCGCGCGGTCCGGGTGGCGCAGGAGGCGGCGGCGGGGCGACGCCTCCTCACCGTCGGGGCGACGCCGTCGGCCGCCGCCGGCCTGGTGCCGACGGCGCTGCGCGACCTCGACGCGGCGTGGTCGCTGACGGTCGCCCTCACCCCCGACCTGGAGGAGCAGGTCGCGACCGGTGCGCTCGACCTCGCGGTCGTGACCGATGCCCCGCCCGGCCTGGCCGCCGACGACCGGCTGGTGCGGGACCGGCTCGGTGACGACGCGATGCGGGTGGTCGTCGCGGCCGACCATCCCGCCGCCGCCCTGCGGCGGGCCCCACGCCGGGTCCCGCGCCGGGCGCGGCTCGCCGATTTCGCCGACGCGACCTGGGTCGAGGACAACGACGGCTCGGCCGCGCTGCTGCGCTCGGCCGCGGCGAAGGCCGGGTTCGCGCCGCGGATCGACCTCGCCGCCGCCGACCTCGCGGGCAAGACGGCCCTCGTCGCCGCCGGGCACGCGGTGGCGCTCGTGCCCGGGCTGCTCGTCCCGGCACTGCGCCGTGACGTCGTCGCCGTGCCGGTCGCGGACGCGCCGACCCGTGGGATCTACGCGACGGTGGCGGCTGGCGCCGGCCCGGACGGACCGGCCCCCGCGCTGCTCGAGCGGCTCAGGACTGCGCTCGCCGCTGCGCCCGGAACTCCTTCATCCGGCTGACGTAGCGCCCCACCCGCCGGGCCGGCACCGGCCGCGGCCAGTCGGTCGCGCGGAACCACGCGTCCGAGCCGCCGTCGACGAAGACCACGCTGCCGCACAGGAAGTCGGCGGCGTCGGAGAGCATGAACACCACCCAGGCGGCGAGCTGGCCCGCGTCGCCGAAGCCGCCGACCGGGACCGGGAAGGCGCGGATCCGCTTCGCCTCCGCGGGCGTGGCGAGCTGCTGCTCCAGCAGCGGGGTCATGATCGCGCCGGGCGCCAGTGCGTTGAGCCGGATGCCGGCGCCGGCCCACGCGGGGGTGACCGCCTGTCGTCGTACCCAGTGGGAGACGGCGACCTTGCTGGCGGCGTAGGCGAAGGTCGGTGCGGCCCTGCCGAGCAGCCGCAGCGTGCCGAGCGCCTTCTCCACGTCGCCGTCCAGCAGGGCCCGGACGACGCGCTTCGGCACCATCGGCACGGTGGTCGTGGAGTTGCTCGAGAAGACGACGACCTTGGCCCGGTCGGCCTGCGCCAGCGCGGGCCGCCACGCGTCCAGCAGCTCGACGACGCCCAGGACGTTGACCTCCGCGATCAGCCGCGCGCGGTCGCGCCCCGGCGCGGGTCCGAGGCCGGCGGCCAGCACCGCCCCGTCGAGTACGCCGCCCGCGAGCTCGAGCACCGCCGCGGACGCCGCGCGCCGGCCGGCCGGCGTGGACAGGTCGGCCGTGACGTCGGCCTCCTTGACGTCGACGCCGATGACGCGGTGGCCGTCGGCGAGGAGCCGCTCGGCGACGGCGGCGCCCATGCCGGAGGCGGACCCGGTGACTGCGTAGGTACCCACGCGGCGATCCTAGAACGGGTTCTAGTTGACCTGCGTGGGGGCACCCGCCTCCATTCGCTCCGCGCGCTCGCGGGTCACCGTCGCCCACGGGCTCCACAGGAACCACCGGGGGAGCGCGCGCACCAGCCGCGGCGGACCGGCGACCTCCAGCCGCCCGGCGTCGACGGCCTCGCCCCACGTGCAGTAGCCCTGGAAGACGTCGGCCAGCGCCGGCGTCGTACCGACCACCTCGACGTCCACCTCGAAGCCGGGGTGCTGCAGGCAGACCGACACCTCGCTCTGTGCCATGACCAGCCAGATCGAGACCGGGTCGGGTGCCGTGTGCCGGAACTCCACGACCGTCCGGCCCGGCGGCAGCCGCTCGTGGTCGACCCGGCGGTGCATCCACCACATCAGCGTCGTCGGCGCGACGTCGTGCGGCCGCAGCTCCTCGAAGAGCCACTCGATCGCCCAGCGTCCGAGGCTGTCGATCACCCGCTCGAGATCGCGACCGGCCGGGGTGAGGTGGTACTCGCTGCCGCGCCCGGTCGGTGCCGGCCACAGGTCCAGCACACCGCGCTTCTCGAGGTGCCGCAGGCGCTGCACCAGCAGGGACCGGGAGATGCCCGGCAGCGCTCGCGCGATGTCGTTGAAGCGGGTGTTGCCGAGCACCAGCTCACGGATGATGAGCGGCGTCCAGCGGTCGGCGACCACCTCGGCAGCCATCGAGACGGGGCAGTAGTTGCCGTAGTCGGGCATGCGGTCATGGTCCTCTCGCGGGAGCGGCGGCGCCAGAGAACCGGCGAAGTCGCGAATACGAACCAGCGGGGTCACAATTGTGGACTGGTTGCGGCCCTGCGATCGGCGGACATTGGTCGCATGACGATCACCGACAACACCCCGACGGCCGGCCTGACGGCTTCCGCCCTCACCCCCCTCGACCGCGCCCGCGAGCTCGGTCCCCGCATCGCGACCCACGCCGCCCGGCACGACGCCGAAGGCACCTTCGTGGCCGAGGCGTACGACGAGCTGCGTGCCGCCGGCCTGCTCCGCGCGGCCGTCCCCGTCGAGCTCGGCGGCGACGGCGCGACCGTCGCGGAGCTCACCGCGCTCCAGCGCGAGCTCGGCCACCACTGCGGCTCCACCGCACTGGCCAGCGCCATGCACCAGCACGTCGTGGCGTTCACGGCCTGGCGCTACCGCCGCGGCCTCCCCGGCGCGGAGGCGACCCTGCGCCGCGTCGCCGAGGAGCAGATCCTGCTCGTCTCGACCGGCGGCGGCGACTACACCCACCCGCACGGGGACGCCGTGAAGGTCGACGGCGGCTACCGGGTCACCGGCCGCAAGCGGTTCGCCAGCCAGTCCGTCCAGGGCGCCGTGATGTCGACGATGTTCTGCTTCGACGACCCCGAGCAGGGTCGCCGGGTCCTCAACATGGCGGTCCCGTTCGCCTCGGAGGGCATCGCCGTGGCCGACAACTGGGACACGCTCGGCATGCGCGGCACGGCCAGCAACGACATCGACCTGGTCGACGTGTTCGTGCCGGAGGAGAAGGTCCTCGCCAACCGCCCGTGGGGCGTCCTCGACCCGCCGCTGCAGGTCATCTCCAGCATCGCCTTCCCGATCGTGACCGGCGCCTACCTCGGTGTCGCCGAGGCCGCGTACGCCGCCGCCGTGGCCGCCGCCTCGCGCCGTTCCGCCGACCCGTCGGCGCAGCGGCAGGTCGGCGTGATGCGCTCGAAGCTGCAGGTCGCCGGCTGGGCCCTCGACGGCGCGCTCGCGCTCGTCGGCGACGACCCGACCCCGTCGTACGAGACCGTGCTCGCGGTGATGGCGGCCAAGGCCGAGGTCGCCCGTGCCGGCCTCGAGGTCTGCGACCTGGCGATGGAGGTCGCCGGAGGACCGGCGTTCTTCAAGGGCTCGGTCATCGAGCGGGCCTACCGCGACATCCGGGCCGTGAAGTTCCACCCGTTCACGCCGGAGGACACCCTCCTCGCGCTCGGCCGCGACGCTCTCGGCGCCGACGCCGGGAGCTGACCGGGCGCCATCGGGGGACAGGCCCTCACCGGCCACCGGCCGGGTCGTCGCGACGTGGGGTAGCGACGGCCCGGCCGTCCACGTGTCCTCCGACCGCCGAGTTGGGGGTTCGGTGCGCCGAGTTGGGAATTCGTCCGTCAGCGGCCGCCGAGCACACCGGCGTCGTACGCCTTGAGCACGGACTCCTTGTCGGCGTCGGTCAGGTCACCGTCCTCGACCGCCTGGTCCAGCCGGTCCACCAGCTCCGTGCGGCGCTCCGCGCGGTGGGCCGCGCGGACGGTCTCCAGCGCGTCGGAGACCTTGCTCTCCTCGATGCCGAGCTCCTGGGCGAGCGCGGTGACGAACGCCGCCTCGCGCTCGGCGCGCTCCTCGTCGCTCGGCGGGGTCGGCTGCTCGCCCTCGGCCGGCTTGCTGCCGGCGTCCGGCCCGATCTCCTCGCGCACGGCGTCGAGCGCGTCGGACACCTTGTCCTCGCTGATGCCGAGGGCCTTGGCGATGGCTGCGGCGTCGCCGCCGAACCCGCCGCGGCCGTGGCCCCCGGGTCCGCCGGGTCCGCGCGCGCCGGTGGTGGCGCTGGACGCCTCCGAGCTGGTGCCGGTGTCGTCGGCGGCGTGCGCGGACAGGGTCGCGGCGGTGGCGCCGCCGGCCACGGCTCCGGCCGCGAGCAGGGCCGCCGCGCGGGTGCGGTACTTCGTCATCTCGGTCTCCTTGTCTCCGTCCCGCCTCGCTGGGGGACGTGCCTCGACGATGACGACGGCGGCTGGGGGAGGGCTGCGCTCGCACTGGCAGGACCCTGTGAATGCGCCCCGCATGCGTCAGTCTTGACTAACGCGTTAGCCGTGACTAACGTGTACGACGTGACCGACCCCCTCAGTGCCGCAGCGGAGCCCAGCCGGCGCCGTCTCCTGCAGCTGCTGGCGAGCGGTCCGCAGAGCGTCACCGAGCTCGCCGGACAGTTCCCGGTGACCCGCTCGGCGATCAGCCAGCACCTGCTGGTCCTCGCCGAGGCCGGCCTCGTCACGGCGGAGAAGTCCGGCCGGCAGCGGATCTACCGGGTCGTCCCCGACGGACTGCGCCGGCTCCAGGCCGAGATCGACCGGTTCTGGACCTCCGAGCTGGACCTGCTGGTCGCCGACGCCGACGAGCTCCACCGCCAGCGCGCCGATGCGCACCCGCCCACCCAGGAGTGAAGCCATGACCTACACCAGGACCGTCTCCCTGCCCGTCCCTCCCGATGACGCGTT
>DATLIG010000111.1:0-2143 GCA_035539555.1 Nocardioides sp. | reverse complement strand
CGCAGCTCGTCGACGTCCTCGGGGTCCGGGCCGTCGTCGGGCTGGTACTCGTCGCGCGGCGCGAAGTCGCGGTGCACGCCCAGCCGGGCGCCGGTCAGCGCGATCTGGCTGATCTGGAGCAGCAGCAGGGACACCGCCTGCCCACCCGTCGCCTCCGCCGCCACGACCCGCAGGCCGTCGAGGAACGAGGTGACCGACGCGGCGATGTCGTCCGCGAAGCGGACGGTCTCGGTCTCGACGGCGATCAGCGCCTCGAGGGCTGCCAGGCCCGGGAGCTGCTCGGTGCTGGTGTTCTCGCTCATGTTCCCGTTCGTCCCACTCATGTCGCTGTCTGCCTTCCCACGAATGCCCGACCCAGGGTGACCTCGTCGGCGTACTCCAGGTCTCCTCCCACCGGAAGTCCACTGGCCAAACGTGTCACGCGCAACCCCAGCGGGCTGAGCATGCGCGTGAGGTAGGTCGCGGTCGCCTCGCCCTCCAGGTTGGGATCGGTCGCCAGGATCACCTCGGTGACCGCGCCGTCGCCCAGCCGGGTGAGCAGCTCGCGGATGTGGAGCTGCTCCGGGCCGATGCCGTCGATTGGCGAGATCGCGCCACCGAGGACGTGGTAGCGCCCGCGGAACTCACGTGTCCGCTCGATGGCGACGACGTCCTTGTACTCCTCGACGACGCACAGCACCGAGGGGTCGCGCCGGGGGTCGCGGCAGATCCGGCACTGGTCGTCCTCGGCCACGTTGAAGCAGATGCTGCAGAACTTGACCTTGTCCTTCACCTCGATCAGCACGTCCGCCAGGCGTCGTACGTCGACCGGGTCGGCCTGCAGCAGGTGGAACGCGATCCGCTGGGCGCTCTTCGGACCGACGCCCGGCAGGCGGCCGAGCTCGTCGATGAGGTCCTGGACGACGCCTTCGTACACCGGGGGTCCCCGCTCAGAAGCCGAGCTGACCGGGCGTACCGCCCGCTCCGCCCAGGCCCGGCAGGCCACCGCCGAGGTCGCCGCCGAGCCCGCCGAACGGACCGATCAGCTCCTCGGCCAGCTCGTCGGCCTTGGCGCGGGCGTCACGGAAGGCGGCGACGACCAGGTCGCCGAGGTCGGCGAGCGCGTCGGCGTCGGTGGCGTCGAGGGCCTCCGGCTTGATCGTCACGGCCGTCAGCTCACCGGCGCCGGTGATGGTGACGGACACGGCGCCGCCGGCGACGGTGCCGTCGACGGTGGCCTCGGCGAGGCGCTGCTGGGCCTCGACGAGCTGCTGCTGCATCTGCTGGGCCTGCTGCATCAGCGCACCCAGGTCGAGGCCGCCGGCTCCGCCCAGTGCGTCGAACGGGTTCTGGCTCATCTTCGTCTCTTCTCGGTGGGTGGCGTGGTGGCGTGGCTGGTGGTCGGTCCCGGCGGCTCAGCTGCCGCGCGGGATCTCCTCGATCATCTGGGCGCCGAGCTCGCGGGCCAGCAGGTCGGCGCTGGACTCGGCGTCGACGTCGGCGTCGTCGAAGCGGGCGTGGGCGTCCGGGTCCTCCGGCGGCCCGTCGGCGAGGCCCTCCTCGCGCGCCTGGATGTCGGCCATCCGGGTGCGGCGCGGCGTCGGCTCGGCCGGGGCGGCCGGGGCGGCGTCGACCGGCTGCCCGTTGCCCGGCACCGCCCACGGGGGCGGGTCGTCCGCCGGCGGGGTGGCGGATGCCGAGCCCCAGCCGTCGTCGGCGGCCGCCTGGCGCGGCGCGGCGGCGGGCGCGGCCGGGGACGGCGGCGCGGACGACGGAGGCGGCGCACCCCCGGGGACCGCCGCCGGGTCGATGATCGCGTCGATCCGGACCGCGGCTCCGATCTCGTCGATCACGGCCTGCTGGACGATGTCGGCGTGGCCGCCGGACTCGAACGAGCGGCGCGGCCCGTCGGCCTGGAAGCCCAGCGCGATCACGTCGTTGTCGAAGCCGACGACCTGGGAGTTCTGGGTCAGGTGGATCCAGGTGACCCGCTTGACGCCCTTGACCCGGTCGATGACCGAGGGCCACAGGCGGCGGATGTCGACGAGGGTGAGCCCGCCGCCCTCGGGGGCAGCAGCCGTCGTCGGCGGAGCAGCCGCGACGGGCGGCACCGTGGCCGTGGCCGGGTCCGGCGCCGGGTCCGGCGCCGGGCTCGGCCCGGGCT